>CAZEEG010000041.1:10709-15902 GCA_964511065.1 uncultured Pirellulales bacterium | reverse complement strand
TGTAGGGCCGGTTCCACCGGCCGCATATGCGCTCCCCGGATGAATGGGCTTATCCAAACAGCGCCGCAACGGGCTTGCCCATGTCGGTGATCGGAACCGGGCGGTCACCATCGTACAGGTACTTGGCGTAGTCCACGCCTACCGCGGCATGAATGGTCGCAAAGAAATCGGGCAGGCTGACCGGATCGGAAACGATCTTCTTGGAAAGCTCGTCGGTTTCGCCGTAGGCGCCACAATGCTTCAGGCCGCCGCCCGCCAGTACGCACGTGAACGCCGAGCCCTGGTGGCCACGTCCGCCGCCGCTATCGAACTCTGGGGGCCGGCCGAACTCGGTGGTAATGACAATCAAGGTCTTATCGAGCAGCCGGCGCGATTCCAGGTCGAGAATGAGCGTGGCCATGGCGCTGTCCAGTTCCTGGATCAGCTTGTGCTGCCGCAGGATGCCCGTGTTGTGAACGTCCCAGCCGGCGCCGTTGAGGAAGTTGAGGTTGTGCGAGACTTCGATGAACCGCACGCCCCGCTCGACCAACCGCCGCGCCAGCAGGCAGCGCTGTCCAAACTCCCCGCCGTAGCGATTGCGAAGGTCGGACGACTCTTCACTCAGGTTGAAGCTTTGGGCGAAGTGGGGGCCGCTCAGTTCCAGGCACTGTTCGATGGCGCCGTCGTAGTCGCGCAGCGGCGCCTGGTCCGATTCGGGTTGGGCCTGCCGCAGTTGATTGAGAATGGCCTGCCGGCGGCCATGCCGCGAAACGGTGATGCCCTCGGGACGCGATAGCCCTGCGGGTCCCTGGCTGGTATCGGTCAGGTACACATAGCCGGCCCGGGCGCCCAGGAATCCGGGCCCCCGGCTGACGTTGGGATAGCCGATCAGCACATAGGGCGGCGCGCCCTCGGCCGCGGCGCCGCGTTCGTGCGCAATGATCGAGCCCAACGAAGGATAGACCACCGTGCCGCTGATCGGCCGGCCCGTGTGCATGCGATTGGTGGCCGCGGCGTGTTCGTCGATCACGTCGTGGTGGACCGTGCGCACTGCCGTAACGCGGTCCATCAGCGGCGCCAACTGCTTCAAGTGCTCGCACAGCCGAACGCCGGGCACGGCCGTTTCGATACTGTCGTAGTAGGCACCGGCGATTTTCTTCTGCGGGTCGCCGCGGCGCTTGGGATCAAACGTGTCGATCTGGCCCATGCCTCCGCCGAGCCAGATGGAGATCACGTGCTCGGCCTTACCGCGAATACGGTCAGCGGCGGGGGCGGCGGCACCAAGACCAGGCAACGAAGCAGCCAAGGCGGCCGCACCCGTGGCCTGAAGAAAGTGTCGTCGATGCATGGGTTCACTCACCGGCATGTTCAAAAAGGGGATGGATTCACGAACGTGAGATAACGTAGGGCAAGCGACCTACGGCATCCAGACAAACTCGCGAAGATTCGCGACACTCCAGACAACGTCTTCATACATCTCGCGCCACGGACGGCGCAAGCGAGGGTCGGGCGTCGGGCCAGAGCGGGCACGCGCCTCCAGCTTAAGCGCAATTGCATTGGATTCGGGGTCCAAGTGGTTCGACCACGTGACGCGCGGCAGCGGTTCCAGCGGGGCAGGCGGCTGAATCTCCGCTGCGGAAAGCAACCGCTGTTCAAACCCCGGAGTCAGCAGTCGCACCAGCGGAGCCCGCTCAGCCTCGCTGGGCAAGCGGCTGAGATATCTCAAAAAGATGCGATCGACCAGTTCGGCCGGCGATTCCGCTTTAACCGCGATCTCGGCCAGGTCGCTGCCGTCGGCGGCGCGCGTCAGCCACACCGAAGCAAGGCTGTTTTGCAGCACGCCGGGTTGCAGAACGTTGGGGTCGGTATCGCGGTCAGTCTGTGGGTTCTGTCGAGCGCCGCTCCAGCCAAAGGCGAGCATGATGTCGGCCATCGCCCTCGCCTTGGGCAGATTCAAACTCGGCCGATCGCGGTCGTTCGCCAGGTTGGCCAGCATCCAAGCCCGCCGCGGCACGCCCAGCGTTAGCCGGTTGCTGGCGGGCCGCCGGGCATCGGGATCAAATGTCAACTCTTCCACATCCATCGCCTGGCCGGCGGCGGCATGCAGCGAATCGACGATCTGTTCGGCCGTCAGGCGGCGCCGATCGGGTGCGACAAAGAACCGCAACTCGGCCGTGGCCTCGCGGTTGCCCGTCACCGGGGCACGCTGATAGGTCTGCGAGGTCATGACGAGCCGCGCAACGTGTTTCAGATCGTAATCGTGAGTGACCAGCTCACGGGCCAGCCAGGTCAGCAGTTTCTCGTGGCTTGGCGCGTGGCCTTCCCAATCGTCGGGCGGTTCCACCAGCCCGGCCCCCATCAACCGCCGCCAGATGCGGTTGACGATCACGTGCGCGAACCGTTCGTTCTGCGGGGCCGTGATCAGGGCCGCCAACTGTTCGCGCGTATCGTCCGGATTGTGCATCAGCGAAGGTGGCAGCGTGCTGGCATCGCCGCCGGTCAACGCGGGAAACGGCCACTGGGGCGGAATCGACGCATCGGGATTCAGCGAAACCTTGATGAGCGATTCGCGGGCCTTCGACTCAAAAAACGCGACCGGCACGCGACTGGTCGCCGGCACCGTCACCGGCTTGCGCGCAAACATCGCCGCCAACGCATACAGGTCCTGCTGCCTGGTGCTGTGATAGGGCGAATCGTGGCAGCGGGCACACTGCAACTCAATACCCAAGAATGCGCTGGCCACGATCTGTCCCTTGGCAGCCAGTGGAGAATCGTTCTCCCCGGCAATGCCAAAGCCGGCGCTGCCGCCATCGTGGGCACCTCCCCGCATCAGAATCAACTCGGTAACCATCCGGTCAAACGGCTTGTTATCCCGGAGCGAGTCGTACAGGAACCAGCGGAAGGGGCCAGTCGTGTTCAGGCTGGAGTTGATCAAGGTGGGGTTTTCGGCCAGCACGTCTTGCCAGTAGCTGATCCAGTGATCGGCCCAGCGCTCATCGGCCAACAACCGGTCGATGGCCCGCTCGCGTTTGTCGGGGGCAGGGTCCGCGAGAAACTGGCGCAACTCCTGTTCGGTGGGCGGCAGGCCGATGGTATCCAGGCTGGCACGGCGCAAAAAGGCGGCATCGTCCAACAGCGGCGGCGGCGCCACATCCTCCCGCGTGACAGGCGGCGCCGGCCACGGTGCGCCGGATTTCACCCAGTCCTTGAGCGCGGCAATTTGCGCTTCCGGCAGCGGCGCGGCGCCGGGCGGCATCCGCTCATCGGGATCGTCGGACAGAATCCGGCGAATCAATTCGCTCTCGTCTGGGTTGCCTGGCTCAACGGCAGGGAGCGTGGAATCGCCGCCCCGCAGCGCGGCCTCGCGCGAGTTGAGCCGCAGGCCGCCGTTCTCCTTATCGCCGTGGCAGCGGAAGCATTGCTCCCGCAGAATCGGCAAGACCTTGCCGTGAAAGTGGCGGGCATCATCCAGCGAACTCCGGGCCGATGCCGCCAGGGCCCGCTCCACCTTGGCCGCGAGAAACGCATCCACCGGATGGGCCGCGGTACCGGGAACCGCCGGCGCTGGCTGCTGCTGCGCCCAAGCGCGGGCCGCATCGTGCCGCTGCTGCCAGAACGCATCCTGGCTGGCAGCGGCCGTTCGGCGCACCTGGGTTTCCAGGGTATCAAGCTGGCGTTCCTGCTGCGACAACGCGGCCGTCACAGCCTCGTCCGTAAGGGGCACATGAGCCTGCGGCGACGCCTCGGGGGCCAACAGTTCAAACAGCTTGCCGTCGGGAGTCTTCACCGCCAGCAAGGTTTCGCCCGGATCGGGCCGAAACCGCTGCCCTCCGACAATCAGTTCCAGCACCACGCGGGTGGGGCCTGCGGAGATTTCTGCCTCGGCCATCACTTCCTGCTGCCGGTGCTCCGCGCGGCGCAAGCCCGGCAGCGGCGGCTCGGCCACCGGCGTGATGTGTTCTTCGCCATTGGGCGAGCTGGTGACCGCCTTGGTGCGGGCGATCAGTTTGCCATCGACCCACAGCCGCCCCAGTCCCCGGGCGCGAAGCAGGAACGTGCGCACTCCCGGCTCGAGCGAAACATCGGCTGCCAGCCGCAACAACACGGGGGCCCGCCAGCCATCGCGGATTCCCCAGGCGTCGTACCGTACCGGCAGGCGATCGAGCAGAAACGAATCGGCTTCCCAACTCAGTGATGGCTCGGCAATCTGTTCGTCGTCGTTGAGCCAGCGGGTGTGGGCCGGCATGTTCTCGTGGAGCGTGGCCAACACGCGACCCGGCGGCAACTCGCCCAACTCCGGCATCGTTTCCGCCAAGGGTTGCGGCTTGGGTTCCTCGCCGACCCGGCGGAATCGCTTGGACATCACCGCATCGTCCAAGGCCCGGCGATGGATGGCCACTGAATCGATGGAACCGCGGAAACTGTTGCCCGGGGCGCCCCGGTTGGACGAACCGATCCAGACTTCGTCGTTATCGACGATGGGAGGTTCCTTGGTCGGGCCGCCCATGTCCCAGCGGCCCCGCCGCGCCTGGCCGTCAATCCAGCCACGCACACTTTCAGGATCGCCAAAGCGGTACGCTACCGCGATATGGTGCCAACCCTTGCCTGGCGTGAAACCGTCGGTCGTTGTCCAACGGTGCCAGTGGGCATCGGTCCTGGCGGTCCGCTTGGTGGCAAAGAGGAAGCTCACGCACACTTGGCCGCGCTGCTCTTGAACGCGCAGAGCCCAGTTTTGATTGTCGGCGGCAAAACCCGGCCGGCCGGTTCGGCCTTTGCCGATCACGTACACGATCTCGCCGGGGCGAATCTCGCTGATCTGTACCCACGCTTCCAGCGTGATGGAATCGCCGTTGGCGAAATCAAACGGGCTTTCATCGCCGGGATCGGCAAAGGTGAGCCGCGCGCCTTGACCGTCGAACTTGACGGCCGTGTTGCCCGGGTCGAAGTCGGGATAGATCGGCGGGCGAGGGCCGGGTACATCGCGATGGACGCCGCCGTGCGAACGCAGCGGGGTGGTTTCTTCGGCCCCAAACTCCCAGCGTGCCGCCAGCGACGATTCCTCACCCCAAGCGGCTTGGGTGAGCAAGCCCAGCACGATTCCAAACCATAATGCGCTGCAACGCATGAATCTCTCCGCAAACCCTTTGAACCCTGGAATGGCTCGCCCGTTTGTTTCCGCGGAAACGCCGCAGGCGGCAGTGGTGTCGCTTGCGT
>CAZEEG010000041.1:0-10609 GCA_964511065.1 uncultured Pirellulales bacterium | reverse complement strand
CCCCGCCGCTCCCGCCGCTATGGTTCCGGCAATCCCCCGATGAACACAGGATCGACGCGATGCGAATCGTCGTCTGCATCCTGGAAGAACAACCCCTCAACCTGTTCGCCTTCCGCAAATCCCAAGTCCGACAAATCAATCGCCACGGCCAAGCCATGGAACCGCGCCCCCGGAACTCCCCGAACGTGCTCCGCGCTACGCAGTTCTTCAAGCGACGCGATCGGTTGGGCGTATCGGTACAGGGAGAACCCGGCCAACCGCTGTGCCTCGGGCGATGTCATGGTGAGATCATAATGGCGAATGGTAAGCGACCTGCGCCCCGGTTGGAACTCCAGCGGGCTCACGTGGAACGCATCGCCATTCAAAGGATTGGTGTACGTCTGTAGCTCCATGAATACCACATCGGGGCCCGGACCATTGACCACCGGCGAGCGAAACCGCACGGCAAAACCCGGCGTGCCGGGCCGCCCGGCATCCTCGGGAATCTCCATCACCGGATCGGTGCTGAGCGGCTCGAGGCTGCCGCCGGGATTGATCACGCCCGAGTTTAACACGCCATCGGACAGCAAATCACCCAGCGAGTCCGGCAGTTGCTCACCGCCCACCACATGCCCGGAAGGATCGACCGTGTCGGCCGACTTGAACCAGGTCAGTTCTACGGGAATCAGTTGCTCGAACGGGTAGGTGACGACCTTGCCGCCCCGCTGGACCGTGATGCTTTGAAGCCGCAGGGCATTGCCGTGTGCGTCGGTCGCGGCCTCGTAACGAATCACGCGGTCGGGCAAGCCGTGGCGATAAGCGCCAGGTGTGTACGTAAGCGGCGATGCCGCATCGCCCCCGAATGCCGTGAACCGCCGGGCTTCGCGTTCCACCAACCGGGTTTCCGGCGTTTCGGAAATCTCCGTGGGCTGCGCTTGCCCAGCAGCAGCGATCGCGCCCTGTGCGCTGTTGGCAATGTCGCGCCGATAAACGTCGGCGATGCCTTCGAGCACCTGGACTTCCGTTTCATTGGTTTCCGAGACACTCACCGCGAACCGCGTTCCCCGGTCCACAATGCGCGTGACGGGGGTTTCGATATGGAACCCTTCCGCGCCCTCGGGAGCGTAGACCGAGCACCGGCCGGTATCCACCGCCAGGCTGGTCTCCGAAAGCACTCGGAACACGGCCGGCGACTCAATGATGACCGAGGCGCCCGAGGGGAATGCCAACTCGACCAGCCCTTCGGTCAGTACGTACTCACGCTGGGATTCCAGCACAGCATGAAGCCGCGGGGCCAGTTCGCCAAAAAACCGGGCCCGCGACGACGCGGCCAATCGTACCTCAACGTCGGCGCTTTCGGCCAGCGGCCCGAGGCCCGGCGGTGCGGGCGCATCGGCTTGCCTGAGCGCACCGGTCAGTAGCCACACACCCATTGCCAGCGCAGCCACCGATACCACTACCCAGGTCGTCAGCCGCCACGGCGAGATTCGCTGCCGGGAGCGGTTTTCGGCGGATGCCCGCAACCGCTGCATCACGGCACCGGTGAACTGCCCACTATCGGCAGGCAACCGTTCCATGGTCGCCTGCACGAAGACCTCGCTGAAAGCGCGCTGATCGCAAGCGGCCATCCCCAACAACCGGTGAATCTGGTAGGAGTCTGCGGCGGCTTCGAGCAATCGCTCGTCTTGCTGGAACATCTGCCGCAGTTCGGCCAGGCCCTCTTCGTTCAGATCGCCTTCGAGGAAGTCGGTCCACAGTTTGCTGAAGCGGTCGTCGTTCATGGGCTACCCTCCGCAGCCGCTTCGCGCTGGCCGACACACTCCTGCAGCTTCCTGCGGACCAGGAACAACTGCTTCTTCACCGCAGCCACGGAACGGCCGCTGCGAGCGGCCATTTCTTCCAGGGAGATTTCTTCTTCGTAACGCCAGGTGATGAACTGCCGCAGTTGCGACCGCAGCGACTTGAGGCACTCGCGCAGGTGATCGAGCCGAGCCACCAACAGCTCGGGCGTCTGGTCGCACCGCCGCTCTAGCGCGCGCTGCAGCAAGTCGGGCGCGTAGCGCGCGTGATAGTCGGCGATCCGCCGTAGCCGCGTCGTTTCGGTTTGCAACTGGTACCGCGCGATCGTAAACAGCCACGCCGAGAAGTTCGTACCCAACTGATATTCGTCGAGCCGGGTATAGGCTGCCAGGAAAGCGCGCTGCGCGATTTCATCGACATCCACGCCCGGTTGTGCCTGCGCTGCCAACCAGGCCCGCAGCGGCCCCTCGAATCGCCGGACCACGCTCTCAAACGCCGAAACCTCGCCACGCCCAACCCGGCGAAGCGCATCGTCGATCTGAGATTCGTCTGAAGGCATGCTCATGGTGCTACACGAGGCAATGGCAGCACGGCGGCAAAAGTTACCCCCCGCGCGGTGGCCCATTTTCACCATGGCTGCCAAGTCTCCTTCTGGCAAGAGGATAGGTGGTTACCGGAATGAAACATGCCCTCGCCGCGCGGCAATTCTTACTGGCTGCGCTGGCAATAATGCCCGGCGTTTTTCTAGCATCTCCATGCGATGATCCTGTGTGCAGTGGCCATGGCTCGGCACGATAATTGCCTTGATCGTTGCGCGATGGGTTGTGCTGTTGGATGCGCAGTCGATGTCCGCTCGGATCGGCAGCGAGGCCCGCAATGGTCTCGGCCACATCAAGGCGAGCCCTCTTGAGTAACGGCAACGGCCTGGTTGGCATCGGCAAGAGCGCGACTGACAGGCTATTGATATCTGCGCAGCCAATGTCCGCTCACGTTCGTGCCCGCCCTCCGAAATGCAGCCCCCTGCGCTGGAGAACGGAAGGCCTCCGCCGCCGATCGTGCAACGACCGGACATTGGAGGCGCCACAATCAATAAGCATCGCTCGGGCACCTGATCTTGAAACCTGCGCGTCCACGATCTGCCTCCCCTCCTGCCGATCCGCCGGCATCCCGCGGATTGTACTGGAAGATAGACGATTTTCGGCCACAGGCATTCGACGACCGGGCCCAGGCGGCGCGACCATCAATACATTCGGTGTCCCCCCGGATGCTCCAGCGGCAATACTTCAAGGAAGGTTCTACCGATGGGCACACGCCCGGGCATCGCCTATGTTGTCTTGGCAATGGATCTTGTTGGGTGTGGGCGTGCTGCGGGTGCCCCGCCCCGGGTGGTATTCATGTTATGGGAGTAAGTCATGTTGCTTCATCAACGCTTTATCCCTGGCCTCGCCATTGCCTCGTACATTGTGGCCGACGACACCAGCGGCGAGGCCGCGGTGATCGATCCCACCAGGGATGTGGAGGCGTACATTCAGTTCGCCAACGACCACGATCTGCACATCAGGCACATTATCGAAACACACGTTCATGCCGATTTTGTGTCTGGAGCCAAGGAACTGAAGGCCCGCCTGCACGATGAGCCGACGATCCATTGTTCCTCGTACGGTGGCCCTGACTGGACGCAGCCTTATCCCGATCAATATGTCAAGGAAGGCGACACGGTGGAATTTGGCAATGTGCGATTGGGCTTTCTCCACACGCCTGGCCACACGCCGGAACACATTTCACCGCTGCTCTACGACACCTCGCGCAGCACCGAAACTCCGTGGGTGATGTTCAGTGGTGATTTTCTGTTTGTGGGCGACGTGGGCCGCCCCGACCTGTTGGGTGCGGAAGCCATGAAGGAGTTGGCCCACGAACTTTACCTCAGCGTGTTCCAGCGGATCACCGACCTGCCGGACGTCACCGAGATTTTCCCGGCGCATGGTGCGGGGTCGCTATGCGGCAAGGCGATTGGTTCCCGGCGTTCTTCGACCATTGGATACGAGCGGTTGTACAACGTGGCGCTGAAGCAGAAGCCGGAAGAACAGTGGGTGCGCGATCTCTTGGAGAACATGCCCCTTTCGCCGCCGTACTTCAGGCGCATGAAGCAGGTCAACAAGGAAGGCCCCGCCATCATTGGGCCGGAATTGCCCGGCCTGAAACGCTGGTCGGCCAAGAAGGTTTACGATCGGGTGTGCGATGAATGCCTGATCCTCGATACCCGCCACAAGGGAGCCTTCGCAGCTTCCCATATCGCCGGCGCCATCAATATCCCCTACGGCAACAACCTGCCGACCTGGGCAGGCTGGGTGCTGCCTTACGACCGCCCGATTCTGTTGATCGCTGAACATCCTTCGCAAGTCGAGGAGATCATCACCCACCTGATCCGCGTCGGATTCGACGACGTGCAGGGCTACCTGGATGGCGGCATGGACGCCTGGGAAACGGCCGGCTTGCCGCTGGCCACCCTCTCCACGCTGTCGGTCCACGACCTCAAACGCAAATTGGATCAGAAAGAAAAACTGACCGTGCTCGACGTGCGCACCGGCAGCGAATGGAACGCCGGCCATATCGACGGCGCCATTCACATCCATGGCGGCAAGTTGCAGGAACATTTCGGCGACGTGCCCCGCGATCAACCCGTCGCGGTCGTCTGCGGGTCCGGGTACCGCGCCTCCATCGCGGCTTCCTTCCTGAAACGCCACGGTTACGACGAGGTCTGCAATGTGGTCGGCGGCATGTCTGCCTGGAACGCGGCCGAGTTGCCAACGGTTTAACCGGGGAGGCGGCATCGTCACCAGCAACCATGCGTAACTGCCGTTCCATTGAACGCGATTGTGCATATCAGACGAGCAATGGTCTGCCCGCCATACGTGACTGTTTCCTATTTCTTGAAACCAGGATCAAGACCATGGCACACGACAAGTATGCTTCCTGCATCGAGGCCTGTGTGCAATGCGCACAGGATTGCGAACATTGCGCCAGTGCCTGCCTCGGCGAGCAGGACGTGGCAAAGATGGCCGAGTGCATTCGGCTGGATCGGGATTGCGCGGAGATCTGCTGGACCGCCGCGGCCTGGATGAGCCGCAACTCACGGTTTGCAGCCGACCTGTGCCGCCTCTGTGCCGAGGTTTGCGAAGCGTGCGCGACCGAGTGCGAACAGCATGAGGACCAGCACTGCCAGCGCTGCGCGTTTTCGTGCCGCCGCTGCGCGGAAGAATGCCGCCAGATGGCCGGCGTTGGAGCCTAATGCGTGCATCTGCCCGGCGGCTTGCCCCCCCAACGCGTTTACCGCTCGCCGCACTCGGCCACGTAGAGTTGGGTCCAGTCCCCGGCATTCACATTGAAGTAGATGCGGCGGCCATCGGCGCTGAAGATCGGGTGCGGGTGATTGCGCCGCCATGAAGTCGCACCGCCGGTTTGATCGAAGCGGTGGATGATCTCATAACGGCCCTCGCCGCCGCGCAAGTCGCACACAAAAATCCCCCACTCTCCAGGCTCGCCACCGAACCGGTCGAGACGCCCGTCGGTGACCATCAGCCGGCCGTCGGGGCTGATCGAGGGATGGCTGCCCGAGGGCTTGGGCAGCCCCGGCACTTCGCGTACCTGGCCGCCGTTTTCCAGGTCGAACAGCAGGTTGCCCACCTCAAAGATATGCCGCGAATCGGCATGCCAGGCCGGATGGCCCCACTTCTGCCGGTAGAACGTCAACTGCTCGTGCGCCAGGTCGTAGACCACGGTGGCCGCGCGGTCGCTCGCCTGCTTGCTGCGAAAGTCGTTTCCGCCCGACCCGGCCGCCAGCTTGAAGAACACTCGCTGCCGGTCGGGGCTGACGATGGGAAAGAACACCGATACCGGCCGCTCACCAAACCGTTCGCGAATCTGCGAACCATATCGGGCGTAAACCTCGTCAATGCTCAGCGTGCGCTCCACACTGCCCGAGATCACGTTGACCATTTCCAGGTGGCGATGTGGGCCGGGGTTCCAGTGGCAGCCGTAGACCGGCACGCGGTCTTCATCCGGATGGCCAAAACCAATCTGCCGGTCGTGGACCAGTGGCCGGATGCGGCCGGTATCCAGGTCCACCACGTTCACGCGCCATTGGCCGGAGCGAACTTCGTGGTATGCCACGCGTTTGCCGCCGGAAGTCCACTGCTGGCAGGCTGCCCGATGGGCATCCTCGGTTTCAATATGGGAGGCGATCCGCCGCTCCTTACCGGTGGCCCGTTCCTGAACGTATAACGCGCCCTGCTCCCCATTCTCCGCGGCCGAAGCATAAAACAGCACGTGCTTGCCATCGGGGCTTTCCGGGCACGTGAGATAATAACTGTGAATGGTATGCCGGTTGGGTACCTGGGAGACGGGCTCGACCGTCACACCCTGCCGCCACGGGGCCAGCGGATCCTTTGCGGCCGGTTCAGCGGCAAAGCCAGCCACGGCGCAGAGCCCGATGGTGGCCAACGACAACATCGCCTGGCAAAGCTGCATGACATGTTCCTTGAAGGGGGCACTTCCGGACTGCCGCACCGACAGCGCGTGCGACTCTGATCTTGCCGTCGCGCCTGGCCGAAGGCAAGCAATCATTTGGAGTCAGCGTACTTCCGGCGCTAGCGGGCTACGTTGCGGCTGGAAAGTGTTTTGCCAGTGCTGGTCCACCATGCGGCGAACATCGCGATTGCCACGGCCGGTTGAGCCAGCCCCACGATAGAACGCTACTCCTTCGGCGCTGAATGTTCTGTACGGCGCGGCGATCAGTCCGCCTTGACGGGAAGTTCCACGCAGACCAGTTCTTCATCGCTTCGAGCGTAGACAAACGGCCCGGATAGCGCCGGATGCGCCCAGGTCGGCCCGATGATCTTGGCTCGGGCCTGCTCGTGATAGCCTTGGGGATTGATGCGGGCCATCACCAGTTCGCCCTCGGCATTGAGGGCGATGATCCGATCTTCGTCGTTCAGCCACACCAGCGACGCTTGCGGATTACGGTTGCGGGGCGTCAGCTGATTGCCGTCGTCCCACAACTTTTCGCCCGTCTGAAGTACAAAACACGTCAGGCCATGATGCCTGTCGAGCAGGTAGACGTGGCCATCGCGATACAGCGGCTGCGACATCAGGCCCCGCAGGTTGCGGCTATCCTCCCAGCTCAATTCGGCATCTTCCGCCTCGCGGCCAAGCCGGATCGCTTTGCTGCCTTCCCAATATCCGGAGACAAAGACCATTCCCTCGGCGAAGATCGGCGTGGCGATGGAGACCCCGTAGGTCACCTTGTAGGGAATCGACCACAAGACACGGCCAGTGGCCGGATCAAGCCCCCGAATGAACTCCGGCGTCCAGGCGACGAGCAGTTTCCGCCCCTGCCAGTGAATCAATCGCGGCGTGGCGTATCCAGCCGGTTCGCTCAAACTTCGCCACCGTTCCTTGCCAGTGAGACGGTCCAGCGCGACCAGCGACCCGTCTGGCTCGGCGCCGGCATGGATGATGACCTGGCCGCCGTCGACGACGGGCGAAGCTGCCAGTCCCCAGGTCGGCCGCTGCACGTGATAATCGGTGCCCGGCGTCTTCGACCACAGCACGTTGCCGGCGTTTGCATCGAGACAGTGAACGTGTCCTACCGCGCCCAGCGTGTAAATGCGGCCATCGTAATACGTGGGAGCCGCGCGGGGGCCGGTGCCGTAATCCATGTCGGCATAATCGACTTCATACGCATGCGACCAGAGGAGCTTGCCCGTGGCGGCGTCGAAGCAGAGCACACGTTCGCGCGGGGTGGGCTGTTTCTGCAGGTCCATGGTGAAGACGCGCTGGTTGGCGGCCGTCACCCCGGCATAGCCACCGCCGATCTCAGCCCGCCACACCTGTCGCAGTCCGGTTGCTGGCCACTGCTCCTGGAGCTTGGGGCCCCGCCACGTGCCATCGCTCCGCACGCCGCGCCATTGCGGCCAATCTTCTGCGTTGGCAGCACCAACCCCCATCGCAGTGAACAGGCTTACGGCCAGCGCAGCCGTCAACACTTTCTGCATCATTCGTTCTCGTCGTCGCGTGATTCAAGGTTTGCAAGGGTCGTCAGACCAGCGAGCGAATCTCCGCCCGCGCGGCCCTACGGGCTGGCGCCCCCGCTGACCGTCGCACAGTCGGCCGCACTGCTGCCTGGCGGCCCAGGGGAGACTGCTGCGGCCGCCAAACATTGGCGGCGCAACATTCAATCGCCTCAAGCGATCAGCTCTCCGATGGGGCTGCCGTGCTCGACCAGGCGGTGGGGGCGGCCCGTTCGATCTTCGAGGAAGGAATTCCGGCCGTCGATGCCCAAGTGATGATAGATGGTCGCGGCAACATCTTCAGGGCTGATCGGGCGTTGGGTCACGTAGGCGCCGTGCTGATCAGACTTGCCGATGGTTTGCCCCATGGCATAGCGGCCACCGGCCATCAGTACGCTGAAGGCGTGTCCCCAGTGGTCTCGCCCGCCGGCCGAGTTCATGCGGGGCGTGCGGCCGAATTCTCCCATGGCTACGACCAGCGTCTTTTCATACAGGCCACGGTCATGCAGGTCGCTCACCAGGGCGGCGATGGCACGGTCCACGGGCGGAATCAGCAGTCTGGCGCCTTCTTCGGTGGGCAACCGATTCGCCGTACCGTGGTGATCCCAGGGCTGCGTATTGACGGTGACAAAGGTCACGCCCCGCTCGACCAGCCGCCGGGCCAGCAGGGCACTTTGGCCAAAAGTGTGGCGGCCGTACGCATCGCGCAGCGATTCCGGTTCGGCTGAGATATCGAACGCATCGCGCACCTGCGGACTGGTGAGCAGGTCAAATGCCGACTGTTGATGCTCGCTCATATCGGCCATGGCGCGGTCGATCCGCCGCCGCTCGGTATCCAGCGTCGCGAGCAGTGACCGCCGGCTTTCCAACCGATCAAACGTGATCCCCGATGCCAGCGAAAGATTGGCCACGCGGAAGTTGGCCTCGTTGGGATCGGAATTGACGACAAACGGATTGGCGGCCCCGCCGAGAAACGCCGCGTAGTGGAACAGGTTATCGGTCCCGCCGCGCAGGTGAGGCGCCGCCGCATAGGCCGGCATCCCAGCCGCATTGGCGCCGCGAATGGCGGCCGCCACCGAGCCGAAACTGGGCCGACGTTGCACCGTGTTGTCCGCGGCGTTGAAGGCCGGGCCTTCAAACCCGGTGAGCATCCAGTGGTTCCCCTTGGTGTGATCGCCGGAACCGTGATTCACGCTTCGCAGGATGCACAGCTTGTCGGCGATCTTGGCCTGCTCGGGGCACATCTCGCTGAACTGTATCCCCGGCACGTTGGTCTGGATGGCGCCAAAGGGGCCGCGGTACTGGTCAACGGCGTCGGGCTTGGGGTCCCAGGTTTCGTGATGGCCGGGACCACCGCTCATCCATACCAGGATCACCGCCGTGTCGGCCCGCGGATCGACGATGGCCCCCTGGGGCACATCGCGGGCTGCTGCCGCCGCCTTGATCTGCCGGAACTGGGAAAGTGTCAGACCGCCCAGCCCCAGCATGCCGGCTTGGACAAAGCTGCGGCGAGTGATCCCTTGACAGTCCAAAGACGCACTACCGGTAATGCGCAACATGGCAGCAGTCTCTTGAGCGAATGTGATAGCGGCAGCGACTACTTTAGCCGACCTCCACTTCCATCCGCAACATCGCGCGGGTCGAAGGGGCCAACCGCGCCGCACACCCCCCCAGCGGAAACCGAGGGCGGCACTTCGGCAAGCGCCCCCGCACGTATGCCGCGCCAACCCCCGAAACCGGTTGGATCGGGGCCGTTCAGGCCGGCTCGCGGTGCAGTTCGATCCGGACGGCGCAGCACTTGTACGAAGGCTGGCTGGAGTACGGATCGAACGCGGCATGCGTCAGCCGGTTGGTCACCTCGTGGTGCATCGGCATGTAGACCTGGCCGGGCTGAACCGCCGGCGTGAGGCAGGCCTTGGCCGTTGCCCGACCGCGCTGCGACACCACATCGACCAGGTCGCCCGGCTGGATGCCTCCCGCCCTGGCATCGGCCGGGTTGATCTCCACGTAGGGCGACATGGCCGAGAGCTTGCGCAGCACGGCCGACTGGCTGCTGCGCGTTTGCGTATGCCACTGCGCTACCGAACCGCGGCCCGTCAGCAGCAGCAGGGGGAACTTGTCGTTGACGGGCTCGGGCTGCGAACGGGGCGGTTCAAACAGGAATCGCGCGCGGCCGTCGGGATGGAAGAACCGGCCGTCGGCAAACAGCCGCCGCTGCTGGCCGCCATCGCGGCTTGAGTCGCGGTATGGCCATTGGATGCCGCCGGCGGCTTCGATGGCCTCATAATCGGCAATACCTGAGAAGTCGCAGGGCCGCCCGGCACTCAACCGCTTGAGCAGTTGGAACACGGCTTGCGGCGAATCCCATTGCCGGAACATGGGTCCGAGGCCCCAATAGTGGGCGATCAAGCGAAAGATGGCGAAGTCGGCCAAGGCCTGGCCGGGGGCCTTGCGGACCTTCTTGAACAGGCCGATGCGCCGTTCGGAGTTGATGACGGTGCCGTCCTTTTCTCCCCAACCGGCCGCCGGCAATACGAGGTGCGCCATCCGCGCCGTTTCCGTGTTGGCGTACATATCCTGCACCACCAGGAATTCAAGCCGGCTCAAGATGTCGCGAACCTGGTGCTGGTTGATCCAGGAGTGGGCAGGATTCGTGCAGACGACCCACAACCCACGTATCTCCTTCCGCAGGATACCTTCCAGACTCTGGTGGTACGGCCAGCTTGGCTGGCTGGGAAGGACGGCTTCATCCAGTTCGAGAA
>CAZEEG010000040.1:21778-46136 GCA_964511065.1 uncultured Pirellulales bacterium | reverse complement strand
TTCTAATGGCCCTGGTGCTTGCCCTGAGAACTCGTTGGCGCGGGCACCTGGGGGGCCTGTCTCTTCATGTAACTGCCAATCGAACGTTTCAAAATCCATGACCGAAGTCATTCACGGCAACCTGTACGATTACCCACGCTATTACGAGTTGATTTTCGGGTCAGACTGGAAAGCCGAGTTTGACTTTCTGCGTGACTGTTTTGATTGGTTCTCGCCGCGGGCCGTCGAGCGCGTGTTTGAGCCAGCCTGTGGAACCGGGCGCTTGTTGTACCGCCTGGCACTGAAGGGGTTCGAGGTCGCCGGCAACGATCTCAACCCCAAGGCCGTCGAGTACTGCAACCAGCGATTCGGGCGGCATGGGCTGCCCCCGGCCGCCACGGTGGGCGACATGAGCGATTTTCGTGTCAAGCGCAAGTTTGATGCGGCGTTCAACCTCATCAACAGCTTTCGCCACCTCCCCACGGAAGAGCACGCACGGGGCCACCTCCGCTGCATGGCCGACTGCCTCCGCACCGGCGGACTGTACCTGTTAGGTCTGCACCTGACCCCCAAGGGCCGACCGGTGTGCAGCGAAGAAAGCTGGTCCGCCCGGCGCGGCCACCTGGCGGTCACCAGCCACATGCAGTCGCTTTCGATCAACCGCCGCACCCGCCAGGAACGGGTGAAAATGACGTTCGACGTTTATACGCCCACGCGGCACCTGCAACTGGCCGACGAGATGGACTTTCGGACCTACACGGCCCAGCAATTCAACGACCTGCTCGACGACGTAGGCCGGTTTGAAGTCGTTGAAACATACGATTTCACGTACGACATCAACCTGCCGATGGCGATAACGCCGCAGACGGAAGATGTCGTTTACGTTTTGAAAAAGCGCGCTTGAAGCGTGTTCCGGTTCGCTCCGTGCGGCTAATGCGGCGGTTGCCCGGCAGCGGCGGTCTGGTGAATGGACCGCAATCAGTTAGGTTTCTCTCCCTGGCGTGTGGAACTGCCTCCTGCCCTGCGGCTATCATCACAGGTCATCCAACTGGTGGATTGGCCGAGGCGTTGCCGCGCTACGAGGCCATCCCTCGCAAACCACACGCAGGCATCACCGATTGTAGAGGGGAACATCGTGCTACCGGTCAAGCGAACCCTGGCAGGCTTTGTTTGGTTGCTGCTCGTTACGGCGGCAGTGCCCGCCCACGCCGAACTTCAGTTTCCGCTTCAGGCCAAGCGGATTTTGTTCCTGGGCGACTCCATCACGCATGGTGGCGGCTACATTGCCTGGATCGATACCCAGCTACGGTTGCAGAACGCGGACCCTCGACCCGAGATCATCAACCTGGGATTGTCCAGCGAGACGTGCAGCGGATTGAGTGAGCCGGGCCATCCCTTCCCACGGCCCGACGTTCACGAGCGGCTCGACCGGGCCCTCAAGAAGCTTCGGCCCGATGTGGTGGTCGCCTGCTACGGTATGAACGACGGCATTTACTATCCGTTCAGCCAGGAGCGGTTCCAGGCGTACCAGGACGGCATCAACCGCCTGATTGAGAAGGTCCACGCCAGCGGGGCCAAGCTGGTGCTGCTCACGCCGCCGCCGTTTGATCCGGTCCCGCTCAAGGATCAGGGTAAGCTGAAACCGGCCGGGGCCGAGAACTACGCCTTCTCCGCCATGTACGAAAATTACGATGACGTGCTGCAAAAGTATGGGCAGTGGGTCCTCCAACAGAAGCCGCGCGTGGAGATGGTGATCGACATCTACAAGCCGCTGGCCGAGCATACCGCCCAGCAGCGCAAGAAGAACCCCGCGTTTACGCTTTCGCCCGATGGTATTCACCCCAACGCCGAAGGCCACCGGATCATGGGCGAAACGATCCTCAAGGCCTGGGGGGTGGAATCGACCCTGGAGCCCGCTCCGGAACTGTTGAAGCTTGTCCAGCAGCGCACCGCGCTGCTGCATGATGCCTGGCTCAGCGAGGTTGGCCACCAGCGGCCAGGCGTCAGGCCGGGCCTGCCCATCCCAGAAGCCCAGGCCAAGGCCAGCGAATTGGACGAGAAGATTGGCGCCCTGGTCGCTGAGGCCAGGCGGCCGCAGACCTCGCAGCGCGCATCCACCGGCGGCACCATCTATGCTGTCGATTATCCGTCGCAGCTACAACCCGATGCCCTGCGGCTATCGGTCACGTACTCGTTGTGGATTCCCCAGGGGGTGAAACGCCTGCGGGGCCTGATCGTCCATCAACATGGCTGCGGCCGCGGCGCCTCGCTTGGCGGTCAGACCGCTGCCGACGATTTGCACTGGCAGGCGCTGGCCAAGAAGTGGGAATGTGGCCTGCTCGGACCGGCCTTTGAACCCAAGGAAGGCGTTAACTGCCGGCTCTGGTGCGATCCCCGCAACGGCTCTGGCAAGAAATTTGTGGAAGCCCTGGATCAGCTCGCCCAACTGAGCGGACATCCCGAAGTGGCTGAGGTTCCGTGGTGCCTGTGGGGACACTCGGGCGGCGCATTCTGGGCCAGCTTGATGTTGGCCGAGCATCCCGAGCGGATCGTCGCTATCTGGCTGCGTTCTGGCACGGCATTTCCTTACTGGACCAGCGGCGAGATCGAAGCCCCGAACATGCCCCAGGCCGCTTATTCCGTGCCGATCGCGGGCAATCCCGGGAAGAAGGAGCAAGGCGACGAACGTTTCCGCCGCGCTTGGGACGGGCTGGAAGCCATGCAGAAGGAGTTTGAACGGCGTGGAGCCTTCTTTGCATTTGTGCCCGACCCGCGCACTGGCCATGAGTGCGGCGACTCGCGTTACCTGGCGATTCCGTTCTTTGACTTTTGGCTGGAACACCGCCTGCCTAAGCCAGCCGCCACCAATCAGCGGGCGTTGCGACCGGTTCAAGAGGCGCTCGCCCAGTGGAAAACCAGGATGGTCCCACTGGTGGAAGAGTACCAGCGCGAGGGCAGCACCGGCGACACAACGCCTCCCTCTGCTCCGTCGCACGTTGTAGCCAAGCGGCAGAGCGACGGCACCGTGATCGTAACCTGGGAAGCCGAGGCCGATTTTGAAAGCGGTATCGGCGGCTTCGAAATCGAACGCGATGACAAAGTCATTGCCAAACTGCCGGAGAATCCGGTGGGACGCTTCGGTCGGCCGCTGTTTCAAACGATGTCGTATCACGACACGCCTGAGCAACCACTGCCGGAAATGAAGTTTGTGGACCGCGAAGCTCCGCAAGGCAAGTTGCCCACCTACCGGGTGCGAACCATCAACAGCGTAGGGTTGAAGTCGGCTCCGGCGAGCAACCGCTGAACCGAGGGCCTGATTGGCGAAAGCCCGATTGCCGTGCCGTCGGCCGCCAACGGCGACGATGCACGATACAATGATGCCATGCGGAGGGGGTGCCAGGTGCCCGAGGCTCGGCCTATCGTGCATGACCGCCGGTTTCCCCTGCCACCGATGGCCGCGGGCGAAATGGTAACGACCGCGGCCTTGCCGTGGGACATTTCCCGGCCCATTCGGATCGACAGCAACGGATACGCTGGCCGCTGTTCGGCCGGCGTCCGTACATGAGTGTTGCTGTGATTGAAGATTCCAAACGGTTGCTTTATCGCGAAGCCATCCTGGTAACCTGGCTGGGCGTGGGGGTGAATGCCGCGCTAGGTATCGCAAAACTCATCGGCGGGTGGTGGGGCAACTCATTTGCGCTGCTCTCCGATGCCGCCAATAGCCTGGGTGATGTGGCGATCTCGCTCGGCGTTCTCTATGCCCTGTGGCTCGCCCAGCGGCCTCCCGATAAAGAACATCCGTATGGGCACACCCGGGCCGAAAGCGTAGCGGGCCTTACGGTGGCACTGCTGGTGAGCATCGTCGCCGCGCTGATCGGTTGGGAAGCCATCCTGCAGTTGGGCCAGGAACAGCCCACCCCGGCCCGCTGGACCATTGCCATCGCGGCCGTGAACCTGGTGCTGAAGGAAGGCCTGTATCACTTCAGTCGCCGAGCGGGCAACCGTAGCGGATCGACCGCCATCGCCGCCACAGCTTGGGATCACCGCGTGGATGCCCTGTGTTCAGCCGTGGTACTGGTTGGATTGCTGGCGGCCGTGTTTGGCGGCCCCGCATGGGCCGCGGCCGACGAGATCGCAGCCCTCGCCGTGGCCATCACCGTGATCGTGGCCGGTGGGCGGCTGTTCGTCCATGCCGCCCGCGAGTTGCTCGATATGCAAGCCGATGACGCCATCGTCGACCAGGTGCGCGATTCGGCTGCCGAAGTGTCCGGCGTACGCGGGGTCGAAACGCTTTGGGTACGCAAGTCGGGACTGGAGTACTTTGCCGACATCCACGTGGAAGTGGACGCCGACCTCAGCGTGGCCCAAGGGCATCGTATCGGCCACGACGTGAAAGACGAACTGCTTCGCAGCTACCCGCAATTGCGCGATGTGCTCGTCCATGTGGAACCGTTTCCACATGATTCCTTTCACGCCTCAGACGAGACGGCGAAAGCTCAAGCATCTGCGGCTTCCAGCACGCGCAATCCTGCGGCCGATGCGTCCGAGGATACCACAGATACTCCCGCGACCGGCGAAGTCAGCGAGCCAAGCGGCAGCAACCGCGATGCGGCAGAGCATCCACCCGAACCCTCGAAACGCTGGCAGGGAGGCACTGGCTCCCGGTAAGCTGGGATCGCCCGTGAATCCCGCCCGGCAGCTTGGGAGAAAATCCGATGTGCTATCCCGCGCGTGTTCTGGTCGCGGTGTTGTCGTTCAGTTCGTGGCTGTTCATCGCGGTACCCTCGCCGGTATCGGCCGACGATCAACTCCGTAAAGATGCCGAAGCGGCACTGACCCGCGTTTTGGCATTCTACGACGGCCAACTCTCGGTCAACGGCGGATACCTGTGGCGTTACTCGGCCGACCTGTCCCAGCGCGAGGGGGAGCGGCCGGCCAACGCGTCCACGGCGTGGGTTCAACCGCCCGGAACGCCCACGGTAGGCATGGCCTGGCTGCAAGCGTACCGGCGTTGCCGCAAGCCCGAGTTATTGGCCGCCGCGCGGCGAACCGCCGCCGCACTGGTACAGGGACAACTGCTTTCCGGTGGGTGGACCTATTCCATTACATTCGACCCCCCAGAGCGCAAGCAGTATGCGTTCCGCACGGATGCCCCTGAAAATGGAGCGGCGGGCGCCCAACGCCCCGGCCGCCTGCGCAATACGACCACGCTCGACGACAACACCACGCAGTCGGCGCTGCGGTTCTTGATGGAGTTGGACCTTGAACTGCAATTCAAGGACCCGGCAATCCACGAGGCCGTGCACTATGCCCTCGATCGGTTGATCGCGGCACAATATCCCAACGGTGCCTGGCCGCAGCGCTTCGAGGCCCCGCCCGAGGCAGAACAATTTCCCGTACAAAAGGCCCAGTATCCGGCAAGCTGGCCACGGGCGTATCCCGGCAACCAATATGCCGGCCACTACACGTTCAACGACAATTCACTGGTCGACGCGATCGACGTCTTCTTTCTCGCCCACCAAATCTACGGCAAGGACGAATACCGGCAGACGGCCATTCGCGGCGGCGACTTCCTGCTGCTGGCACAAATGCCCGAGCCACAGCCCGCCTGGGCACAGCAGTACAATGCCCAGATGGAGCCAGCCTGGGCCCGCCGCTTTGAGCCGCCCTCGGTAACCGGCGGAGAGTCGCAACGTATCCTCAGCACGCTGATCTCGATCTACCGGCATACGGGCGACCGCAAGTACCTCGAGCCGATTCCCAGGGCCATCGCTTACCTGCGGCGTTCGCTGCTACCCGATGGCCGCCTCGCACGCTTCTACGAGCTGAAGACCAATCGGCCGCTGTACCTTGTCCGCGACACGTACGAATTGACGTACGACGACAGCAACCTACCCACGCATTACGGCTTCAAAGTAGGCTCCAAACTGGATGCCATCGAGGCTGAATACGAACGGGTATTGAAGCTGTCGCCCGAGCAACGAAAACCGCAGACGGTTCGGCCACGTCCTGCCGACGGTCCGCCGTCACGCCGCTTGGAAGCGCAGGTGCGAACCCTCATCGACAGCCTCGATGAACGCGGCGCGTGGTTGGACCCCAACCAGCGCAGTTCCATTCAGGCCCGGCAGGTGATTCAGACGCAGACCTTCATCCGCAATATCGACGTGCTGGCGCACTATCTCGGCACCAGGCCGCAATGAATGTGCGAAACACGGCGAGCAGCGGCAGTTGAATCTTCGACCCGCCGCATCGGGTTTTATGCGGCGCTAGCCATTTCTTCAGGCGTGATAAAGCGGTCGCGGTAGCCGCTGCTCGCCTGGGCGACGAAGCGGTCAAGCCCTTCCCGCAACATGGGCATGGCCACGCCCAACGTCTGGCGGGCGCGGCGGGCAATCAGTGCCGACTCGCGGCGGGGCTGGTCCGCCGGCGGCGCAGCCATCTCGCCGCAACTGCGCCACGAAAGCCCCAGCACGCTCGCCAATTCGCTGGCGAATCGAGTGGGCGAGGTGCGCTCCGCACCGGCCAGGTGCAGCGTGCCCTGCTGCTTCGCGCGCCATGCCTGGTAGAGAAGCTCGGCCAGATCGGTTGCCAGAATGGGCGAGGCGTGGCAGTGCGGATCCAGTGTCATATCCTGGCCGTCTTCCAACGCCTGGCACAGCCACTCCGCGAACTCGGGCGAATCCAGGCGGGGGCTCCAGCCATAGGCATGCGTCCGCACCAGCAATGCATCGCTGCCGCGCAAGGTGTCCTCAACAGCCGCTGCTGCCGCGGCCAGTGAGCAACGGCCCGCTTGGGCGGCACCGAGGGGGGCTTCCTCATCGTGGAACATGCGAGGACCGCAGAAGACCGCATCGGTCGAAACGTACGTCAATCGGGCCCCCACCCGCTGCGACGCTTGCAGCACGGCCGCGGCAAGCTCGGGTTCTTGTTCCAAGCCCGAGGGCGGAGAATCCCAACTGGAACCGGCCAGCGCTCCGGCATACACGATCCAGTTGGGCGAATACTTTTGAACCAGTTGGGTGATCTGCGAGGCACTGAGCGACGGAACACACCGCGTGGGACATGCTTGAATCTTGACCGGCCGCTGGCCGATGCCTGCCACCTGAAACCGATCGGCGAGGGTGGTGATCACATTGGCGCCTACGACGCGGTCCACTCCAAAAACGAGCAATGTTTGCACGTTCAAAGCCTCCCTGCTGGGTCGGTCGCACCGCCGGCCGCGGGAACCGGCGGCGGATGAATTGACGGTTCCTCCGCAGGTTCCCAATTTAATCCACCGGCCGATTTTCAACCAAGATGAGTTCCACTCCGGCACGCCGCACAGGGGAGACCGTTGCCGCAATGCCTGTATTCGCTAGCAGCGGACGTCCCCCGTGAAGTGCGAAGCACCTGGCTGGTCAGCTCAGTGTGTCAGTGTGTCAGTGTCTCGGTGTCGCAGTATCTCAGAGTCCCAGTGCGGCCGCGACGATTCGCCTCCCATTACTGCGACACTTTTGTTACCAGAATAGGGGCGCGCAGCCGGCTGCGGCCGGCTGCCCCCCGCGGTGACGACGGCTGGCGCGGATGCAATCACCCCGACAATCACAGCATAAGTGCCGAAATGATTGCGATTTCTGCGCAAGGACTGCAAGAAAGCAGGCCTCGGCGGAAACACTCTATAGACGCCCCGCCGAGCGCGATTGGCCGCCGACAGATAGCCAGAAGCCGCGGTCGAAAGCAGCCCGGTTGCGAACCGCCCGGCGGCGGAAACCGTAAGAGTTTACGTGGTCTGGCCGTGCTGCCAGAGCGTCTATGGCGACCGCCTGACCTCGCAGTTTTTCCATTCGTTCTCATTCGTAACTTGCAGTTGGCAGGCATTTCCCCGGAGAAGGGCCAGGTTGCCCCCGCGTGGGCGCGGAGATGGCCCAGCAAACCCCAAGCATGCCAAGGAGAAGATTCATGCAAACCGATGTCAGCCCCTCCACGCCCCAACCATCCATGCGGCCCCATGGTCCCGCCAACCGGCAAATCTGGTGGAGTGTGGTGGCAATCGCCGCCGTGGTGACCGGAGCCACATGGTGGTCGGTCGAAGCCGCGAACGACCTGCCCGCTGAAACGGCCCGGCACGCCAACGAGCTATCCAAAGCGTTTCGCTATGCGGCCGAGCGGGTGACGCCCACCGTCGTCAAGATCACGACCTACAGCCGCGCGGGCGCGGCGCAAACCATGCGCCTGCCCAGCAATCCCTTTGAAGGGACACCGTTTGAAGACTACTTCAAAGACGACGATCTGTTCCGCGGCTTCCGCGATGCGCCGCGCGCCCCGGCCCGGCAAGGGCTCGGCTCCGGCGTGATCATTGATCCATCGGGCATCATCCTCACCAACCACCACGTGGTGAATAGTGCCGACGAAGTGTACGTACGGTTGAACGATGGCCGCGAATTCAAAGCGACGGATATTCGCGTTGATCCGCAGACGGACCTCGCCGTATTTCGGATCGAAGGTGCCGGCCAGTTGCCAGCCGCGCGGATGGGAAACTCGGACGAACTTGAGATCGGCGATTGGGTCATCGCGATCGGGCACCCCTTCAGTCTCGATGCCACGGTGAGTGCCGGCATCATCAGCGGCAAGGGCCGTGGCCTGGCCAGTGTCAGCCGCGCCCAGTTCCTGCAGACCGACGCCGCGATCAATCCCGGCAATTCCGGCGGCCCGCTGGTCAACCTCAACGGTGAAATCATCGGCATCAATACGGCCATCGCCACCAACAGCGGCGGCTACCAGGGGATCGGGTTTGCCGTGCCAATCGACCTGGCCAAGTGGGTGGTCGAGCAACTGAAGGACCGCGGCAGCGTCCAGCGGGCCTACCTGGGCGTGAAGATTGAGCCCCTGACCGCGGATCTGGCCCGGCAGTTCCGCGTGCAGCCTAACCAGGGCGTGCTGGTGGCTGAAGTCAACGCCGACACCCCCGCCGCCCGGGCAGGGCTTCAAGACGGCGACGTGATCGTGGCGTTCGATGGCAAGGCGGTTCAAAACCCGCGCGAATTGCAGGCCGTGGTGGAACGCAGCCCGACCAACCGGCCGCTGCCCATGACCATTGTCCGCGACGGCCGCGAACGGCAGATCACGGTCACGCTGGAACCCCTGCCGGAGGAACTGGTGGTGTCCAGTGCGCCGATTCGCGAGCGGGCCCGCAGCAGCACCAACAACGAGTCGTATCGCTCCGATAAGCTTGGACTGGAAGTGACCAATATGACCACCGAGGTTGCTCGGCGGTTGGGTTACGAAGGTTTCGACGGCGTACTGGTGAGCCGGGTTGAACCGGGTAGCCCCGCCGATCGCCTTGGCCTGAGCGAAGGCATGCTGGTGCTGGCGGTCGATCGCCAGGAGGTCAAGAACGTCGAACAGTTCAAGAAAGTGATGGAGAAGGCATCGCTTAGCGACGGCGTGTTACTGCAAGTCCGCTCTGCAGGCGGCAACCGCTTCCTGGTGCTGAAGATCAATTAACGCTCGGCGACTCGTTTCACTACGCGTCGACGATCAACTGGATTGATCCCCCCCGGCCGGAGCACGCTCCAAAACCTTGGAGATGTGCTCCGGCTTTTTGCTGCGCGGCAATCGGCTCTGCGCGGCAAAGCCCCGCCTTTCGGGGTATGATGGGCGCCATCGTGATAGGCCCTCCGTGCCGCTCTGGCGGTTTCCTCCCATTCAGCGGACCAACGATGATGCGCTTCGAACTGTTCGTCACCGCGATTTCCGTTCCCGGTGGGTACTTGCGCCGGGCGTTGCGAACCATGGCGACTAGGGCTGCCTCTCCCGTCGTGCTTGCTTGGGCGGTTGCCCTTGTATGGAGCGTTGCCGGGCAGACAAATGCAGCCGAGCAGGAGCTTCCCAACATCATCTTGATGATGGGCGACGACCACGGTTGGGAGGAAACCGGCTACAACGGGCATCCTTATGTCCGCACGCCCGTCCTCGACCAAATGGCCAGCCAAGGGCTGCGGTTCAACCGCTTCTATGCGGCCCACCCCAGTTGCTCGCCCACCCGGGGAAGCTTCCTCACCGGCCGCCATCCCAACCGCTACGGCACGTTTGCCCCGGGTTGGTCGATCCGTCCGGAAGAAGTCACCATCGCCCATATTCTGCGTAAGGCCGGCTACCATTGCGGCCACTTTGGCAAGTGGCATGTTGGGCCGGTGAAGGCCGAATCGCCCACCAACCCGGGCAAGATGGGATTCGACGAATGGCTCTCGCACGACAATTTCTTTGAGCTCAACCCGCCGCTCTCGCGGAATGGTGGCGATCCCGTGGTCTTCAAGGGCGAAAGCTCCGACATCCTGGTTGGCGAAACCATCGAGTTCATCGGGCGTGCTCGAAAACAAAGCAAACCGTTCTTCGCCGTGGTATGGTTTGGCTCGCCTCACGAACCGTTCAGCGGCCTGCCCGAAGACCTTAAGACTTACGACGAACTTCCCCAAAAGTATCCCAAGCCGCTGGTCACGCTGACTTCCAACGAAACGGGACGGCCTACCCGGCGCCCCATTGGCGAGGTTCTGCGGGAACGGTATGCCGAGATCACGGCGATGGACCGCGCGATCGGCAAATTGCGCGATTTTCTCGCGGAGCAGAATCTGCGGAAGAACACGATCCTGTTCTATTGCGGGGACAACGGCACGCCTGCGTGCAGTGTGCTCAATTCGCCCCATCGCGGCACAAAGGCCACCATGTACCAGGGCGGCATTCTGGTGCCCGGCCTCCTGGAGTGGCCGGCCCGGATCCCTCAGCCGCGCACGGTTGATACCAACGCAACCACCAGCGATCTGCTGCCCACGCTCTGCTCGATTGTGGGGCAGCCAACACCGGATCGGCCACTGGACGGCATCGACCTTTCGCCGGCGATTGATGGCGATACGGCAACGCGACCCGGCCCGTTGTTCTTCTGGAGCTATGAAACCGGCCGCCTGAACGGCGCCGCCCCGTGGATTGAACCTCGCCTGCAGCGCGGCACCACACCGCTGGTGAAACTGCTCGGCGGCATCCCCACCCGCAACTTTACGAACGTAAAACATCCCGAAATCACGGAGGCCGATTATCGCGGCCCGCGGGCGGTGGTTGGCGAGCGATACAAACTCGTCGTGCACGAATCGCAAAACCAGCAGCTTAGGCGCGAACTGTTCGACCTGAACGCCGATCCGGCCGAGAAACATAACCTGGCGAGCGAAAAGCCCGAGCTGGTCCGCGAAATGGAACAGCAGTTGCGCGCCTGGCAGCAGTCCGTCCTGAACAGTGTTCGCGGTGCCGACTACCGCGAGTAGGGGTTCGCAACCCCTCGTTTGCAGAGGCTGCCGCGCCCCACCGCGTTGAACCCAGGCGCTACCCCTGGTTAGACTGCTAACGATCCACCGCTTGAATGGCTCCGCGGATTCAGGAAACCCATTTCATGATCGTATTGACTTCTCTCAGGCGACGGGCAATTGGCATCGCCGGTTGCCTGCACATGGTTTTGGGCTGTTCACTGGTGTTGTGGCTGGCACAGCCGGTTGCGGCTCAACGGCCCGGCATCAACTACGACGAATCGAAGGTCCCCCAGTACCAACTGCCTGATCCGTTGAAGTTTGCCGACGGTTCGCCGGTTAGCACCGCCGAGGATTGGACCAACCGCCGCCGCAAGGAAGTGCTCGCGCTGTTCGAGGAACACGTGTATGGCCGATCGCCGGGCCGCCCTGCCGACATGCAGTTTGAAGTGGCCGAGCAGGCCGACGACGCCCTGGGCGGAAAAGCGATCCGCAAACAGGTGACCGTGCGGTTCAGCAAGGACAAAGATGGGCCGCAAATGTCCATCTTGCTGTATTTGCCAGCCAAGGCGGATGGCCCCGTGCCGGTGTTCCTGGGGCTGAACTTCCGCGGCAATCATACCATCAACAGCGATCCGGCCATCTTCATTCCCAAGACCTGGGTCCGAAGCGGGCCGGGCGTGGTCGACAACAAGGCAACCGAGGAAGGCCGCGGCACCGCCTCGTCGCGCTGGCCGGTCGAGATGATGCTCAAACGGGGCTATGGCGTGGCCACGGTCTACTGCGGCGACATCGACCCCGACTTCCACGACGGCTTCGCCAACGGGGTCCACCCGCTGTTCTACCGCGAAGGCCAAACCAAACCGGCCGATAACGAGTGGGGAACGATCGGCGCCTGGGCCTGGGGCCTCAGCCGGGCGCTGGATTACCTGGAAACCGATGCTCAGGTCGACGCTAAGCACGTGGCCGTGCTGGGACATTCGCGGTTGGGAAAAACGGCCCTTTGGGCCGGTGCCCAGGATGAACGCTTCGCGCTGGTGATCTCCAATAATTCCGGTTGCGGCGGCGCGGCTTTGAGCCGACGGCAGTTCGGTGAAACCGTTCAGGTGATCAACACCGCCTTCCCGCACTGGTTCAATGCCAATTTCAAGCACTATAACGGCCGCGAAGTCGACCTGCCTGTCGATCAGCATATGCTTGTCGCATTGAGCGCCCCGCGGCCGGTGTTTGTGGCCAGTGCCCAAGAGGACCGCTGGGCAGACCCGCGCGGCGAGTTTCTTAGCTGTGTGGGAGCGGGCCCGGTTTACAAGCTGCTGGGGACCGATGGCTTCGCTGCCAGCGAAATGCCGGCCCTGGACCAACCGGTGACAAGCCGCATCGGTTACTACATTCGCCCCGGCAAGCACGACATCACGGAAGCCGACTGGGCCGTCTTTGCCGATTTCGCCAAGAAACATTGGAAAACGAACTGATGCCGCACGTTGAACGCACCTGTGAGGCCGCAAACCTTCCTGCATCCCGCCACGCGCGGCCGCTGGCCGTGGATCGAGAGATACCGCCCCTCCGCCAGGCGTGTGTCCGCCGGGGCAGCGCATGGTTCCGCATGATGGTGATGCTGGCATCTGCTGGAGTGCTGGGAATGATGACAGGCCGTCAAGCAGTGGCGGGCGACCAGGCAAAGCTCCCCCTGATTATTGCCCATCGCGGGGCATCGTACGCCGCGCCGGAGAACACGCTGGCGGCGTTCAATCTCGGCTGGGAAGAAAAGGCCGACGGCATCGAAGGCGACTTCTACCTGTCATCCGATGGCCGCATCGTCTGCATCCACGATCGCACCACCAAGCGGACGGCGGGCGAAGACCTCAATGTGGCCGAAGCCACCTGGGACCAGTTGCGCAAGCTGGATGTCGGCAAATGGAAGGCCGAGCAGTATGCCGGCGAGCGCGTACCCGATCTGGCCGAGGTGCTCGCCACGGTGCAACCCGGCAAGCGAATTTACATTGAGATCAAGTGCGGGGCCGAAGTCATGCCCGCCCTGGTCGAAGCGGTCCGGGCCAGCAAGGTTACGGCCGATCAGATCAGCGTGATCTCGTTTCAGAAGGAAGTGATCGCCGCCACCAAGGAGCAATTGCCCGGCGTCACCGCCAATTGGCTGACCGGTTTCAAGGAACAGGAGGACGGCACCTGGTGGCCCGACCCGCAGACCATCGTGGATACGCTGCGAGAATTGAAGGCCGATGGCGTGGGGGTGGGGGCCCAGCGGCCCGCCATCACGCAGGAGATGGTCACCACCATCAAGAATGCCGGATTCGGCTTCCATGTATGGACGGTGGACAATCCGGAGTTCGCACGCTACCTCGTTGGCCTGAACGTAGACTCCATCACCACCAACCGTCCCGGCGGCCTGCGCAGCGAGCTGGAAACGTCGCCAGCCGATGTGGACTCGGAATAACGTTGAACATGCCGCGGGGCAGACAGCTACTGGGGAACGGCGCCGCGTACCCGCCCGCGACGGGGGGCGGCGGAGCGCCGCGATGGCCGCGCACAGTGCCCAGCAGTGCCAACAGTGCGAATGCGCGACTTGCACCGGCCCGATCCAAGCACCTTCCCGCCGGTCCCTGCGCCATTGCCTTGTCGCCTGGGCACGTTCTTCATAGACTTCCCTGCGGGTTGAAACCGCCCGATCGCGGTTGTTTTGTCTCCTAAAAATATTGGGAAGTAGCGTGGCGCGGGTTGTATTGGCAATGTCCGGTGGCGTTGATAGCAGCGTCGCCGCTGCGCTGCTGTTGGAGGCCGGCCACGAGGTGATCGGGCTGTTCATGCGCCACGGCCAGCAGCTTGAATCCGCTTGTACCGTACCGCCTGCGAATGCCGCCGATACGCGGGCGGCCAGCGGGCAGAGTTCCGCTTCGCTCCCGATCGTCTCCCCTTCGTCGCACAAGCAAGGCTGCTGCACGGCGGCCGACGCCCAGGATGCGCGGCGGGTGGCCGACAAGCTCGACATCCCGTTCTACGCGGTCAATTTTGAAACCGAGTTTGGCCGCATCATCGACTACTTTGTGGACGAGTATGCCTCGGGACGCACGCCCAACCCCTGCGTGGTCTGCAACAACTGGCTCAAGTTTGGCAGCCTTTGCGAATATGCCGACAGCGTCGGGGCCGACTACATCGCCACCGGCCATTATGCCCGGCTGACCGACGAGCCGGGCGGCAAGGCATTGCGGCGTGGCATGGACCCGGGCAAGGACCAATCGTACGTGTTGTTTGGCATTCGCCGCGAGTTATTGCCGCGTTTGCTGTTCCCCATTGGCGACTTCCAAAAGCATGAAATCCGCGAGCGCGCGCGGGCCTTGGGAATGCGCGTGGCCGACAAGAAAGACAGCTACGAAATTTGCTTCGTGCCCGGCGGCGATTACGCGGCATTCCTGCAAACGCGGCTCGATCCCGGCAGTCGCGAAGGTGAGATTGTCACCACTTCTGGCGAAGTGCTGGCGCGACACGAAGGCATTGAACATTTCACCATCGGCCAGCGCAAGGGCCTGGGGGTGGCCGTCGGCGAACCGCGGTACGTGGTACGGATCGAGGCCGATACCCGCCGGGTCGTGGTAGGAACCCGCGAAGAGCTTGCCCGCACCTCGTTCACGGCCGGCCGCGCCAACTGGCTGATGGAGCCACCCGCTGAGCCACTACGCTGTGAGGTGAAGATTCGCTACTTGAGCCGGCCCGTGTGGGCCACGGTGCAGCCACTGGACGGCGACCGCCTGGCCTTTGAACTGGACGAACCCCAGTACGGCGTCGCGCCAGGCCAGGCCGCCGTATGCTACGACGGCGACCGTGTGCTGGGCGGCGGCTGGATTGAATAGCCGGCCTTGGCTGACAAGGGTGGCGGTTCCACCGTTTGATGCCTTCGCCCGCGATTCGTGCGGCAGATCGGTCAGCGGCGGCAGGTCAGCCTGGTTCGGCGGCACCGTGGATGGCCAGCGCTGCCAAGACCAGGGCGGCGGTTTCCACCCGCAGTATGCGGTTTCCCAGGTCCACCGTTTGCCAGCCTGCGTCCGTGGCGGCGGCGATTTCGTCGCCGGTGAAACCGCCTTCTGGTCCAACGGCCAGCAGCACAGGCACGTGGTCCGGCAGACGGTTCAAGAGTGCGGCCGCCGTGCCGGCATGCCCGGCCGGATGGGCCACGATCCGGTGCTGCGTGTTGTCTGCCGACTGAACCAGCGTTTCCCAGCGCATGGGCGGGGCCACTTCCATCAAGTGGTTGCGGCCGCACTGCTTGGATGCTTCGATCACGGTCCTGCGTAGCCGCTCCAAGGCATTGGCAACGGGCTGCGCGACGCCGCGGGCGGTTTCCAGCGGAATGAGCCGCGCGACGCCGATTTCCACCGCCTTCTCGGTGAGCCATCGCTGCCGGTCGCCCTTGGGTAGCGCGACGGCTAGTGTCACCGGTCGCGCCGCTTCGCGATCGACCGTTTGCACCTCCAACACGCGCAGCCGTACCTCGCTGCGGCCAATGGTTTCGATGGTGGCTCGGAACTCTCGGCCGCTGCCGTCGAACAGCAGGACTTCCTCGCCCGGCTTTGCACGGAGCACGTGCGCCAAGTGATGGGCTTCGCTGCCCGATAGCGTGGCATGTTCGCCCGCAGGAGGACGCTCGAGAAAGTATCGCGATGGCATGCTTACAACAGTAAGAACTCGTCCAAAGGAAAGTTGTCGCTGGCCTGATTGCGCGCCGCTATTGGCGCATCGTATCTGGCGCTTGCTCTGGCGATGTTCGCTCCAAGGTTGCTCGATCGTCTGGCGGAGGAGGCAGCCGATATAGAGCGAAACTGCGATTGGCACCGATCATCGCAAGCGGGAGCGGCGGGTACCTGTTGGTCAACAGGTACTGGGCACCCACCGCTTCGCCGCGCTCAATGACCGATTGCACCGGCAAGTTGCTGAGTGATCGCAGCGGCCGCGAGTTGGCCGGGCCCGGAGATGCAATGGCCGCGCCGCTGCCGCCCAATGCTCCGACGGCAAACCGTTGGTTGGAGAAGTGATGCAGCCGGACCAAGCGTTTCCACCAATCGACGATGCCCTGGGCGTCTTGTGGAATGTTCTTCCACGTAGCGACCTCCGGGCGGTGCGCATACCAGTGGAAGGTCGTCGACCAGCGCGGGGTAATGAACTTGGCATCAGGCGGAGTCTCGTGCCGGGCAAGTTCGCAGATGTTCATCCAATCGCTGTGTACTTGTTCGGGTTTACCGGGAACGGCTGCCCGGAAATGCCGGTCGCCGCGCGGCAGCCAATCAACCTGCCGCTCCCACAATACGCAGCCCTGGATGGCCCCCGATCCAGCCAAGGCCGACGATAGCAGCAGGCCACTCAACGCGGAATGCCGGGGGCGTCCAACCGCAACCAGATAGCAGGCCGCCAGGCTGATCCCCAAGGGAACGAACGAATCGGCCAGGCGGAACCAGTAGTATCGCAACAACCCGTTGCGAAGGTCAGGTTGCCAGGTCAATCCCCAACCAATGATCCAGCCCACCACCATCAACAGGATCGAACCCAACACGGCAATCGCTAACCGCCGTCGCCCCCAGTCTGCACCGCTCACCGGGTCGCCCAGGCCCTGTGATTTCTCCAAGAGTTCTCGTTCGCGGCGATTGTTGGCCGCACGCGCGGCTTCACCGGGTTCCTGCTGTCGCACCAGCCACCAGAGGACGGCGCCGCCAGCCAACATCGTCAAGAACCTTGCGACGCGGAACGCCGGGAACTGAATAGGATCGAGGTGGTGGCCAAGCCGCCGGGTCACATAAATCCAGTTGGCTTGGGCGACCACCTCTGGATCGCTGTTCAGGGTTAGCTGCAAAGCCGGCAGCAAGCCCGGCAGACTCAGTACCGCGCCCACTGCCACACCGGGCAGCAGGCCAAGCAGCCGCGGCCTCCGGCTCCCCGGTTCACAAAGCCAGGCGAACCCCAGGCACACGCCCGCCCAGCCGCCGACGATGACATGGAATGCGGCCCCCGCCCCGCATAGTGCGATGGCCAGGTTCCAGCGGCCGCGCACCAGTGATTCCAGAGCCAGGAACACGAAGACGTATGCAAACCCCTTGGCCTCCGCCCCCCCAACAACCCATTCGCCGGACTGGTGAGCAAAATCCATCAGGCTGACGAACAGTGCGGCGCTCAGGACGGAATAGAGTGGGCGAGGCACCACCGCCCAAGAAAGCCGTTGCCAACTGTATGCCAGCAGTAGCCACGTGATGGCCCGCACGGTCCAGGCAAACGCGGTGAGGCTCATCAGTTGACTCAGCCAACCCACCGACCAGTAGAACGCCAGGTGTGCGTTTGAAGAGTCCAAGAACGAATCGCCGGGGATCCAGTCGGGCTCCCAGTAGTGGCGAGCCTTGACGAGATAATGGGCTTCGTTCACGTCGGGCGCGGGCCAACCGGCATACACGAAGAACGTGCCGAAGATCAGCAGCACCTCAAAGACCACCAGGCTGGCCGTGGCGCGTTGGAACCGATCGTGCATGCGAGGAACAAGAATCCTTGGTGATGACGCCGCCCAACGCGGCCCCCAGATCTGGCACGCTGGCACAAAGCCAAGCAGCTATTCCGCCTGCCGGGCCAACTGGTAACTGCGATCCAAAAGTTCGATGGGATGGACGATTTCCAGGTGCTGCCGCTGCTGCCGGGCCTCGCGCATGATTTGAAGCAGGCAACCAGCGTTAGCGGTCGCCACCACCTTGGCGCCCGTGGACAGCGCGTTGGACATCTTGCGGCGACTGAGCCGCTGGGACATCTCCGGTTCGGTCAGGTTGTACGTGCCGGCTGCGCCGCAGCACAGTTCGCTTTCGGGCAGGTCAACCAGTTCCAAGCCCGGTATCTGCCGCAACAGGTTCCGTGGGGCCTCGCGAACCTTTTGCGCATGCACGAGATGACAGGCGTCGTGATAGGTAACCTTCAGCGGCAATTCCCCTTGGGGCGGGATCAACCCTAATTCATCGAGAAATTCATTGATGTCGCGCACTTTGGCCGCGAACCGCTCGCGTGCCGGCCTCTGTTCATCGTCCCAGTGGTGCCCATAGTCCTTGAGCATGGAACCGCAACCGGCCACGTTGACAATAACCGCATCCACCTTATCCAGGTTGAACGCCGCCAGATTGGCATCTGCCAGGTCCCGAGCCGGGTCGCTGCTGCCGGCATGGAAGTGAATCGCTCCGCAGCATGCCTGGTTGCGAGGCACGACCACGTCGCATCCGTTTTCCTGAAGCACCCGGGCAGTGGCCCAATGCGTGTGGCGAAACATCACGTCGCCCACGCAGCCTGTGAACAGGGCCACGGTTGCCCGGCGGGGGCCGATGGCCGGCAACACCTCGGGCAGTTGGGGCGATCGCTTCACCGGGGGCGGAAGCATGTTCACCAATTGCTGGAGCCGCCGCGGCAACAGCCGCGTGAGTCGCAATCCTTCGGCCAGCCGCATTACCCCCAGTCGCTGGGCCAGCCGGGCTGGCCACAGCAGTTTGCGCATGCGGTTGGGATAGGGGAAAACACCAAATAGCACCCAGCGATGGAACCAATCAGACGTCTTGGCGCCGTCCTCGGTGCTTTCTTCCATCCCCACCCGGAACGGTTCAATCAACTTGCCGTATTGAACGCCCGAGGGGCAGGCCGTTTCGCAGGCGCGGCAATCGAGACACAGTTCCAGGTGCCGCCGCACTTCCGAAGTCAGTGGCAATCGGCCGTCGGTCACCGCCCGCATCAAGTAGATGCGGCCGCGAGGGCTGTCGTTCTCGTTGCCGGTTTCCACGTACGTAGGGCACGACGCCGTACACAGTCCGCAATGGACGCAATCCAAGAACCGTTCGTAGCGGATTGCAGCGCCAGGATTGGAAGTATCCACCGGCCCGGGCGCAAGCCCTGGCTCTGTCGGGGTGCCGCTGGCCGCGGGCACGGGCGGCTGTTGGGCCTGATGGTCGGTGACGCCCGCCTGCCCGGCAGTGGATGGCAACTTGGTTGAACTCATGGCAAAACGGTCGCTTGACGCGAAGTTAGCGATGTATCGCGGGAAGCCCGCCGCGCGCCGCGGCTTTGGCGCCGGCGGTCCATGCGGCCTGCGCCGCCACCACCGGGAATCGCCCCGCACTTACTTCAGTATAGGTATCGCCCTGGGTTGAGCAGCCCTTGGGGGTCGAATTGTTCCTTCACCGAGCGCATCAATGGCTCGGCTTCCGTGGCTGGCCCCCAGATCAATTGGCGGGTCCGTTCGGCTCCCTCGGGCAATGCCAGAGCCATGATGGATCCCGACGCCGCACGAACCGCCGGTTGAATGGTACGGATCATCACGGCGGCCACGTCGGACGGTTCCATCGACGGCAGGCGCGCCACCACAGTGCCGCTGGCAGCATGCGCAAGGATGGAAACATCGTCCGCCAGCTTCCGCACCTGATCGGCCAGGGCCGCCGCCGCAGTGGGCAGCACGCTGGCCTGAATCACCAGCCCCTCGCGGTGAGCAGGGAACTCCGTCATGCGTTCCCAAAGTCCGGCTACCTGGGGTTGCGGCACTACGTGGCCTTCAACTCCCTGTTCTCGCCATTCCTGGAGAAGTTGCCGCTGCATGTAGTCCACTTCGGGGACCGTGCCTTCTACCCCCACCAGCAGGCCCAGGCCTCCTGGCAGCGATTGCAGGGCCGGATCATCGGTCCAGGCCGGACCGGCCAGCAGTTCGATGGCCACCGGCGTGGTGCGGGATGTCACCAGCCCCGCCAACAGCGGTTCGGCATCGGCCAGGCTGGCCAGCTGGCAGACGAGCAGGGAACTGGCCTCTGGTATTGGTTTGACCTTGAGGGTTGCCTGGGTCACCACGGCGAGCGTGCCATACGAACCGATCAGTAGCTTGCAGAAGTCGTATCCGGCGACATTCTTCACCACGCGGCCGCCGCCGTGAAACTTCACACCGCGGCCATCGACGGCCGTGATCCCAATCAGGTAATCGCGCATCGTGCCCTGGCCGAACCGGCGCGGCCCGGAAACATTCGTGGCGATCAGGCCGCCCAGCGTGGCCGACGAGGCCTCGGGGGCGTCGATGGGTAGCCACTGTTTCTCGGCGGCCAACGTTTCCCTCAGCGCACCCAGGGTGATTCCGGCTTCCACCGTGATCGTCATATCGCGGGCCGGGTAGTCGATCACCCGGTCAATGCCACGCAGGGAAAGCCCAATTCCTGGCTCCCGGGCAGGCAGGCCCACGTCGAGGCTTGTTCCACCACCGATTGGATAAACCGGCGTGTTCTGCTGGTAAGCCGAGCGCACCGCCGCTTGAACATCGTCTTGCGAAGTGGGCGCGACGGTCGCCGTCAGAGGAAGGGGATCGTTGGATGCTTGCACTGCCATGAAATGCCGACTGTGCTAGTACCTGTGCGCCGTGCAGCCACCAGGCTGAGTACGGTCACGATTGCCACAAGCTGCCCGCGGGCGTTTCCGTTCCGCCGCTCCAGGGGGCGGCAGAGATGCGCCCATAAACCGTTCATCATGACCGAGCAGGCAGCATCCGGCCAGGGCTGCCGCCGTATTTTGCACCGCAACGGTTTACGGAAGGGAGCGAGCGGGCCCCCCATTTTCAAAGCGGTACGGCCGGCAATACCACGCCGGATGCCTCACCAAAACCGATGCGGTATCCATCGCCTTGGCACCAGGCCGTGAGCGTCACTTCGTCCCCATCTTCCAGAAATCGCCGTTGGCTGCCATCAGCCAGCGAGATGGGATCACGACCGCCCCAGGTACGTTCGAGCAGGCAGCCCCGCGACTGGGGCGTGGGGCCGCTGATGGTGCCAGAAGCCAGCAGGTCGCCCGGGCGAAGGTTGCAGCCAGAAATCGTATGGTGGGCCAGTTGTTGGTCCATCGACCAATACAGGTGCCGGAAGTTGGATCGGCAAATGACCGTAGGTTCGCTCGGCCTCGATTCGCCAGGTCCGGCGTTTAACGCCCCCGGGCGCAGCGTCACCTCAAGCTCAATATCGTAGGTGGCATCCTGATCGGCCTGGAGGTATGGGAGCGGGCTGGGGTCCTGTACCGGCCCGGCGGTGCGAAAGGGTTCCAGCGCGTCGAGCGTGACCACCCACGGCGAAATGGTGGTGGCAAAGTTCTTGGCGAGGAACGGCCCCAGCGGTTGATACTCCCACTTCTGCAGATCCCGGGCACTCCAATCGTTCACCAGCACCAGTCCAAAGATGTGCGACCGCGCCGACGCGGCCACGACGGGTTCGCCGAGTCGATTGCCTGGGCCGATGAAAAAACCCATCTCCAATTCGTAATCGAGGGCTCGGCTGGGGCCAAACCGCGGGCGGGCTGCCCCCTCGGCCATCGTTTGCCCCTGGGGCCGGCGGATCGGCGTAGCTGAAATCACAATCGAACTGGCCCGGCCGTGATAAGCAACCGGCAAGTGCAGCCAATTCGGCTGCAAGGCATTCTCCGCACCGCGGATCATGGTGCCCACGTTCTCGGCGTGGTAGCGCGAGGAATAGAAATCCGTGTAATCACCAATCGCTGCCGGCAATTGCATCTGCACCTGGCTTTGCGGCACCAGGGCCGCCTGGCGCAGAGCGGCGTCGTCGCGCAAGACCGGATCATCGGCGGTGAGCAGTTCCACGACCCGCCGCCGTACTGCGGTCCAGGCCGCGCGCCCCAGGGCCATAAAAGCGTTGAGTTGCGGTTCGGCGAGCGGTCGCTGCCCGGCAAGCTCAGGCAGGTCCAACAGCCCCCGTTCGGAAATCACCCGCAGATCGAGAATCTCGTCACCGATCGCCACGCCGATGGCCGGACGGTGCTCGCCGCAGCGCAGAAAAACACCATACGGCAAATTCTGAATCGGAAACGGGTGGCCGTCCGCGATGTCGAGGAAACTGCGGGCCTGGGCGTCGATGACGTACACGGTTGGCCTCCTCGGCGGGAGCGGGGCGTCACGAAGCGTTCACGGCATTACCGGAGAGTTGAGCGCTGAATGGGGGGCGTGCTCTTGCGCTGGTTCAGCGTGCCGCGCCCCCAGGGTTGGTTCACACTACCCTCATCAACAGATCACCCGTATCGACCTGGCTACCGGCTTTTACCAGCACTTCTTCCACTTTACCGTCGCGCTCGGCATAGATGGTGGTTTCCATCTTCATCGCTTCCAAGGTGAGCAGCTTTTGTCCCTTGGCTACGGTATCTTCTGCCTGGACGGCCACGTTGACCACCATGCCGGGCATGCTGGCACCGACGTGCGAAGGATCGGACGGATCGGCCTTCACGGCGGCCTTGGTTTCAGGCTCCAGGGCCTTATCAACCACGTTGACGTCGCGCGGCTGGCCGTTCAGTTCGAAGAACACGGAGCGTTCGCCATCGGCGTGCGGATCGCCCACGGCCAGGAATTTGATAATGAGTGTCTTGCCGGGCTCAATATCGACGGCAATCTCCTCGCCAGGCTCCATGCCGTACAGAAAAACCGGCGTGGGCAGCATGCTGGTATCGCTGTAGGCCACCGAGTGCTGGGCGAACTCCTTGTAAACTTTCGGATACAGCAGGTACGAAATCACATCGCGCGCATCCGGTTCGCGATTGAGAATGCCTTCGATCTCCTCGGTGGCCTTCTTGAAATCGGCTGGCGGCAAGGTGGCGCCGGGCCGATCGGTGAAGCCTTGTTCGCCCCGCAGGACGCGTTGCTGCACCTCCTTGGGGAAGCCGCCAGGGGGCTGGCCCATTCGGCCACCCAGCAGGTCCAAGACCGATTGAGGAAACGCCAGATCGCGGCCTTCGTCGAGCACATCCGCGCACTGCAATCCGTTGGCGACCAGGAACAATGCCATGTCACCGACGGCCTTGGAGGTGGGCGTCACTTTGACGATGTCGCCGAAAAGCTGGTTCACGTCGGCGTACATCTGGCACACTTCCGCCCAGCGGTCAGCCAATCCGAGCGCCTGGGCCTGCATGTACAGGTTGGTGTACTGGCCGCCGGGCATTTCGTGATCGTACAGCGTGGCGGTTGCCGCCAGGGCCTCGCTCTCAAACGGCAGGTAGAATTGCCGCGTGATCCGCCAGTATTCTGAGATGTCGTTCAGGGCCGCGGCATCCAGGCCGGTGTCGCGCGGGAGGTACCGCAGTGCCTCGACCAGCGTATTGAGGTTCGGCTGCGATGTGCCGCCTGATAGCGGCGCCATGGCGGCGTCGGCAATGTCCAACTCGACCTCCGCCGCGCTCAGGATGGAGGCCGCCTGGATACCGGCCGTATCGTGCGTGTGGAAGTGGACCGGCAACCCGATTTCTTCCTTGAGGGCTTTGACCAGTGTCCTGGCGGCAGCGGGCTTGCACAAACCGGCCATGTCCTTGATGGCCAGGATGTGCGCCCCCATTTTCTCCAGTTCCTTGGCCAAGTCGATGTAGTACTTGAGGTTGTACTTGTTGCGATTGGGATTCTGGATGTCGCCCGAGTAGCAGATCGCCGCCTCGCAGACGGCCCCCGTCTTGAGTACCGCCTCGATGGCCACCTTCATGTTCGGCACCCAGTTGAGGGCATCGAACACGCGGAACACGTCGATGCCCGCGTCGGCCGCTTCCTTCACAAACGCCTGGACCACGTTATCGGGATAGTTGGTGTAGCCGACAGCGTTCGACGCCCGCAGCAACATCTGGAACAGGATATTGGGAATCTTTTCGCGCAGTTCGACCAACCGCTGCCAGGGGCTCTCCTTGAGGAACCGCATGGTGGTATCGAACGTGGCGCCGCCCCACATTTCCAGCGAGAACAAGCCGGGGCAGGTGTGCGCGTAGGCCTCGGCAATGTTCAACAGGTCGCGCGTGCGGACGCGCGTGGCCAGCAGCGATTGGTGCGCATCGCGGAAGGTGGTGTCGGTCAGCAGCAGCGGCTTATGGTCTTTGATCCACTTGGAGAGCGCCTCGGGGCCGTCCTTCAGCAGACGATCGCGAATGCCCTCGGGTACGGGCTGGCCCGGCGGGAGTGAAGGCACCGGCGCCCCTTGGCGGCGCAAGGCCTTGGGGCGACCGACCACCAGCGGATTGCCGTTGACAATCACCTCGGCCAGGTACGTAAGCAATTTGGTTGCCCGATCGCGCCGCTCGGGAAACTGGAACAG
>CAZEEG010000040.1:0-21768 GCA_964511065.1 uncultured Pirellulales bacterium | reverse complement strand
GCGTGGTGCATTTGCCCTCGATGAACGTGGGGTGGGTCATCAACTTGATGAGGAACGGAATATTCGTTTTGACCCCGCGGATGCGGAACTCCTGCAGGCAGCGTTCCATCCGGTTCACGGCGTCGTCAAACCGGCGGCCGCGGGCCGTTACCTTCACCAGCAGCGAATCGTAGAACGGGTTGACCACCGCTCCCGAAAACGCGGTGCCGGCATCGAGGCGAATCCCCATGCCACTGGCCGAGCGGTAATGGCTCACCCGGCCGTAGTCGGGCATGAAGCCGTTTTGCGGGTCCTCCGTGGTCACCCGGCATTGCAGGGCATAACCCACGGTGCGTACTTCGTCTTGTGCAGCCAGGCCGATTTCCGGATCGTCCAGCGGCGTCCCCTGGGCGACCAGAATCTGCGCCTTAACGATGTCGATGCCGGTCACTTCTTCCGTGACGGTATGTTCGACCTGAATCCGAGGATTGACTTCGATGAAGTAGAACTGGCCGGTTTCATTATCGACCAGGAACTCGACCGTGCCGGCATTTTCGTAGTTGACTTGCCGGCCGATCGCCAACGCGGCTTCGCACAACTGGGCCCGCAGTTGGCCGTCCAGGTTGGGGGCCGGGGCGATCTCCACCACTTTCTGGTGGCGCCGTTGCACCGAGCAATCGCGCTCATACAGGTGCAGCAGGTTGCCGTGCTTGTCGCCCAGCAGTTGCACCTCGATATGCCGGGCCTGCGAGATGAACTTCTCGACAAACACATCGGGGCTGCCGAACGCCGTTTGCGACTCGCGCTGGGCCGATTCAAACGCGGCGTCAAAATCACTCTCCTGCCGGACCACGCGCATGCCGCGACCGCCGCCGCCCTTGGCCGCCTTCAGGATCACCGGGTACCCCAACTGGGCCGCAATCTCCTTTCCGGCCGCTGTATCACGCAGCGCCTCGTTGCTGCCGCCCAGCACGGGCACCCCGGCCTTCTGGGCCAGGTTGCGAGCCTCGGTCTTGTCACCCAACTGATGCAGCACTTCTTCAGGCGGACCGACAAACACGATGCCCGCCTCGCGGCACGCCCGGGCGAACTCGGGGTTTTCCGAGAGAAAACCGTAGCCGGGATGGATGGCGTCGATCTCGTATTCCTTCGCCAGCGCGATGATCCGCGGAATATCGAGATAGGCCCGAATCGGCTCGCCCTTGTTGCCAATCAGGTACGCTTCGTCGGCCTTGAAGCGATGCAGGGCATAACGATCCTCGTGGGAGTAAATGGCCACCGTGCGGATGCCCAACTCGTGCGTGCTGCGGAACACGCGGATGGCAATCTCGCTTCGGTTGGCAACCAGTAGCTTCCGGATGGGTGTCATCTGAATTCAAACAAGGGGCGGCTTGAATCCGCCCGCCACGAGGAACAAAATTTCGCCCAGCCTGCCCCCGCACGGCGGGAAACTGGCGCAGCTTCCTGGCCAGCCTGCATGAGGGGCCATTCAGCATCGAGGCGTTGGTTTACACGATACTCGTGCCTGTTATATCGTTAGGGGGCCACTTCGGAAAGTTGCCGCGGCACGCCCCGGAGGGCTCGTTGAGAACAATCCCCAGTGGCCACACCGGGTATTCCCCGTAAGCTCCCCCCCAATCCCTACGCACCGCACAACCCATGCTCCATTGGACCGTATACACTGGCCCGCTCCTGAGCGGGGCGGAAAACGCAGGCCCTGGCAGTGCTCGGCCGAGTGATCGTGCAGCCAACGAACAGGAACTACCCGACTGGCTGGACGAATTGCGGGAGATGCGAGGCCGGGTACTGTATGCGGGGGGGCGGCGTCCGCAATTCTTCGACGAGGCGTCCAACCGCTGTTATGATTGCCAGCCGTACGACCTGGAAGCCTGGCACATCGTGGCGCGGCTCAACGGCAAATTGGTGGGCTGTGTCCGCTGCGCCCCCCTGGCGACAACGGGCTCGCCATTGACGGATCTGTTGGGGGCGGACCGAGTGCGCGACATCGTCGCTTCCCTGGGCACCACACCCGACCGCTGCGCCGAAGTCAGCCGCTGGACGGTCGATCCCGAGTGCGGCTTCTTTGGCCTGGGCTACGACCTGATCGCCGCCGTGTGGGCCTTTCTCGCCGACAGCGGTTATCAAATCGGCCTGGCGGCCACGGGCACCCAGGGCAAGCAAGACCGCATTCTCGAACAACTCGGGTTGCGCTACCTGGAAGACGTCGAGGGTCAATGGTCGGAGGCCTTCGACGACACCCTCCGATTCATGTACGCCCCCTTCGAACACCCGGTGGAGAAACTGCTGCCCGGTCTTGAAGCCATGCGGCAGCGCCTCCAGCGGGCGCCCAGCGCGTAACACCCTTCAGTGGTCAGAATCCCTTATTCACCCCAAGGCGACCTGCTTCAAATCGCTTTCCAGGGCATCCAGGCGTGCTGCCAGGCGGCTTCTTACTTCCGCCAATTGCTCGGGGGAGTCCACCGCCTGGTAGGTGAACAGGTAGAACTTGACCTTGGGTTCGGTGCCCGAGGGCCGCACGGCTGCGTAGTTGCCCTCGGCCTCCAGGTCGCAGATCACCATGTCGCCGCGGGGACCATCCAGCGGGCCAGGGGTTCCGCCGGCCGGAGTCACCGTACCGTTGCCGTAGTCGCGCACCTGCTTCACCGCCAGTCCGGCCAATTGGCTGGGGGGCTCGCTGCGGATGCTGGCCATCAGGGCCTTCATGCGAGCCATGCCTTCTGAGCCCGGGAACGATAGCGAAACCGTGCGTTCCGCGTGCGCACCGTGCTGCACGAAAAGCTGATTGAGCCGCTGGTGCAGGGTCTGCCCTTGCGCTTTGCACTGGGCCGCCAATTCGGCCAGCAACATGGCGGCTACGCCGGCATCCTTATCGCGGGCGTACGTACCCGCCTGGTAACCGTGCGATTCTTCGGCGGCCAGCACGAACCGTTCCGGGCCAACTTCGTCGATTGCCTGGGCAATCCACTTGAAGCCCACCTGGAGGTTACCGTACGTCTTCACGCCGTAACGGTCGGCGATGCGGCGGATCAACTCGGTCGTTACCAGGGTCTTAACGACGTAATGGTCGGGCGTGAGCGCGCCCCGCTGCTGCTGGGCCGAGAGCACGTAATCGGTCAGCAGCGCTCCGATCTCATTGCCGGTAAAGGTTGCAAATGGCTGCCCAGGCGCTAATCGGGCGGCGGCCCCCAGGCGGTCGGCGTCGGGATCGGTCGAAAGAATCAGTTCCGCCCCCGATTGCTCGGCGTGCGCGATCATCGAGGTGAATGTTTCTGGGTTCTCCGGGTTGGCAACGTGGCCGGGCACATTGGGAAAATTGCCATCGGGTTGGGCATGCGGCCCAAACACCTCCACCTGCTGAAAGCCCACGCCGTTCAGAGCCGGAATAACGCTGGTGGCTCCCACGCCATGCATCGGCGAGTAGAGAATGGAAAGCGGTGCCGGAGGCGTACCCTCAAGCTGGCTCTGAGCCAGCATGTTCTCGATGTAGGCACGGTCAACTTCCTCCTGGCAATACTGCACGGCGCCGCTTTCGAGACATTCGGCAAACGGCTTGCGCGCGATGGCGTCCACATTCATCACGCGGTCGATCACGCCGCGATCGTGCGGTGGCAGCAATTGCCCGCCGGTGGCCGCGTACACTTTCACGGCGTTATCGCTGGGCGGATTGTGGCTCGCGGTGACCATGATGCCGCAGTTGCAGCGCATGTGCCGCACGGCGACCGAGAGTTCCGGCGTGCTGCGATGCCCATCGAGAAACCAAACCTTGAAGCCGTTGGCGGCCATGATCTCGGCGCACAACTCGGCAAATTCCCGCGAACGGTGCCGGGTATCGTAAGCGATGGCGCACGCGAGGCCGTCGTTTTCGCCCAGGACTGGCTGGAAGGCCTCGGGATGTGCCCGCACGTAGTCGGCCAGGCCTTGGGCGCTTTCCCCGATGGTGCGGTTGTTGATCGTATTGGACCCGAACGGGTACATCCGCCCCCGGCGACCGCCGGTGCCAAAGGGGATGATGGTCCAGAAGGCGTCGTCAAGCTCTTTCCATTTGGCTTGCGCCAGGTGCTCGGCAACCGCCGCAGCGTAGTCCGCATACCGGGGTTCGGTCAGCCAGGCCCGAATATTCACACCGGCGCTTTCCGTGAGATGCCCATCGCGAACCGCGGACTCAAGCGTTTGCAACGCCTGCTGACGTTGTTCTGCGGCGAGTGGCTCCGCCATGCCAGTTGTACCTTGTACCAAGGGAAAAGGAGACGATGTTACACACGCAAGAATAATGCGGTGCATTGTTGCCGATTGGAACCGATTGTCCAAGATGCCTCCGCCAGGTGGAACCGCGGAGGAGTCTCCCCAACATCCCTGGTTGCGCCGCCGTTACAACGACGAAGGCGCCGCCGACTGGGCCTGGTGCTCCAGGGCTTCTTGCAGGCTTTCTTCCTGCGACTTGGGCGCCGGCAGCCGATGGAAAGCGTACAGCAACAGGGCCGTTCCCGCCGCCCCGAGCACGGCGACCGGCCAGCGGAGCATCGGTTCCCCCGAGGCCGACACGTCGAATACCAGGCGAAGCAGGCTGTTACCTTCGATCATGCTGGCGTTCAAACGCGACATGGCAACCACCAGCCCGTTATGCGTGAGATGGAACGCGATGGCCGGGAACAAGCTGCCCGTTTGCACGGCCACGTATCCCAGCACCAGGCCGGTGATAGTGGCCATGATCTGTTGTTGGGCAATGGTGTGCGTCAGGCCGAAGAACAAGCTCACCAGCAAAATCGCCAGCCACTTGCGGCCCAAGTGCCGCATGCCGGAGAGGATGAAGCCGCGGAAGGCCAACTCCTCGCACACCGCCGGCACCACGGCAAACAGCAGGAACATGGTGCCGAAACCGGGGAGTTGCCCGATCAAACCGCGCATCGCTTCTTCCACGCCCGGGGGGACCGGGTACATCTGCTGGACGGCGGCTCCCAGCATCTGGGCCACGGGGTTGTAACACACGGCCAACAACACCACGGCCGGCAAGGTCCACCCTGGGGGACGCTTCAGCAGTAGCGTTTCGCGCGGCGAGCGCGTGAACAGGATCGTCATCAATAGCGCCGGAAACGCGATTGCGACAAGTTGCGGCACCAAGACCTGCATCACCGGATCGACGCGGCCAGGGCTGATCGCCAATCCAAAAAAGAACCGCAAAATCAGGATCAACACGCCGCACAATAGGGCCGCCGCCACCGAGGGTGTCCGCTCTCGGTCGCGCCGAAGGTGGCGCAACCAGGCACCAAGCTCGAACCGCTCACTCTCGCGGAACAGGACCGATTCCTTATTGAACTGGTCCACGGCCCAGCGCATCGCCAGCCAGCAGCAGGCAATCGTGACCATCACCACCGGGCCAAAGTACCGGAACGCCTCCAGGTAGTCGCCCTCGATCGCCGACCGCAACAGCAGCACGATTCCGGTAACGGGAATCAGGCTGCTGCCCAGCGTCAGTTCAAAACTGGGCGAGAGCGGCAGCGCCACCAGCGGCAGCGTGATCAAGAACAGCGGCATCAGGTAGTACTGGCCCTCCTTGGTGCTGCGCGCGAAGGCGGCCAAGGCCAGGCACAAGGCGCTGAACAGCGCCGACACCGGTATCATCGCCAAGAACATCCAAAGGAACGACAAGGCCGGAGGCGGTCCCAGGTTTGGAATCCGGCTCAGCAGAAAGACACCGGTCGCCCCCAACGCTACCAGGTTCAAGACCACGGTGCCGATGCTGAAGATCATGATCGTCAGCAGCTTGCCCCAAACAATCTCACTCCGCAGAGCGGGACTGGTGAGCAGGGTTTCGAGCGTGCCGCGTTCTTTCTCACCGGCGCACAAGTCCACGGCCGGATAGAAGGCCCCCGTAAGGGACCAGATCAGCAGCACGAACGGGAACAGCATCGACCACACTGCCGCGTGACGGTTGCGGCGGTCGGCCACGTCCTGATCGTCACCGTGCTCAATGTCGAACGGGATCATCTCCCGCGTGGAAATGCCCGCCGCCTGCAAATTCGATTGGATGATGGCATCGCGCCACTTTCGAACCACCTGAATGATGCGGCCCCGGGTAATTTCCGACTTCTTCTTGGCCGTGTTGTGCCACACCTGCACGTCGGGCGCCTGCGACCACGAGGCCTGATCGACGCCTTCGCCCGCGCGTTGCGGAAACTGGCGGAGCCGCGCCTGAAACCCCGGCGGGATCACCACCACCGCCTGGTAGGTTCCATCCTTAAGCCAGTTGCGGGCCAGTTCATGGCGCGATTCCAACGTATTGAGCAGCCATGGAGCGGCCCCTACGCCCAGGGCGGGCCCCCAACCCGGATCGACCGTCGCCGCCAGCAGCGAAACATGGAGCAGTTCGGCCCGATCGCCTTCATCGAACAAAGCCGGGTTAAAACGCCATTTGTCGGTGTCGCTGTTGCCGTCGGCCAGGTCACGGCCGCTGGGCTTGGCCAGGGACAAGTTCTCGACGCGCTCCACTAGCGGTGGGATGCGTTGAAAAGCGTCGCTGATGGTCGCAGCCGCTGAGCCGCCCATTAGCCCAAGGGGCGTGCGCGAACTGCTCAGGGTTAATTCCTCGGCCCCCAGTACCAGCACCCGGGTAGGATGCTCCTGGGTGAACTGCATCAACTGAAACATGCTCATGCCCATAAACGGGTAGAGCAGCACCGGCAGCACAAAGATCATGAAGAGCGTGCGGCGGTCGCGAAGCTGGTCGCGGATTTCACGGTTCAAGATCAGCAGCACATTCGACCAGTTCATAGCGATGGAGCTTGCCAGGGGAAAGAATCGATCCAGAAAGGGTGAACTGCCGGGGGGAGGGTTGGCAAATTGGCCGAGGAAAGCAGCAGATGGCCCACGGTTGTAACCGCCGTTGCGGGCCCCTTTTCGCCCCAGCCACTGACGGCGAGCGGCGACGACTGGCGGGCGGGCCAAAGCCGTCAGGACATGGTTTCAGCCGGACTCTCTTCGCCCCGGGCTGCAATCAACTGATAAAAAAGCTCTTCTAAATCGCTCTGCTGGTGTTCACGCTGCAACTCATCCAGCGAGCCCTCCAACAGCACCTGCCCGCCGTGAATGATCGCAATCCGATCGCACAGTTTCTCGGCCTCGCGCATGATGTGCGTGGAAAAGATGATGCACTTGCCCATGTCGCGCAGTTCAGCGACCGTGCGGAGCAGGGCCCGTGCGACGAGCACATCGAGTCCGGAAGTGGCTTCGTCGAAGATCAGCACTGGCGGATCATGGACAATGGCCCTGGCGATGGAAACTTTCTGTTTCATGCCGGTCGACATCTTCGCCCCCAGGCGGTCGCGGATGTCGTTCATCTTGAGTCGCTCGAAGATGTCCTCCATCCGGTCGCGCAACGCGTCCTCTTGCAGCCCATACAACCGGCCGAAGTAGCCGACCATTTCCCAGGCCGTCATGCGGTCGTAGACACCAGTATTGGCCGAAACAAAGCCGATCTGGTGCCGCACCTGCGAGGGCTGGGTCACGACATCGTAACCGTTGACGAGGGCGGTCCCGCTGGTGGGCCGCAGCACGGTGCTGAGGATCCGCATCGCCGTGGTTTTTCCAGCGCCGTTGGGGCCCAGCAGGCCGAACACCTCGCCAGCCCGGGCGTCGAACGAGATCCCCCGCAAGGCCATGAATTTGCCGCGTCGGAGGTCGTCGTAACTTTTCGTCAGATTGCGGACATGGATCATCGAAGCGGACCTGGAGCGGCGAACGTGCCAGGAGGGAAGTTGCGCCGAGGCATCCGGCGCCAGCATCTCATCATATCGGATGATGGGTGAGCCTCCCACCGCGTCCCCCCTTTCCGTCGTGCGTACAGCGGCCATGATCGGCCAGGCCGTGAATCCCAAGGCGGAGGGGCAGCGCGCGACCCGCACGATTGGAATCCCTGCCGCAAGTGTGGCTAAGCCAACGCCATGGTGGTCCCGCTGGTGGACCACCAAGCGTGCAGTGATCGCCCCGAAGGACCGTTTCCGGTGGCAGGCCGCCGTTGCCGCCGGGCAACACGCACCGCTGTTGCTTGCAAGCGCGTTCTTTGCCTGGCAGGCCCCCTCTCCGCACAATCGTTCAGATGCAAACGGCAAGCCAAAGCCGTCGCGGGGGCTTAGGAGGTGAGCACCGGCAGCACGGGAGAAGTCACCGTGGGGCCGGCTTCGGGCGGCTCATCTAGCAGTTGGTAAAAGACGTTACGACGACGCGGCACGTAACCACAGTCGCGGATCGCCCCGCGAATATCTTCCAAACTCAGGTGATGGACCGTGCCTGCCGCCGAGACGACGTTCTCTTCAATCATCAAACTGCCCATGTCGTTGGCGCCAAAACGCAACGCCAACTGCCCAATCTTCTTCCCCTGGGTGACCCAACTGCTTTGGATGTTGGGGAAGTTATCAAGGTACAACCGGGACAACGCCTGCGTGCGCAAGTACTCAAACGCCCCGGCCGGGGGGACATGGGCCATTGCATCAGTGCCGGGTTGGAACGTCCAGCAGATAAAGGCAGTGAAGCCGCCGGTTTCATCCTGCAACTGACGCAACCGCTCCAGGTGTTCGATCCGGTCAGCCAGCGTTTCCACGTGGCCAAACATCATGGTCGCCGTGCCTTTGCCGCCCAGGTTGTGCCATACCCGGCAGGCTTCCAGCCAATCGTCGGTCATGCACTTGCCGCGGGTGATCTGCTTGCGGACCCGATCGACCAGAATCTCGGCCCCTCCACCGGGGAGGCTTCCTAACCCGGCGTCGCGCAATCGCCGGGCGATCTCCACCAGCGGCAGTTTAAAAACCTTGGTAAAGGCGTGGAACTCGGCAGGGCTGAATCCGTGGATGTTCACCTGAGGGAATTGCTGCTTGATGTCGCGCAGCAGCTCCTCATACCACTCGAGAGGCAGCTTGGGATGGAAGCCGCCCTGCATCAAAATCTGGTCGCCGCCCAGATCGACCGTTTCCTGGATCTTTTGCATGAGCGCGTCGCGCTCGATCACGTAGGCATCGCTATCGTTGAGCTTGCGATAGAACGCGCAAAAGTCGCAAACCGCGCTACACACGTTGGTGTAGTTGATGTTCCGATCGATGTTGTAGGTGCGATAGTCTTCAGGATGCAGGCGGCGGCACACGGCGGCGGCCGCCTGGCCCAAGCTCAACAGGTCGGCCCGCTCCAGCAGGACCAAACCTTCCTCGGGCGTCAGACGGTCGCCGGCGACGGCCTTATCAAGCAGGCTAGCAATTCGAGTAGTAGCCAATTTCCACTCCTTCCGGGATCAGCCGCAGGCTGGCCGCCCGGCGGTAGAACAGTTCCAGCCCCTGCTGCTCGTGGGGCCCCAGGTAGAAATGCAGGTTGTCGCGGAGATACTGCAGGCACTCGGGCACGGTCAGCCCCAGCGAAGCCGCCTCCGCCTCGGCGATCTGTTGGAGGTGCGCTACGCCGGCATCGCGGGCAGCAGCCAGGGCCGTTTCCGCACCGGCCAGATCGGCGCCCGCCCGAGCGACCCACATGGCGAACACGAATGGCCGCTCGGTGTGGCGGCACCATTCATCGCCCAAGTCCCAAACAGCGGCGAACGAGGCCAACGGCGGGTGCATGGCCCGGTCGCCGATGAGCAGCACGGCGTCGGCCGTCGAATCGGTGAGAGAATTGCCAATCGGCAGCGACTCTAACTGGGGCCGTATCCCAAACCGCTCGTGAAGCAGAATTTGCACCAGGGCAGCACTGGTCCGGGAGCCCTCGTCCAAGGCCAGCGTGCGGATTTCTTCCGGCGGCACGCGGCAAAACAGCTTCACGCTGAACACAGGGCCCCGGCACGCGATACACGCGTTAGAAACCACCTCGTAAGCGGGATCCGATGCATATTCAATGGACGGGATCAGCGCGATGTCGTATCGGCCATCGCGCAGGCCATCGGCCAATCGGCTAGGCAGGTCTAATTGCAGGTCGATCTGCGGCGCCCGCTCACGAAGCCCAAAAATCAGCGGCCGAGTATTCAGGTAATTGACGGCGCCAATGCGAATTCGTCTGGTCATCGGCTATGCTGCGGCTCCGCCCAGGCGAGGAAGGGATCTCCGGCCCCAAAAGCCGGATTATAAACCGAAGGTTCCTGGGCGAAAGCCCCCCTCCAAGCCCCTAACCGTAATGGGCGCACGACCTTTAACCGACTGCCTCCACCGTGTTGCGCTGCTCGCCCTGGGCGTGGCCGGTTGCAGTGCATGTACGGTCTGCTGTACGTGGGAACCAGAAGCGATGCCCGCCCGCGGTGGGGCGGGTCTTTGCCGCGCCCGATAGGTCTAAGCTGTGCAACTCCTTGCCCCACAATCAACTCCTTGCCCCACAATGACCTGGCGCCCTCTGCCCGCTCTGAGCCGCACCAACTGAGAAAACCGGGAAAATTGCGCAAGTGAAAGCCACCCGGAAGTTTGGCCTAGGAAAATGGGCTCTCAGGAACTTGCCAAATTTTGCGCGGTCCAGGAAACTTTCCAGCGGCCCCGCGGCCCCGATTTTGCGCTTCTCCTCGAACTCGTTAACCCTTGATATCCTCGAAGATTACTGCAATCTTGAACCAATTCAGCATCTGGCAAACTGCGTCGAAGTAACGATAATTGTCATAGCTGATTGAGCGTAAGCCGCCAGTGGGGACGCAGCCTGCCAATTAAGGCCGTTCCTGGCACCAGAATGGGAGCCATCCAGGCGAAGCCTCCGCCTTGCGAACGGGCAACAGAACGGCGGCCCCCGGGCGAAAATGGACCTTTACCCAATTGGCAATTGAAGAGTAGGAAGCATATCGGCCTGCGGCCCGGCGTGGGACAGTAGACACAAATAATTTGTCCGGAATACTTTGCAGCATGCAGGTCAGGGTCACTGCCGCCCTCCAAGCGGCCGGTGGCGCCAAGGATGCCGCTGCTGTGTCGGTGTTCTCTGCCAGGCCAGGGCCCCGTTGAATGTGGACGGTGGAGAGAAGATGAAGGAAACGCGAATGTCGTTGGACGTGATTGAACCCGTCGGCCTCCGCGTGCTGATTCGCAAGGACGACGAGAAGCGGCAAACCAAAGGCGGCATCCACCTGCCGGATGACGCTAAGATTCCCGTGATTACGGGCAGGGTAGTGGCCCTGAGCGCCCAGGTGGAGAACGATCCCGATTACCCGCTGCAAAAGTATGACAAGGTGATTCTCGATCCCCGGAATAGCATCCCGGTCGACTTTGAGCAGGATAATAAGCTGTTCATCATCCCCGTGGAGGATGTCGTAGCCGTGTTTCGCAAGTCGCTGCGTGAGGATCGGCCCCAGGAGGACGAAGAGGAATAACGGCCCGGCGGCGCCGCTGGCAAAGTTGCTGAAGTGTCGGCCCTACCTGGCGAGCGATGCCTGGTAACTGCACCGCAGCAACGAAATGGTTGCCCGGAAATGGATGCGGATCGACTTGGCTTTGTCGGCCTAACGCCCGTCAATCGGGCTGGCCCATGCGGCGGCGGTCATTCGGTTGGCGAAACGCCGCATCACGCATGTCCGGTCATCGCGCAAACTTTCCTGGTGACAACAGGAGCCGGCGAACATTTCGCCAGCGCTGCTACGAATTGAAACGGTCATTTACTGCCTAAGAAACTATCGCGCCAAACGGTTGTTGCATTCCTCCCGGCGGCGCGATCCTTCCCCCCGTTAGCTCATCCAAAGAAACCTTCTCGACTTTTGTCCCTCCGAGGATCGCATCAACGGTGTCGAGCGAGTCGATCACATCCCAATCCCAACTGGCCGCGATGTGCGACCGCCTCGCCAAAGCGCGGCGAATCGCTTTCGATACGGAGTTCGTCTCCGAGTACACCTATCGCCCGGAACTTTGCCTGGTGCAGGTGGCAGCCGAGATCGAAGGCCAGCGGCCGCTGCTGGCTGTGATAGATCCGTTAGCGGGGCTGGACCTCAGACCGTTTTGGGAAACTTTGGCCAGCGGCGATCACGAAACCATCGTCCACGCCGGGCGGCAGGAGTTTTTGTTTTCGTTCGATGCCGTTGGCAAACGGCCCGCTTCGTTGTTTGACGTGCAGATTGCCGCCGGTTTTGTCGGCAACGACTTCCCGGCAGGCTACGGGAACCTGCTGTCGCGGTACCTGGGCAAATCCTTATCCAAGGGCGAAACCCGGACCGATTGGCGGCGGCGTCCGCTCTCACACCACCAGCTTGAATACGCCCTGGACGACGTACGATACCTGCTCGAATTGCAGGAGAAACTGGTCGAACGCCTGGAGCGGTTGAACCGCCGGCACTGGTTGGCCGAGGAAATGGAGGACTGGCAATCGGACCTGGAAAACACCATTTCGGGTCAACAGTGGCGGCGTGTGTCGGGCATTGGCGGGCTCAAGAGCCGCGAGCTGGCAATCGTGCGCGAGCTTTGGGGATGGCGTGAGGACGAATGCCGCCGCACGAACAAACCACCGCGGCAGGTGCTGCGAGACGATCTGATCGTGGAACTTGCCCGCCGCCGCACCTCCGACATCAAGCGGATCGTCGCCATACGAGGGTTTGAACGCCGCAACTTCCGCCGCGTTGTCCCCCAGATTGGCGATGCCATTGAACGGGCGTTGAAACTCCCGCAGGCCGAGTGCCCTCTGCCGGCCCGGCGCGACAACGTCAACAACCAGCGTGGGCCGCTGGGGCAGTTTCTCACCTCGGCTCTCAACAGCATTTGCCAGGCAGCAGAAGTCGCCCCGGCCCTGGTGGGCACGGCCAGCGATGTGCGCGAGTTAATCGCCTATCGGATGGGGGAACTGGAAAACGGCGACGGCCCTCCCAGTCTCGCCCGAGGTTGGAGGGCGGAAGTCATTGGCAAGACACTCGATGAGTTGCTGGCAGGCAAGCTCGTGATCCGGATCGCCAACCCCAGCGCGGATCAGCCGCTTTCGTTCGAGCCGCATGTCAGCCCAGCGCCCGGCCCAGCGGCGACGCCATCGGATCCGGCAGACGGCAACTCCCAGTAGCGCCACTGCCGGGCAGGCCGCCGCGCGCTCAAAGTCTCAACATCACTGGCACCGGCTGCGCCGAGCTTAGCGTTTCACGCGGCGCGGCGTTTGGAAGCATCGCCCTGGGGCGGGGCCGATCGGCCAAATCGCCATCGCAGGTGGCGAGGGGCGCGCTGGTCGTTAGCACTGGCCCTGGGCCCCACAATGCCCTTAAAGCCCACGAACATCGAGATTGCCACCAGGATCAAGCTGACATACACGGCGAGCGTGGTGAGAGTTCCCATGGTTGCCATCCGGATGCAGGTCGAAGGACCAATCAGGCAGACAGATTCAAGAGGTTCAACGTGTGGAAGCCCCTGTGTGACCCAGCGGTTCAAGCGGACCGTAGCCCCATGCATCAGGGGTACCGCTGGCATCCTTAGCGGGGCGTTCCGCCGAAGGCCGTGCATCCCTCATCGGCGGCATAAACGGTAAAGTTTAGAAAATCGGGCCAGCCTACCCACGACGCCAAACGAGCGGCGGCCCACACGACAGCATCTAGCCTCGCAGACCGATCTCCTGCATGAGGCGGTCAGTTTCCCGGTAGGCTTCCGTCACCCATTCCACAATCTTCTCAGGCTCCGGCGAATACTCCAGTTCGATGGAGATGGCCCCGGGAATGTTCAATTGCTTGATCTGCTCCAGGTACGGCCGAAACGGCACCACGCCGCGGCCAGGAGGCAAGTCGCCATGCACGTTGCCGTCGCAGTCGGAGATATGGACGTGAATGGCTCGGCCGCTTAGACGCTGCAGTTCGGCCGGTTGCACGCCCGACAGCACCAGGTGCGAGATGTCGATGTTGGCCGCCACGGCCGGATGGTTCACATCGTCGAGAAACTGCACCATTCGGTCGATGTTATTGAGCAGCGACAATGGAAACGGTTCCAGTTCCAGCGCGATTTGCACCTCCAAATCGGCCCCGTAGTCGCCCAGTTGGCGCACGGTATCCACGGCATATTGCCACTGTTCCGCCGGCGGAATCACCTCGCGATTCCAGATGTACTCCCCCAGCACCAGCAGCACGTTGCTGGCCTGGTACTCGTAAGCCAAGTCGAGATAAGCCCTTACCCTATCGAGATGAAACTCGCGCACGCTGCGGTTGAAGTCGATCAGGCCGACAGCCACGCAAGCAATGCTGACAATGGGCAGTTCCAGGCGGTCGCACTCGTCCTTGATAAGCCGCCGCTCGCGAATGTCGATCTCCAGCGGATCGACAAAGATATCCACGCTGTCAAAGCCAATCTGCTTCGTTTGCTGCAATCCGTAAACGGTGGGACGGTTCGCTTGCACCCAGGCGGAATTGATCAAACCAAGCTTCATGGCGAACCTTTCTCAAGGGGCGGGCATAAGGTTCCTCGGCACACCGGGAGACCACAAATGGTAGCAGAACCAACAGCCCATTTGGACCAGCGGCGCCATGTAAAGGGCTCGAGCACCGATTTGGCCGGCCTTCCATCCGGAGGGGGGGGCCAGGCGTGTCCCAGGGTGTAAACGACCGCTAGCAGGCCCCGTTCCCAAACTCCAGCGGGGTGCTTACCCCTTTTCTGGTAACGATTTGGTTGACATCTCTTGGAGTATCCCGATAAAGTGGGATGGGTAGGCGATTCCGTATCTGAAGCACATCTCCGAGCTGCCCCTGGGGGAGCGGACAGCACTCACTTTCCCCCGGATTCGCAGCACTCGATATCCGGAACATAGAGAGCTTTCTTATGGCGAAAGCCCAAGGTATTTGGGGGATCGATATAGGCCATTGCGGCTTGAAAGCGCTGCGCTGCAAGAAGCATCCCGATAGCGACAAGCTGGTGGCCGATGCCTTCGATTACATCGAATACGACAAGATTCTGACCCAGGAAGAGGTCAACGATCCAGAAGTCGTCGGTGAATACCTGCGGCAGTTCCTCTCGCGGAACCAGGTCAAAGGCGATCGGGTGGTGATTTCCGTCCCCGGCCATAAAGGTCTGGCCCGGTTCGTCAAACTGCCGCCGGTCGAGTCGAAGAAGATTCCCGACATCGTCAAGTTTGAAGCGCGCCAGCAGATTCCCTTCGATCTCGACGACGTCATCTGGGACTACCAGCAGATGGCGGGCGGGAGCGAGGAAGACGGCTTTGTGCTGGAATCGGAAGTGGGCCTGTTCGCCATGAAGCGCGAGCAGGTGGTGAAGGACCTGCGGCCGTTTGATGCCTCGGAGATCGAGGTCGATGCCGTCCAGCTTACGCCGCTGGCGTTGTACAACTGGGTTACGTTCGACCAGATGCAGGATCTGCCGGCCCCCGAGGAATTCGACCCGGACGATCCGCCCGAGTCGGTGCTCGTCATTTCCATGGGCACCTACAGTACCGACCTGGTGATTACCAACGGTTACCGCGTCTGGCAGCGGAGTGTGCCGATCGGTGGCAACCAGTTCACCCGGGCGTTGACCAAGGAACTCAAGCAAACCACCGCCAAGGCGGAACACATCAAGCGCAACGCCTCCAGTTCGGACAATCCCAAGGCGATCTTCCAGGCGATGCGGCCGGTCTTCAACGACCTGGTCACGGAGATTCAGCGGTCGCTGAACTTTTTCACCAACATCGACAAGAAGGCCAAGATCGGCCGGGCTATCGCGCTAGGGAACGCGGCCAAGATGCCAGGGCTGGTGCGGTATCTGTCACAGAACCTGAACATTCCCATCCAGCGGCTGGAAACATTCCGCGGCCTGGAAGGCGAGGGCGTGGTGGATGCCCCGGTCTTCAAGGAGAACGTGCTGACGTTCGCCGTCTGCTACGGCTTGTGCCTGCAAGAACTGACCGACGCCCGGATCAGCACCAACCTGATCCCGCCCGAGATTGTCAAGGATCGCATGATCCGGGCCAAGAAGCCGTGGGCTGTTGGTGCTGCGGCGGCCCTGCTCGTGGCGCTGGCGGCCAATGTGGCGGGGCATTGGAAGGAATACAACTCGGTCCGCTCCACGCCCGAGGTGCAGCAGGCCGAGGGGGTCGCCAGCAGCCTGATGTCGACCGCCCAGCGGCTGACGAGCGAGTTTGACAGTGCCAAGCAAAAACTGAGCAAGACCAACCAGGTAGGCCATCACCTGGTTCCCAACCTGGAGCGGCGTCTGGTCTGGCTGGAACTGTTCAAGGCGATCAATGCCGCCTTGCCCACCGGATTGGACCCGGCCGAAGTCAAAAAACTGGAAGATCGGATGCCGCACATGGTGGCACTGGCCGGGCCCTCAGGTGCCTGGGTCAACGAAGCTACCCGGCTGGACCCGCAAATTTACATCGAATCGATTGAAACCTTGCCTCGCGACCTGAGCAACTGGCGGCGGCAGAATGCCCGCTGGTTCGACACCCAGCAGGCCCCCGCCGCGGCTGTGGATCCCACCATCGATCCCGCGGCCGACCCCAATATGCCTGCCGCTGGCACCACGATTGAGTTCGACACCCCCGAGAGCGCCACCCCGCAGATGGAACAAATGCTGGCCAACGAGGTGCCAAACGGCTGGGTGATCACGCTCAACGGTTACCACTTTCATAACGACAAGGACAACCTCGCGACCGGTGCCGAGTATCTCCGGCGTACGCTGATTAAGAATCTCAAAGAGATGTCGATCACCATCACGCCGCCCGGCGAGACGGAACCGGTGGAGATTCCCTTCAAGCAATTGGGGATCGAAGACCCCGTGATTATCAACCCCAAGATTGTCGATTGGGAGTACCGGGTGAGTAACCCGGCATACGATCCGTCGACGCCCGAGGGTGCCAAGGTTTCTCCCACGTACGTTAAACCCATCTTCCAGTTCACCGTCGAGTTTGCCTGGAAGCAGGTGCTGCCCAGCGAACGGAACAAGCAGCCTGAAACGTCGCCCGAGGAGCCGTTCGGAACCGAAGTGGCAGGAGGTTTCCAATGACCCAGAAACTAACGACGCAGGAGCTGTTGAAGAAGCACCACTTCTGGATCGTGCTGGGGGTGGGGGCCGTCCTGGTGCCGCTGGGGCTTTGGTTCTATGGCGTCTCCAACCTGAAGGCCATGACCGAGACGGAACGCCGCGCCCGCGAGCAGTGGCACTCGCGCGTCAATTCGTTGCGGCCGGCGGCCCACCCCAATAACAAGTTCACCGAAATCGTGCTCAACGTGCAGAACGTGAACAGCGGGCACGTGTTCGACGGGTGGAGCATGCGCTACAACGCGCAGAAGGACCTTGTCGAGAAGTGGCCATCCTGGCTCACGGCCGACTATCAGCAGCAGATTCGCGAGTGCATCAAGGAAGGCAAACCGATTCCCAGCCCGATCCGCCAGGCTTATCTGAACCGGATCGAGGAAGAATTCCCTAAGCTTTTGAGGGAGAAAATCGCCGGTAACTTGCGGAGGCCCGTACAGGACCAATCGAGCGATATGCAGCCCGGCAGGCAGACTTCGGGAGCGGCGGCCGCTCCAGGTGCGCCAGGCAGGCGATCATCGGGCCGCTTTGAAGGCCTGGTGGCCTGGGACGCTGGAGAACGCCAGCGCCTGGCAAACAAGCTGGGTGGTAGCTGGACGACCCCGCCCACCCACGAGCAGATGATTTACACCCAGGAAACGCTCAACATCTACGAGGCGTTGATCGAGCACATTATCAACAAGGCCAACATGGACGAGCAGGGCCGGATCGCTCCGGAACACCACCAGGCCACGATCAAGAAGATTCAGGCACTGCTCATTGGCCGTGATGCTGAGCCGCTGCCCATCATGGGTGGTGCTGCTGCAACCGTTGATTCGCCGGACGCATCGGCCGACCCGTCAAGCGGTGGGGAACAGCAGTCCCAGATTTTGTCGGGGTCGAGGTCGGGCAACCGCATGACCGAGGATTCACCGCCCGATGGCAAACTCCGTTTTGTGGATGCCAACGGCAAGCCGGTGCCCGATCAGAAGGCCGCGCCGCCCTTTGCTGAATTTCGCATGTTACCCGTCACCATGCAGTTGGTGATGGACCACCGCCGGATTCCCGAGTTGTTGGCGCTGTGTGCCAACTCGCCATTGCCACTGGAAGTGCGCCAAGTCAACGTACGTTCGGTTCGCGGCGATGGTTCGCCGACAGGCGGAAGTGGTCGCCAGTCGATGTCTGGCGGCGATGCGTCGATGGGACCGCGCCGTCCCAGCACCACTCCCACGACTTCGCAACTGGATGCCGAGGTGGAACTGGGCCCCACCGACATGATGGTGGAGATCCGCGGCGTGATCTACCTGTTTAACGCGCCGGATCGTGCGTTGATCGGCACGGGAACCGCTGGCGACGAGGCCGACGGGGAAGCCGTCCCGCCAGAAGGCGAAATACTGGATGGACCAACCCCTGAGGGCCCATCACCAGCAGGCGAGGCGCCCGCCGGACCGTCGCCCGAGCCAGCCACGCCGGCCCCCCAGCAGCCCGCCCCGGGCGGACCAGCGCCTGACGGGAGTCCCCCGGCAGATCAACCGGCGGAACCGGCAGGGATCAACTAACCGCGCTGCCGAACCACGGGCAGCCAGCAGGTACGGAACCGTTGAGAGATTAAGAGCCAGTGCAAGGATGAACCGCTGATCGGCGGATCAACCGAGAGAGGTACCAGAGGAGCCGGAATCATGGCACCGCGTCCTAAGCGATCGAGCCAGTTGCAGAATCCACTCGTCGAACACGTGGATAAAGCCGTGTTTGGAGTTCTGGTGCTGTTGTTGGGGTACGCCGTCTACGGTGCCATTACCCACCCAACGTATGAGAAGCGGCCCGAGCAACTGAAATCCATGGCAGAATCCAAGCTGGCGGCGATCAACAATGCGACGCCAGACGAGGAATTCGTCGGACAGTTCCCGGTCGAGAACTTTGCGGCCAAGGTACGTTCGGCCAACCAACCCATTCAGCCCGCCGAATTCGCCATCAATACGCCATTTTACGTGGACCGCACGGCGGTGCTGGGCGACAAACGCGGCATGCCCGAGTTACTGCCGGCGGTGGAACTCAATGCGCGATTTGTGCGGATGAGCATCGCGACGATTGATCCCAATGCTCAAAAACCCCAGGTCGTTTCAGCCGATCCGACCTCTTCCACCGCCGAAAACCCGCGATCTCGGGGCGCAGCCAGCACGTATCGCAACATTTCAACGCTATCCGGCGCCGAAGACGGTTCGCCCGGCGTCCGCGCACCCTCGGGTTCGGTCCCCAAGGGCAAGATGGCGATTGTCGTCGTGGGCCGCATTCCCGCCCAGGCGCAATTGGCCAAGTATCATGAAGCGTTCCGCCAAAGTCGCTTCAGCGACCAGGATCGCGACATTCCGGCCTACGTCACCTTTCTGCTTGAACGGGCCGACGTAACCGACGACCCCGAGAATCCCGATTGGCAGGGCGTGGTGGACAATCAATCGCTCGTGGTTGCCAACCTGCTGGAGATGCGGGAGTGGGCCGGCGAAGCGCCTGAGATCGTGGACAAGAAATATGTCCGGCCGCTGCAACTGGATCCGATGACGGGGCGGTGGATGAACTTCACTTCACCGCTGCCGCCGCGCTTGCTTGAGGACTGGAGCAGTGAAGCCACTTGCCGAACGATCAAGAAGATCGACCCGGAAGATGAAACCCAACTGACCAGCGCCCGGGGCCAGGCGGAGGCCCAGCCCAATGTACCGCTGGTACCGATGGGTAATCCGTTTGACAACCCGTTCCAAGGCGGCACTCCCTTGCCGCAAAGCGGTGGTCAGCGTTCCTCCGATGGTACGCCCGACATGGCAGGCTCGCGGCCTCGGACGAAGGAGGACGATGTCCACGATATCCTGCTGCGGTTCTTCGACTTCAAAGTGGAACCCAACCGCCGTTACCAGTATCGCGTGAAGCTGGTCTTGGAGAATCCCAACTTCAACCTGCCGGAACGCTACTTGAAAGATCCGGCCGTGGCCAAGCAGCAGTTCCTGTTCTCTCCCAATAGCGACCCCACTCCGGCGGTCACGGTGGCCGGCTATAGCGAGGTGCTGGCCGGCAAGGTTTTGCCGCCCAAGGGTTTCAACGAGGCGAGCGCTTCGTTCATCATCCGCAAGCGTGATTCCGAAACGGGTGCCATTATCGCTTATGAGTTTCCCGGCGTGGAGCGAGGCACACTGCTGAATTTCGATGTGGTCAAGAAGGAAATGAAAGGCGGCGAGACGATCGGCGCCTTGATGCCCAATCCGGCAACCAATCAGGTTTCCTACGCCGACCATGTGCAGTTCACCTCAAACGAACTGCTGCTGGACGTTCGGGGAGGTGATCCGCTGCCCGGCCGCAAAAAACCCGCGGTCGAACCTTGCGGGGTGCTGGTGATGGATGAGAACGGCTGGCTCCAAGTGCGCGGTGAAATCGTCGAGTCGGCCGATATTTATGGGGAAGAGTTGGAACGGCTCGCGATGCTCAAGGAATCCATGAAACCGCCTGCGGCCGAGGAAACGGTCCCCGGCAGTGAAGGGCTGGGCGGCGAGGTCGGCGCTCCCTAGCGGGGTGCGACGAACCGCAACCCCTCCCGGATGACGGAAAACCGGCAATCGACGGTGCGTGCCGCGAACGGTTCCACGGTATTGCGGCGCGGGGTTCCCTGTCAGCAGCCCGCATTTCAGCCGCACACAGCTTAAACAGTGGCAAGGCGCTTGGCCTGCGGCCCGGCGCCTTGTTTATGCGCGGCCGGCAGGCTCGGGCACGCCTGCCTCGAGCGTGACCAGCACGCACTTGAAGGCAGGCGTCTTGGATTGCGGGTCCAGGGAGCGAGGCACCAGCACGTTGGCTTCCGGGTAGTACATCAGGGCGTTTCCGGCTCGGATGTCTGGAAATGCCCGTACCAGGATGCCCGGCATCTGGCCCGCCACGGATCGCACCGTCACGCGCTGTTCGGGCTGGAGTCCCAAGCGGGCGATGTCATCGGGATGAAGCAGGATCACATCGCGGCGTTCCTGGCCGCGGTAGTAATCCTCCTCTTCGTACACCACCGTGTTGAACTGGCCTTCACTCCGAACGGTCATCAACCGCAATTCGCCGTTGCTGCCGTACAGTTCGGGCAGTTGGTGGACGTGCAGATTGGCGCGGCCGGTGACCGTGGCGAACTTGGGGGTGTGGAATGTTCGGCCGCCAATCTGAAATTCTTGGCGTGTCTGGTCGATCTGCCCTAAGGCCTCAAACCCGGGAATGATCTTAGCGATGGCCTCGCGGATCTGCTGATGGTTTTCCATCTCCTGCCAGTCGATCGGCCCTTCGCCCAGCACCTCGCGGCCCAGGCGGGCAATCACGGCTACCTCTGCCCGGGGCCCCGTGTGCCGTGCCCGGCCACCGTCGCTCATCCGCACGTAGTTGAACATCGACTCCTGCGTGGTCGGCTGCGGCTCTTCATCGCGGGCCAGGACCGGCAGAATGATGGTCTCGTCGGCCAGACCGTAAGCGTGACCCGTGTTGAGCGTTGTGCTGAGATAAACCAGGGTTTCCAGGTTTTGCAGGGCGGTCTTGGCAAAGGTGGCATCGGGATTGGAGCCGTAAAGGTTTCCGCCCAGGCAAATGCCGAGCTTGGCCGTGCCGTTTGCGGCGGCTTCCATGCAGCCCATGGTATCCAGGCCCGGCGTGGTGGGCAGTTTCACCTGGAAGTGTTCCTGCAAGCGCGTGAACACGGCCTCTTTTAGCTGCGGCGTCACGCCGACGGAGCCAATGCCTTGGACGTTGGAGTGCCCGCGAATCGGCAACAGTCCCGTCCCTGGCCGGCCAACCATTCCCCGCATCAAGGCCAGGTTGCCAATCGCCTGCACGTTCTGCACGCCGTGGGCGTGATGGGTGATGC
>CAZEEG010000039.1:42081-46200 GCA_964511065.1 uncultured Pirellulales bacterium | reverse complement strand
CTGCTTACCCGGGGCCATTCTGGGGTCGCCTGCGCGTGAAGACCGGCCGTGCCTGACATCGGCCATTGTGGCACGCAGGCCATTGTGGCACGCAGGCTGTGCTGGCCGAGTGGATCGCCCTGGTGAGTCGTCGGCCGCACACTCCCCCCTGATTGGCATCCCCCCCAAGGGCTCCACAACCTGGGCCGGCAGTTACCTGAACCGGCTATGGACTGCTGGAACCTGCCTTCCGCAGCTTGGGGCAGGCGCCATTTTTGAACCTGGCATTCCAAGAGGGAACTACGATGCATCGTTCGCGTTCCCGGCGAACCATCATCCTGACCGCGGTCGCCGTGCTGGCGGTGCCGCTTGCCGCGCCGGCCAACGAGCGGCAAGCCGAGGATATGGCATTCTTCGAGAAGCACATTCGGCCCCTGCTGGTCGAGCACTGCTATGCGTGTCATTCGGAAAGCGCCGAGGCCCGCGAAGGCGGCTTGTGGCTCGATCGACGTAGTGGCTGGCAAAAGGGCGGCGACTCGGGGCCATCTGTGGTGCCAGGGAACGTGGACGGCAGTTTGCTCATCAAGGCGGTCCGTTACAAGGACGACCACTTGCTGATGCCGCCCGACGGCAAGCTCGATGAACCATCGATTCGCTTGCTGGAAGAATGGGTGCGGCGTGGGGCCCCGGACCCCCGCGATGGCGAAGTCGCGGCGGGCGACGCGGAGATCAACTTTGAAAAGGCTCGCGAGCACTGGTCGTTTCGCCCGGTCGCCCGGCAACCGCTCCCCCAGATGGCTGGCGAAGAACTCTCGGGCCGGATCGATCCATTCATTCGCGCGGCGCTGCGCGAGCGGGGGTTGTCGCCCTCGGAACAGGCCGACCGCCGCACGCTGATTCGGCGGCTATCGTTCGATCTGACGGGCTTGCCGCCTTCGCCCGAGGAAGTGGAGGCTTTCGTCAACGATCCTTCTGAACTGGCTTACGAGCGGCTGGTCGACCGGTTATTGAATTCGCCGCACTACGGCGAGCGTTGGGCCCGGATGTGGCTCGACCTGGCCCGCTATACCGACGCCACGGCAAGCTGGCTGGACAGCACGGCGAACGCATTCTTGTATCGCGATTGGGTGGTGCGCGCGCTGAACGAAGACATGCCGTACGACGAATTTGTCCGCCGGCAGTTGGCCACCGACATGATGGAGCACACCGGGCCAGAAGATCTGCCTGCCCTGGGGTTCTTGGGACTAAGCCCTACCTATTGGAAGGAACTGTTGCTGCCGCCCGAGATCATCAAGGTGATCGTAGCCGATGAATGGGAGGAGCGGATCGACGCGGTTTCCCAAACCTTTTTGGGGCTCACGGTGGCTTGTGCCCGTTGCCACGATCACAAGTTTGAAGCGATCACCACCGAGGACTACTATGCCCTGGCCGGCGTGTTTGCGAGCGTGCGGATGGAAGACCGTCCGCTGATCCCTGAGCAGGATTATGCACCGGTCCGCGAGGCCAAGGCGCAAGTGGCCAAGCTGGAAGAACAGATCAAGAAGCTCCGCAAGGAAAAACCAGTTCCCAAGGAAAAGATCGAGGAACTGGAAGCCGAAATCGCCAAGATCAAGCAAACGACACCCAACTACAACACGCCGCTGGCCAACGCGCTGAGCGAGCAGTCCCTGTACGTGGTACAAGCGGGCGATCAGCCGCAGGATGGCACGCGGTTGGAGTACAAGCCGGGACCGCGCAACCTGCACGTTCACATTCGCGGCAATCCCAACCGGCTGGGGCCGGAAGTGCCGCGGCGGTTTCTCACACTTTTTTCGAACGGGTCGCCGCAGCCGTTTGTCAACGGCAGCGGCCGGCTGGAACTGGCCGATGCCATCTTTTCCGAAAACGCGGCCCCGCTGGCGGCCAGGGTGATCGTCAACCGCATCTGGTTGGGACACTTTGGCCGGGGCCTGGTCGATACGCCGAGCAACCTGGGCATGAGCGGCAGCCGGCCCTCGCACCCGGAACTGCTGGAGGACCTCACGGCCCGGTTCATCGAAAACGGTTGGTCGCTGAAGTGGCTGCACCGCGAGATTTTGCTTTCGGCCACGTACCGTCAAAGCTCTGCCCACCACCAGGCCAATCACCAGATTGATCCGGATAACCGCTGGCTGTGGCGGATGAACCGCCGCCGGTTGGAGATTGAAGCATGGCGCGACGCCATGCTGGAAGTGACCGGCCGCCTCGACCGCAACATGGGCGGCGCCGCCACCCCGCTGGAAGACCCCAAGCACCACCGCCGTACGCTGTACGGACTGGTCAATCGCCGCGAAATGACGCAGATGCTGCAAATGCACGACTTCCCCGACGCCAACGCGCACAGCCCACAACGGGTTGGAACCACCACGGCGCTTCAGGGTTTGTTTGTGCTGAACAGCCCGCTGATGACCGCGCAGGCCGAGGCGTTCGCCAAGAGGGTGCAGCAGGAATGTCCCGATGATCTTACCCAACAGGTGGACAGGGCCTATCAACTGCTGTTTGGCCGCTCTCCCGATGAGCGCGAGCGCTCGCTGGCCGTCACATTCCTGCAGGATAACCCAAGCTTATGGCCGCAGTACGCTCAGGTGCTGCTGGGCTGTAACGAGTTTGTTTACATCGACTGATGCGCAGCCCCTCCCGGCAGGCCGGGGGTTGATCGAATTTTGGAGCCAGGCAGAACATGAACGAATCATTCTCTCGACGCGCCATGCTACAGCGATTGGGCGGTGGGCTGGGAACCATCGCCTGGGCCAGCATGCTCGCCCGGGAAAGCTTCGCCACCGGCAAGCCCACGCACTTTCCGGCCAAGGCGAAGCGCGTGATCCATCTGTTCATGAACGGCGGCCCCTTTCAAGCCGACCTGTTCGACCCCAAGCCGGCGCTGCTGAAGTACGCCGGGCAGCGCCCCGAGGGCGCCGACCTGCGAACCGAGCGGCCCACCGGCGGCCTGCTGCCTTCGCCGTTCAAGTTTGAGCCGCGCGGCCGAAGCGGGGTGCCGGTGAGCGAACTGCTGCCCCGGTTGGGCGAACATATCGACGATATCTGCGTGCTGCGGTCGATGCATGCCGACAACCCCAATCACGGGCCGGCCCTGCTGCAAATGAATAACGGCACCATCCTGCCGACCAGGCCCAGCATGGGTGCCTGGTTCCTCTATGGGCTGGGTACCGAGAATGAGAACCTGCCGGGTTACGTGGTGCTGTGCCCGGGCCGGCCGGTCCGCTTTTCCATCTTGTGGAACAGTGCGTTTCTGCCGTCTGCTTACCAGGGCACGTACATCAATCACTCCAACCTGGACCCCACCAAGATGCTGCCCAACTTGCGCAATCCCAAGCTGGATCGCGATGCGCAGCGGCGGCAGTTGGACCTGATGACCGCGTTGAACCTGCGGCACATGACCGAGCGCGGCAACGACCCGGCGCTTGAAGCCCGCACCCGAGCCATGGAAACCGCCTTCGGCATGCAGTTCGAAGGACTGGATGCGTTCGATATTTCGCGGGAACCGGAGTCCATTCGCGAAGAGTATGGCACCGGCCACTACGCCAATGGCTGCTTGCTGGCCCGGCGATTGGTGGAACGCGGGGTCCGCTTCGTGCAGGTGTACTACGGCAACGGCCAGCCTTGGGACACCCACGCCAAGCACGATGAACGCACGCGCAAGCTGTGCGAAGATATCGACCGCCCCACCGCCGCGCTGCTGAACGATCTCAAGCGGCGCGGCCTGCTCGAAGATACGCTGGTGATCTGGGGGGGCGAGTTTGGCCGCACGCCCACCTCGGAGAACGGCGACGGCCGCGACCACAATCACCACGGCTTCACGATGTGGATGGCCGGCGGCGGTGTCCGCGGCGGTATGACTTACGGCGAAACCGACGAATTCGGCTTCAAGGCCCAAGAGAACAAGGTCCACGTTCACGATATGCACGCTACTGTCCTGCACCTGTTGGGCCTGGACCACAAGCGGCTCACCTATCATTACGCCGGCCGCGACTTCCGCCTGACCGACGTGGCCGGCCGCGTGGTCCACGAAATCGTGGCATAAGCAGCGCCCCAAGTGGCCGGTTCCACCGGCCGAATAACCCGGTCCTTCACCGGTCGCACTGCTCGCCGCCCGGCGATTGA
>CAZEEG010000039.1:0-41981 GCA_964511065.1 uncultured Pirellulales bacterium | reverse complement strand
TCCTGGCCATTGCCATCGCAGGCCGCAATGCGCCGTAGGGCCGGTTCCACCGGCCACTTGGCTGGTACCCGCCACGCGCCGTGAACGTCTCGGCCATTGCCATTACAGGTCACGATGCGCCATAGTGAACGTGGCGGCCGCGTGGGCTTGGATCGCCTGGCGCGGCTTGCTTACTTTGACTAGCTTTGTCCTGGCGTGGCATCGTGACCTTCACCCCCCAGAAACCGCACCCACCTATCAGCAACCCGTTCGCCACGGCATTTGTCCGGCCAGGAGCGATGCCGTTCCTCTTTGGGCCGGGCGAATCCGTTGAAGGGTTGCTTCAGCGGCTGGCCGCCCAAGGCTGGTGGGGGCAGATTGTCGGCCCGCACGGGTCGGGCAAGTCCACGCTGCTGGCCCAACTGGTTGCCAGCCTGCCGCCGGAGCAGCGGCCGCGATGCTTCGAATTGCACGACGGCCAACGCAGCCTGGGAGTGCCTTGGAGCGAGCTTGCGCACCATCGCCCCACGCTGTTGGTGGTCGATGGTTACGAACAGCTTGGGCGCTGGAATCGCTGGCGGCTGCGCCGGTACTGCCGCCGGCGAGGGCTCGGATTGCTGGTGACCGCCCACGCCGATGTCGGCCTCCCCTGGCTCTACCGCACCACGTGCGACGAAGCCACTGCCGTGGCCGTCGTGGAGAGGCTGTTGGCCAACCAGCCCGAGGTGGCCAGTCGCGCCCTGCGCCAGGAACTGCTCGACCACGCTGCCGCGGCACTCGCACGCCACGGCGGAAACTGCCGCGAACTGCTGTTTGAACTGTACGACGTTTACGAAGCCCACCGCTCGCGGGGTGCATAGCATCGCGGCAGCTAACAGCGCGGCACGGTTTAAGGCGATACGGTGCAACGGCGTTCAGCACAACGCGGGGGCTGCGCAGTAGCAGCCGCATCGCCCAGGGGCCTCGGCCAGTGCTGGGCCGCGGAGACCACACTTCCGAGCGGGAGAGAGATACGCTTCGGGATGTCTCCAGCCGGACGAACGTGCATAATACCACTGACCGTTCCGCCTCCTGTTTGCTTTCGTTCCCTGTCCCGCCCCCCCCAATGAAATACCGACTCCTGGCGATTGACATCGACGGCACGCTGGTCGACAGCCGTGACCAATTGAGCGACGAAACCAAGGCCGCGCTGGCCGCCGCCCGAGAGGCTGGCATCGAAGTGGTGCTGGCGACGGGCCGGCGGTATGCCAGGGCCTTGCCGCTGGTGCAGACGCTCGGTTTGAACGTGCCGCTGATCTCGGCCAGCGGGGCGCTGGTCAAGCGGCCGATCGATCACGTCACGCTGTACTGTGCGAGGTTTGAAGGCGATTCGCTCCGGCGGATGCTGGCCGAGGTGGCGGCGGCCGGTTTCGACGCCGTCCTGTACGCCGACACTTACCATCAAGGCTTCGATTACTACTGCGTGAACGTCGAGCCCAGCCAGTACGAGTTGGCCGAGTATTTCCGCAAGAATCCTAGCCGCGAGCGCATTTGCCCCGACCTGATGACCTGCCCGCCCGAGGGCATCTTCGCCGGCTTTGCGATGGGTACCCGGCCGCAAATGCTGGAGCTGGAAAGCTACCTGTGCCAACGGTTGCCCGGTCAGATCGAAACCCATGTACTCCGCAGTCCGATGTACTCGGGATTCATGTGCGAGTTGCTGCCCTCGGGCACGAGCAAATGGTCGGCCGTGAGCCGCCTGGCTAGCGAATGGGGGATCGAGGCTGCCGAGATTTGCGCCGTGGGCGATGATGTGAACGATATCCCAATGCTGCGCGGGGCCGGCTTGGGCGTGGCGATGGGCAATGCCTGCGACGAAGTGAAAGCCGCCGCCGACCGCGTCACCCTCAGCCACGACGATCACGGCGTGGCCGAAGTCATTCGCTGGTTATTGGGCGATTGAACGCCCCCCGCCGCGGCCGGCTGCGCGGTTGGCAACACGGCCGCGGCCGGAGCATCATCACGTTCCCCAAGCATGCTCTCCCGCGGGGCATCATGGGCCGCGGGGGGCTTAGCGCGCCCGCAGGTCGTAGCACATCAGCTTTTCCTGCTCGCGGAGATAGAGCTTGCCGCCGGCTACCACCGGGTGGGCCCAGCTATTGCCCTTTTGGAAGGCCGGTTTGAAGGTGCCTTTGAGCCGATATTCCTCGGGCGTGGCTTCGATCAGGGCCACCACGCCATCCTGGTAGCGGAAGATCAAATGGCCGTCGGCATAGGTGATCGCGGCCGAACCGCCGCCGGGGCCCCGGGTTTTGCCGCCCCAGGCAATCTGGCCACTCATCAGGTTGACGCAGGTGGGAAAGCCGTTGTTGTGCTGATGGCCCAGGTACACGTGGCCTTCGTGCAGCACCATGCCGCCGTGATGGTTTTGCAGTTCGTTGCCCTCTTTGAAGTAGACCTCGTCGGCCTCCACGCCGCGCTCGGTCGCCGACAGTTTCAGCAGCACTGCCCCTGTCCCGTAGCCGCTGGAAGCAAACACGTAATCGCCCGAGACGATGGGGGTGGGAATGTTGGCCGTGCCGTTGGCCACGCGCCCATACCCCCAGAGGAACCGGCCATCTTCGGCGGCAACGCCGATCAGGCCGCGGCCGGTGAGTTGCACATACTGCTTCACGCCGCCGCCGTTGGAAACGACGATCGACGAATACCCGGCCCCATCGTTGCCGCGCCGGCTATAGTCGGGCACACCCGCCCGCCAGATTTCCTCGCCAGTTCGCTTATCGAGGGCGACGATCATGGCGTCCTTGGCCCCGGGCGTGCAGATCAGGTAGTCGCCGTCCACCAGCGGCGATTCGCTGTATCCCCAGCCTGACATCATCTTGCCGCCAAAATCGTCCGGAAAGAACTTGCTCCAGCGGATGGCGCCGGTCTTGGCGTCGGCGCAGACCAGGTTCCCCTTGAGGCCGATGGCATAGACGCGGTCGCCATCGACGGTGGGCGTGGCATTGGAGTGGTCGCCGTTGCCCACGTTGGCGGCCCACAGTTCGCTGCCGTCGTTTGCGGAAAGGCAGATCAGCTTTTCGCCATCGTTGCGGCGTCCCAGCGTATAGATGCGCCCATCGGCAATGGCCACGCTCGAATAACCGCGGCCCAGCCCTTCGGCCTCCCACAACAGCGGAGGACCGGCAGGCGACCATTCCTTCAGCAGGCCAGTTTCCTGCGATTTGCCGTCGCGATGGTAGCCGCGCCACTGCGGCCATGCGGCTTCTTGCTTGGCCACCTTGGCCTGGAACCTTGCCCGAGCATCGGCCATGGCCGGGGCCTGCGGCTGCTGGGCAGAAAGAGCCTCCCCTGGCGACGGTGCAGGAGCTTCCGCGGCACGGTCCGACTCCATGCCGGCTCCCGCCGGCGCGCAGGCCAAGACACCGGCCGCGATCGCGCACGCCATGAACAAGAAGAATCGCATCTTAGTTGGTTTCCCGGGAACGGTGAGGAACGGAGCAGGAAAATTCACCCCAAATGGTAATTGCCGCAGAACCGAAACGGTTTCGCAATCCCTGGCCGGTTTTCAACTTTGCACCCGGTAACTGTGGCGTGCTAGCGGCTATGGTCCAGGGAAACGGTGCTTGACGGCCTCAGCCGAAAGGGGGAGCATAAAGTGCTGCTGGTCGGCCCGCATCCGGAAGCGGCGCCGACCAGCCACCCCGCCAGGTTCTTTCCGGATTCTTCAGGGGCGACGAAGTGGGCGTACTGCTGGACTCGCTGGCTGAACTCATTCGCCGCGGCGCGGATCATCTCGTCGCCTACGTCATTGGCTTTGCATCGTGCCTGTTGATCTGGTTGTTGTGGTTGCGTCCCGCGGCCCGCCGCCGGCGTCAACTGGAACTGGCCTTGCACAAGTCGCACACGGAAGGGGCCCGGCGCGACGCGCGGCTTGAATCGCTCGAAGCCGAAGTACCGCAATTGCGCTCCGAACTGCTGCGCTGGCAAGAACGGGCCGAAACCGAGCGCGACGAAGCCAACTGGTATAGCAGCCAGGTGATGGTGCTCCAGCGCGACCTGGCTTCGCTCCAGCAACAGTTCGAACAACAGGAAGCCCAATCTGGGCAGCTTCAGTCCGCTTTACAGGCTGCACGTAACGAAGCGGCACAAGCCCAGCGCGAACTGGAAACCGCCAGGGCCGAGCATTATGAAACGGTCGAAGAGCTGAACGAACAACTGGAAAAGCTCCACGAAGAACTGGGCAGCTACCAGGATGCCAGCGAGGAGTTTCGTACCGAGAACCGGAAGCTCCAATCGCTGATCGACCAGCTAACCGCCGAGGTTGAAGACCGGCTGTTGCAGCACGATCGCCAGCGGGCCGAACTGGTCCGGGCCAAGCAACAACGCGACGAAGCCCAAACCCTGCTCGAACGCATCACCCGCGTCGATGGCAATGCCTGGAAGTCGCCGCCAGAAGGCGATATCCCTCCGCGGCGTCCGCTGCGGCAGGGGGCCGCCCCCATCATTGCGGTGGTCAACCTCAAGGGCGGTGTCGGCAAGACGACGCTCACGGCGAATCTTGCCTCCACGTGGTTTGGCCAGGGCAAGCGGGTGCTGGCCGTTGATCTCGATTACCAGAACTCGCTCACGCACCTCTGCTTGCCGCACAACAAGGCGATTGATCTTCGCCGCCGGCAGCAGTGTATCGAGCACCTGCTAGCCAATCCGCTGGCCACGTCTCAGCAGTTGTTGCAGTTCGCCGAGCAGATCAACGGGACCTCCGGTTGGATCGTCGGGGCGAGCGAGTCGCTCTCCGATGTCGAAGGCGATATCCTCACGCGCTGGCTACTGGGCCAGACGCCCGACGACGTCCGCTTCCGATTGCGGAAACTGCTGCATGATCGCGAAGTCCAAGACAACTTTGACTGCATTCTGCTGGACTGCCCGCCGCGGCTTTCGGCAGCGTGTATCAATGCCCTGGCAGCGGCCGATTACGTGCTGATTCCGGTGCTGCTCGATGCGCTCTCCAGCGATGCGGTGCCGCGGTTGTTGAGTTGGCTGCGGATGCTCAAGAACGATGCGCAGCTTTGCCCCGATTTGCGCGTGCTGGGCCTGGTCGCCAACAAGGTCCGTTATTACGGCGGCAACCTGGTGAGCACCCAGCAGCCGATTTGGGACCGCCTGCCCGGCAATTGCGTGCAACCCTGGGGAGAGGCGGTGCATCGGTTTTCGACCACGATTCCCTTAAGGAGCCAGTTCAACGAGGCCGCGAATGATCACGCCTTCGCCGCCGATCACGGCGAGATCAACGCCCGCTTCCGTGACCTGGTCCACGAAATCTCGCAAAGGATCCCACTGTATGAAGGTGGCCGAACTCCAGTCCTTTCTCAATAACCTGGCCGATCCGATCGAAGCATCCGGCGGTAAGTCGTGCGCCGGCGACCTGCGGCGAGCCGCGCACGGTTTAACCCCGTTTGCGCAGTTGACCGTGGCCCAGTTCGCCGACTTTCTGGTGACGGCCGAAACGTACGCCCGCACCGGCGTGGTTCCCGTCGGCGGCCGGGGTCGTGGCAGCGCCAAGGGGCCCAGCGTCGATCGCGATAAGGTGGTCGCGGCCGCCCAGGAACTGCTCACGCTGTACGAACAGGCGCTCGATGCCGAACTGACGTACGCCCAAATCGCCAGCACGGTCAAGCGGATCGGCGGTCGGCTCAACAAGGACGAAACAATCCAGGCCGCCAAAGAAGTTGGCATCACGCATACGCTCAAGACCAAGAAACAAGCCCTTGAAGAACTCGAGCGCAAGATTGTGCAGCGCAAGGAAAGCTTGGAACGCGCGGCCTTCTAGCCGGCTAGCTCACGTGGTGCCCGCGGGCGTGGGGGACATAAAAGCGCCTTAAAACCCTGTAACGCGCAGCTTCCCCCCGTTTGGTTAGCCAGTTACTTCCTGTCACGCGGTATGCTGCGGTCATCCTCCCCGCGGCCTTCCACCCCCCGGATGGAAAGGTAGCGCCGGGGATGCGGTCTTGACGGCAACTCCGGGGGGGTGGGGGCGGCTTACGCCTGCATTCTTGGGCCGCGATGCCGCCCCCGGCCCAAACCGCAATTGCCCCGCCCGGCGATCGGCCATAATTTCGGGGGAGGGGAGGACCGTTTCCACCACCCCTGGCCTCCCACCTGCTTTGCCCTGGCTACCGCCGCACTGTCGCCCTTGTGACTCATGCCCGAGAAATTAACCGGTATCGTCGATCGCGTGGCCTTCCACAACCCGGAGAACGGTTTTGCCGTGCTGTGGGTGCAGGCCGACGGACATCGCCAGTTGGTGGCCGTGGTCGGCGAAGTCCCGTCGGTATCGCCCGGCGAAACGGTGGAAGCCGCCGGCGAGTGGACGGTCGATCCCAGGCACGGCAGGCAGTTCAAGGCCAAACACCTGGAATGTTCACAACCGGCCACGGCCGAAGGCATCGAAAAGTACCTGGCCTCGGGTGTGGTGAAAGGAATCGGCCGCAAGATGGCCGCCCGCATCGTGGCCGTCTACAAGGAACGGACGCTGGAGGTTCTGGACAACTCGCCCGACTTCCTCTTGCACGTGCAAGGGATTGGTCGCGACCGGCTCAAAATGATCCTCGGAAGCTGGACCCAGCAGAAAGAAGTCCGCAAGATCATGGTCTTTCTGGCCCAGCATGGGATCACCTCGGGCAGGGCCACCCGCATCTTCCGCGCCTACGGTTTCAAGGCGATCGCGCGGATCAAGCACAATCCTTACCAACTGGCCGAGGATGTGCGGGGGATCGGCTTTCAAACGGCCGACGAGTTGGCTGGCCGGTTGGGCATCGCCCGCGATAGCCCTCACCGTGTGCGGGCCGGCCTGCGGCACGTATTGCACCGCCTGGCGGAAGACGGGCATTGCGCCTTCCCTGAGGGGCAGGTGATCGACGCCGCGGTGCAGTTGCTTGAGGTGGACCTGCTGCTGGTGGAACAGGCGGTGGCCGCCGCGCTAGAGGATGGAAGCATCATCCGCGAAGACGTCGCCGGGGAATCGTGGCTGTATCTTGCCGGGCTGCATCAGGCCGAAACGGCCGTGGCCTACCAGATTCGCCGGATCGCGTCGGGTAAGTTGCACCCACTGCCGTCGATCGATGTCGATAAAGCGCTGCCGTGGATCGAGCAGCGGCTAGGCATCAGCCTGGCCGACGGGCAGCGCGAAGCCATCCGCCAGGCGTGCCAGCAGAAGATGCTGGTGATTACGGGCGGGCCGGGCGTCGGCAAGACCACGCTGGTACGAAGCATACTGGAAATCTTCGCCGCCAAGCAGCTTAAATGCGTCCTGGCCGCGCCCACGGGCCGCGCGGCCAAGCGATTGGCAGAAACCACCGGCCGCGCGGCCAAGACCATCCATCGGCTGCTGGAATACGACGCCACCACCGGCCAGTTCAATCGCAACCAGGACAAGCCGCTCAAGGGCGACCTGTTCGTCCTCGACGAATGCTCCATGGTCGATGTGATGCTGGCGAACCATTTCTTTCGCGCCGTGCCGCAGGAAGCATGCGTGGTGCTGGTGGGCGATGTCGATCAGTTGCCGTCGGTGGGCCCCGGCGCGGTGCTGGCCGATATCATTGCCTCGGGTTTGATTCCGGTTGTGCGGCTGACCGAGATTTTCCGCCAGGCGAGCGAAAGCCGCATCATCACCGCGGCGTACGACATCAACGCCGGCCGGATGCCCGAGCTGGCGGTGCCAGACGACCTGGCCGATTTCTACTTCATCGAGGCCCACGACGCCCCCAGCATCCACGATCTGCTGGTGCGGTTGGTCAAGGAGCGGATTCCGGCCCGGTTCGGGTTTGATCCCATTGCCGATATCCAGGTGCTCAGCCCGATGAACCGCGGCGACCTGGGTGCCAGGCATTTGAACCAGCTATTGCAAGCGACCCTCAACCCGGCCGCCGGCGGCGCTGAAGTGCAACGTTCAGGCTACACGTTCCGCCTGGGCGACCGCGTGATCCAGATGGAGAACAACTACGATCGCGAAGTATTCAACGGCGACTTGGGAACGGTGGACTTTATCGATCGCGAGGATCAAAAACTGATCGTGCGGTTTGACCATCGTCTGGTAACGTATGAATTCACCGATCTGGATGAACTGGCCCTGGCATATGTGCTTTCCATTCACAAGAGCCAAGGCTCGGAATTCCCTTGCGTGGTGATCCCGCTGCATACGCAACACTATATGATGTTGCGGCGGAACCTGGTGTATACGGCCGTTACGCGCGGCAAGAAACTGGTGATTATCGTGGGCAGTCGCAAGGCGCTGGAAATGGCCGTCCGCCGCACCGACACCGCCCGGCGCTATTCGGCCTTGGACCGGCGGCTGCGCGATGCCCTGTAACGGCTTGGGCGGGCACCGCCGTGCAACTTCGTACAAAATGGGCCGACAGCCCGATTCTTCCTTTCCATTCTCAGGCGCGAACGATGAAGGCATCTATCCGTCGATCGCTTGTGGCCCTGGCAGGATTGATGGCGGCCGGCTGGTTGGCTGCCCCGGCCGTGGACGTGCTGCCGGCAGTTCGGGCCGGGATGCCGCCGGATGCTCGGGCCGTATCGCCTGCTGCCGAAGCAGCACAGCGCCCCAAGCTGCAACTGCCTCCGGCAACTCGGCGGACGGTGGTATGGATCAACATCGACGGTGTCCGTGGCGATTATCTCGACCGCGGCACCTTTCCCACGTTAGCGCGTCTTGAGAAGGAAGGTGCGTTCAGTCGCAACCTGGTGCCGGTCTTTCCGTCGCTGACCTTTCCCAGCCATACCTCGCACGCGACGGGTGCCCACCCGGCCGTCCACGGCATTCCCAGCAACATCTTCTACGACCGCGAAACGCGCAAGCAATACAGCTACCCGGCCGATGGTCGGCTGTTGGCTGCCGAACCCATTTGGCTGACCGCGGCCCGGCAGGGCATCCGCACGGCGGTTTACGATTGGCCGCTCTCGCACGCCCAGGCAGGCGAGGTGCGCGCCGATTACTTTGCCGAGCGGTTCGATAGCCGCCTGCGCGATCAACAGCGGTTGGCCCAACTGCTCGATGCCTGGAAGAACGACGGATCGAGGACGCAGCCGCTTCAACTGCTGATGGGCTACATGGAAGGCACCGACGGCGCCGGCCATCGGTACGGCCCGGATAGCCCCCAGATTGCGGACAAGCTCAAGCAGGTCGACCGCGACCTGGGCGAATTTCTCACCCAGGCCCTGGACCTCTGGCAGCGCACGCGCAAGCCGGGCGACGAGTTTTATCTGCTGGTCACCACCGACCACGGCATGTCCCGGGTGGATCACGTGGTCAACCTCGAACAGCTCACCGGGCTGGGCGGCGCGGCTGGCGTCCAGATGGTCCGCAGCGGAAACGTGGCTCACTTGTTCTTCGACGATCCGCAGATTGCCACGCGGCAACCGGAGCGACTGCGGGCCATTGCAGAGGGCATTGGCCGGCACAACTTTGCCAAGGCTTACCTTCAGAGCGAATTGCCAGAGCATTGGCAGATGAACTATCCGAGTCGGACAGGCGATATTGTGATCGTGCTGGCCAAGGGATACGGGTTTGCCAGCCGGGGCGGCAAACTGCTGGAATCGGCGGCCGAAGCCGGCGGACTGCTGGGCATGCACGGCTACGATCCCAAAACCAATCCCGAGATGGACGGAATGATGATCCTGTGGCGGGCCGAGCAACCGCTGGGCGGGATCAACCTGGGCCGCGTGGATTCGCTGCAACTGCATCCGACGGTCGCAGCGCTGCTAGGCATTGATCCTTCGCGGCAGGCGAAAGCGCAACCGCTGGTCCAGGTGCCGTAGGCGTGCCGCGGCAGCACCCGTTGCGCCGCGGCTTCTGCGTCCGTGGGAATCATTCTTGAGCGTCGACCTTCTTCCAGAACTCGTCCGCCGGCATATTGTTGATCGTCTTGAGGGACCTGATGCTGCGAACCCTGCGGCGGTTCTCTTCCGACACGTTGGGAAATACCAGCGATTCCAGCGGCATCCCCTCCAGCGGCGAAAGGTCCACAACGTCCGTACCGGCAATATTCAGTAGCTTGAGCGGCATATCAGCTAGTGGGGAAAGGTCGGTAACGCGCGAGTTGCCGCATTCCAGACGGGTCAATGGCATCCCCTTCAGTGGCGAAAGGTCTGAAACCTGCGTACCGAAGCAATATAGTTCATTCAGCGGCATTCCCTTGAGCGGCGCAAGGTCCGATACCTGTGCCCCCCAGCAACTCAGGTATCGCAGCGGTGCTCCCCGCAGCGGCGAGAGGTCCGTAACCTTGGGCGAAGTAACATTCAGATATTCCAGCGGGATGCCCTTCAGTGGGGAGAGATCTGCCACGGGGGCGCTTCCGAGTTCCAATCGCTTTAACGGCATGCCCGCCAAAGGTGCGAGGCTCTCGACCCGGGTTCCGACCAGATCACACCAGGTTAAGGGCATTCCTTTCAGGGGGGTCAGATCAGAAACCGGTGTTCCCGTGAGATCGAGCTTTGTCAGCGGCATCCCCTTCAGCGGCGAAAGGTCCACAATCCGCGTCCGCTCGCACTCCAGTCTGGTCAGCGAAAGGCCAGCCAGCGGCGATAGGTCGGACAGCCAGGAACGGTTGGGAAAGGGAACCGAGCACGCAAGCTGTTGCAGTTCCGGCAGCGCCGCCAGCGGCGAGATATCGGTCACGGCCCGGCTGTCGAACGTCAGGAACATGTCGTTTTCGCGGAAGGCGTACTTGCCGTCGAAGTTCGGGTTTTGTTCCTGGAGCTTCTCCATCACAACGGGCAAGCGCGACTGGATGGGCAACCTGGCGACGGTTTCCAGCCAATCGTCGCTCACGGCCTGCAGCGGTTTGTTCGCCGGGTATGCTTGGCGGTAGGAAGCCGCCGAATCGTCGTTGATTTTCTCTAAACTCGCCAGTTGGCGGACGACCGGGGCATCGCGCTGCGGATCGAAGGCTTGGTAGTTCAACTGCTTCAGGTGCTTCAGCCCCAACAGCGGCGATAGATCGGCAAGCTCACCTCCGGCAACGGTCCAGCGGACGACTTTTCCATCTTCGATCAGGTGGGTCATTACGCCTTTGAAGTCCGGATTGCGGCGGCGCAGTTCCGCTCGCACGGCGTCGGGATTGTGTGCGAATGCCGATGATGTCGAAGCAGTCTCTTCACCGGCGGTTTCGGTTGCTTTGCTGTAAATCATCTCCACGGGCGTCGCTCGCGCCGCCTGGAATGCCTGCACCCCCTCGGCCGTGACGCGAGTGCCGCGGACATCCAAGTAATTCAGGCTCGGTAGTCCGCCAAGCACCTCGAGGCCCGCGTCGGTCAGATCGGAATCGCGCAAATTCAGAGCGCCAAGATGAGTTTGGTCGGCCAGGTGCTGCGCGAAGTCGTCAGCGTCCTTGATTCCGGAGGCGTTGCAGAGGCCAAGTTCGGCGCAGGTCAACAGGCGGCGCGTTACCGCGTCGATCTCCGTGCCCGGGGGAATCGTCAGTCTCAACACTCGGAAAGGCAAGGTACTTTCCAGCGACAGGATTTCGCTGCCACCGACACTGCTCAGCTTCATTTCCGCGCCCGCTGCGTGCAGTCGCGTTGCCAGTTCGCGAACCGGATCCCGCCCAGCGACTCGAATGTTGTCCCTTTCTCCCAGCACGAGTCGGCACGTCTGCTCGCGCTGCTGGAAGGCCGCAATCGTTTCGTCCTGCAGCGTTTCAGCATGGGGAAACCAGACCGTCCGCAGATGTCCAACTTGAGCGAGGCCAACGGCATCGGCATCGGCATCGGTTACACCGGACACTTGAATGAATCGCAGCGACTTCAACTCCTGGAGAGAAGCCCAGTCGTCGTCGACCAGTTCGCCGCCGGGAACGGCCAGGAACTGAAGCTTTTTGAGTTGCCGGAATTCCTTCAATGCCGATGAATGAATGGTGCTCGATCCCATGTTTACGAACCATAGTTCCGGTGCCGCGGCGATAAGTCGGATGGTGTCGTCGTCGATATTCATTGCAGACAGATGAAGCATTCCCAGCTTCTGCAAGCCAGCCAGATGCTCCAAGTCGCGGCTTGCAACCCCTGGCCGACTGAGGATTAGGTGGTAAATGTAGAAGTTCGAATCCGGCAAATCTTCGATGCGATCGATAACATCACTCGTTTTTCCGTTGTCAATCACCCGGACACTTCCGCCGATCGACAGTACCCACTCCGCGGCGCGGCGGTCGGGATTGGCCAATGCTCCGGCGGGCGAAGCAGGTTCGATCTCCGGAAACCCCTTCCATAGCACCGTTCCATCCGGTGCCGTCACGGTGAGATTGCGCCAGCGCGCGGGGGCATTGTGCGTACCCAGGCCGATCATGCCCTGGAGGAACGTCTCGTCGCTGAACAGGAAAATGCTCTTTCCATCCACCAGGCATTGTATGGAAGGACCGCGCACCTCGATTTTGACCTTGTACCAGCGGCCGTGCTCGTGGGGAATCTTGAGGTAGCAACCAGGACTGCGGCCCCATTTGCCATCCTTCGTGAAGATCGCCTCGGTAACGGTAGCACCCCAACCGCCGATGTCGATCTGGTGGCTGTTGCCCAGGTCGCGTGCCCGAAACAGCAGACAAATGCCGTGATCCTTATCCTTCCCAATTGATTTGGCTTCGACCTCGAAATCGTAGTCCGTCCAATTGGGATCGCCGAACAAAAGGCGCGAAAATCCGTGAGATGCCTGGGTGAGTTCACCGTTCTCGATGTGCCAGTCGCCGCCGCTGCGAAACTTCGGGCGGCGATTCAGCGACGCCGTGGTGCCCTGTGGCGGCATCGGCCCCGCTTCCTTGCTCACCCGAACCACCTGCCGGCCGTCCCGGGTCACCGTGACCAGTTCCTGCCGCACCAGCTTGCCATCCTTGCTGGCCAGCAGCTTGTATTGACCCGGCTTCAGGCGAATTTCCTTGGCACCAGCGCCGGTGATGACGATCTCCTCGCCGTCGATACTCACTTCCGTTGCTGGATCGTCTACCTCGATCACCAGCGTGCCCTCGGGCGAGAACAACCGGATCACCGTGCTGCCGATGCTGGTCACTCCGGTTGCCTCGGTGATGCCCAGGCCCGCCACGAGCATCAGAACCATGGCGGCCGCGATGGCCCACGGGCGGTGCTGTCTGCGGGAGAGTTGGCTGCGGGCTGGCGGGCTCAGACCTCCGGCGGCGCGCACTTCTTCCGATGGCAGGCTGGCCACCGTTTCCGACGTATCGTCCGATTGCTGTGGCAGCATCGCGGTGACGTCTTCGGGAAGTTCAACCGGGCGGTCCTGTTCAACCGCCGCCAGGCATTGCGACAGCAGTTCGCTTACCTCGTGCGCGGACGCAAACCGGTCTTGCGGGCGCTTGGCATGCAACTTGGCGATGATGGCCACTAACCAATCGGGGATCTCGGGGATGATCTGCTGCACGGGGCGAGGGCGTTCTTCAACCACGCGCTTCATTACGGCAATCGTGGTCCCTGCCCGAAACGGTGGCCGACCGCTGGTCATCACATACAGCACGCTGCCCAGGCTGAACAAATCGGAGCGATGGTCGATGTTGAGCCCCTGCGCCTGTTCGGGCGACATGTAAAGCGGCGTGCCGGTGATAACGCCGCTCTGCGTCACGCTGGCATCGTCGGCGGTTCGAGCCAGGCCGAAGTCGGTGATTTTGAGCCGGTCGGTGCCGTCTTCCAGCAGGATATTCCCCGGCTTGATGTCGCGATGGATCAGCCCCTTGCCGTGGGCGGCGGCCAGCCCATCGGCGATCTGCCGTCCGATCCTCAGGATATCACCTCGATGCAGTGGGCCGGTGCGATTCAGCCGCTGCTGCAAGGTTTCGCCTTGGACGAACTCCATCACCAGAAACGGAAGCGGCTGCTCCTCGACGGCATAAATGCTGACCACGTTCTCGTGGCGAATGGCGGCGGTGGCTCGGGCTTCGCGCAAGAACCGCTTGCGGGCGGGCGACGTGGCAGCCAGTTCGGGCGCCATGATCTTGATGGCGACCACCCGCTGCAGCTTCTCATCGAACGCCTTGAGGACGATCCCGCACCCACCACGGCCCACGATCTCCTGCACGTCGTAATGCCGCAATCGCCCCAGTGAACCCGGCCTGTTCGACGGCTCCAGGAACGACAGGTCGACCTCGCCGGGGGGATCCGCGCCGTGCTGACCACTGGTGGCCTCGCCAGGAAATCGAGCCGCTCGGTGTTGCAGCGCAGGCTGATCGAGAAAAGCGCCGGATCGTTCGTGCGCAGCGAGCAGGCCTTCTACCTGCCAGCGCAGTTGGTCGTCGCCGCCGCACGCCTCGTCGAGATACTCGGAACGAAGCCGGGCATCATCAATCTCCAAGGCCGCCAGAAAGATCGATTGTTCATGCATGTTAGAGCGCCAGAGGAAGTACCGAGGCCATCAGAAACCCGAACAACAACCAGATCAGCAGCGCCATGACGATGTGCGCTAAACAGTGCCTGGATGCTCGTTCAGCAGTCTCCCAACCAAGAACGCGTTCCGACGGGAACCGACCCGCTTGAAGTGCCGACAGGGCGACTACTCCAACGACCGGGCAAAAATTCAATGCCGCAAAGAAACTGGTCATACTGATGTCGAACGACAGGTCGCGTCCTGGTTGAATGATCGATCCTGCAAGTAATGCCAGGATTCCCGTCCAAACGGTCACGGCGACGAGATTGATCAGAAACGATGCCCCACCTGCTTTGAACACGGGCACCATTCGCCGAACAGAGAACGAGTGGTTACGGTATCCAGCGGGACGGACGGTTACCGGCCGCTGCACGGTATCGCTTAATTCGGCATCCAATGCGCGAAGCACCATCATCCACAGAACCGACCAGAAAATGGTAACAATCATATCGAGAGGAAATGCTAATTGGTTGATCAGCCCGGTCACGATTGTCTCGGCAGCGGCTTCCGCAAATTCACTGCTTAGGACTGGATTGAACATTGCCACGATGTATCCGTCGAACCACAGTGTGAGCAGCGATAACGACATAAATGCGCTAAATGACAACTTGGCGATTGTCCGAGATCGAACCTTCTCATTCAGGACTGTCATCGCGAAGATCGTGGTGGAAACAAACGCCAACAACCAAACCTGGATACTGCCGGATCCGAACGCTCCACAGCAGTACGGCAGCATGATCCCGGTTACAAATGCATTGAGTCTCTCAGAGGTACTGGCGGGCTCCATATTCCATACGAAGACACTGGTGATGGCCCCGCCAAGCATGCATCCGATCGCACTTTGTACGGCCTTACGCTTGGGAAGGCTTAGCAGCGGGAGATTCCCGTTCTCGGTTAAGAGGCCGCCGACAAACTCTCCCACGCGGAGGCAAATCAGGCACAGAAACCCGACAACGGCCGACAAGACTGGCAGCATGGCGAACAGTTCAAGCGACGGTTCGCTGGAAGATCTTATCTCTGAGATCAATGCCAGATTCAGGAATGTCACCGCTCCGCAGCACAGCAGTGTAAAGACCGTGGCGGCGTAGCGACTCCGATACCGAACAATCGCCAGGACAAAGGTCATATAGGACAGCGAATTGATACCAATGAGTGCCAGGCTGAATAGCCAACCTGCCAGGGACGGATTGATTCGGCTGGTCGTCGCGCACTGCGTCAGCGCGGAGATTGCCGCCAGTCCGACAATGCCTATCATGCTCCCGAGGGCAATCTTGTTGCGAAAGCCGATCTGCGACTGAGTCAACCGGCGCGACGACGTTTCGGCCGGCAGCCAGCATTCAATGACGACCAGCAAAGCCGTCATCAACAAGACCACCAGGATGGATATCAGCGGTTCCGCTCCCCGACTGCCTCCGCCACTATTGTCTGGTGGCGGTGATCCGCAGCCTGCGAGCAGAACGCAGGCCGCCGCCAGCATGGTAAGCCGCCCGGTTGTTCGCATGGGAACTCCCTCAGCTTCCAACCCCAGTAACACGGAATCGACGTACCGCAATCGGCCTCTGATTCCCTATGCGCAAACGGCGGCTCAGCCCGGCCAAACTTTTTCTAAGAATCTTCGGCCGCGGGCGCGGCGCCTTCGATCTCCCGCCGAAGCCAAGCCCGAGCGAATGTCCACTGTCGCCTGGCCGTGCGGGGCGAAATCTCCAGAAGCTGACCAACTTCAGCGAGCGTAAGGCCGGCAAAGTAGTGCAGTTGGACCACTTCGGCCTCTTGCGGATACACGGTGGCGAGCTTCTGGAGTGCCTCGTCTAAGGCCAGTAGGTCTTCTTGCGGCTCCCGCAGGCCAAGTTGCGACTCGTCCAGGTCAACGCGTGCCCGGCCGCCGCCCCGTTTCAAGCTCTGTTTGCGCCTGGCGTTGTCGATGAGGATTCGCCGAATCGCCACGGCCGCGGCTGCGATAAAGTGCCTGCGGCCGTTCCACGGCTCGGGCTCCGCGCCGCCCACCAACCGGATGTACGCCTCGTGGACCAGAGCAGTCGGTTGAAGGGTTTGACCGGGACGTTCGTTGGCCAGATAAGCAGTAGCGAGCGCGCGCAGTTCGTCATAAACCAATGGCAACAGCTGCTCGGCAGCGACCGCATCGCCCGCCTCGGCAGCATGCAACAATCGGGTGACCTCAGTCATCGCTCCGGCCCGAGCAGAATGGCTATTCAGCATCTCGCGCGTATGCAATGAACGGTAGCGACAGAACCGCCGCTGGGATTGCCATGCGCCGCGGACGAACGCCATGGCGCATTGCCAGATGCCATTGTATTGCGATGCGATAGAAAGGAGCGAGCTTTTTATTTCTCGCGCGGCGCGCGAAGGATAAACACGGCGCGGCGCGGCGCGTGATCGGCCTGGGAGGTTTGCGTCGCCTCGGAGATGTGCTGTTCCCGGGCCGGCCCGAGTTCTCGGGAAGCACCCTGCGCAGACGAAGCATCATCGGCCGGCGGGGTTGCTTTCAGTTCCAATTTCGGGGTCGGCTGCTGCGCGGGATTGCTGGTTGGTGCAGGTTCCGGGCTCGAAGTCCGCTGCGAGGATGCGGGCGGCGGCGCCTGCACCAACGCCGCCTGCTCGCCGGATTCCGCCGCTTGAACCGAGCCCTGGCGGACGACGGCCCTAGGCAATCGTTCTAACCGGGCTTTCAACCTTGCAAGCTGTTCAGAACTGGCTTCCACCACGTACACGCGCACCTCTTCGTGTGCCGGCCCCGTTGCCAGTGAACGTTGCAAGTTCTGCGGCGGGATCGCCAGATTCCCAGCGTTCGCCTGGGGAGTTTTGTGCTGTTTGCGGTCTGCATCCGTTGCCCGCGCCGCCTGGGGAATCGCCAGGTGGATCGATTCGGCGGCCAAGGCCGATTCAAACTGGGCGATCAAGGTTTGCGCATCGCCGGCCGTTTCGCAGATGACAATATCATCGGCCCCCGGTTGCGCTTCCGATGCCACGCCTAGCCGGACCTCGCGCACCGGAGCAGCGATGGGGACACCCGGCGCGTTGCTGCTGGAAAATCCTCCTGCTGCCATACGCCCCGATATGCCTGGGCTGGCCGTCGCCGGGACGGGTTCGCTTCCCACCACTTCGTCTCCAGCCACTGGCCGACCGGCGCTCTTGGGCATCAGGCGGTTGGTACGGGGGTCGTTGGCGTCACCATGCGCCGCCTGGCGATCGGGCCGCGCATTCTCCACGCGTGCGGCCGGAGCGAGCGAACCTTCAAACAAATCACGGGTTGCCCCGTTGGCATCGCGAAGGGTCGCTTCCTGGGCCTGCTTACCGCGCACGGCAAACGTGCCGGTCCGTTCGTTAGCCGTCGGGCCGGACGGATGGAAGCGTGGCGAGGCAGCCTTGTCATCGCCCACGATTCCAAAATGGGCCTCATCGGCCGCCGGAGCTGAGTCGGGCGCTGGCGGCATCTCGCTGACCCCGCTTTGCGACATGGCTTCGGGCGCCTGGGCTACGTGAGATTCCACCTGCTCCACCTGGGAGCGGCCCGCCAGGCTCACGTAGATGCAAACCGATGCCGCCAAGGCGATCCATAGCGGGGCATCCCAACGTGCTGAAACGCGGCCTCCCCCGGCCGGTCCCGAGTTTCCACCGTTGCGTTCTGCCGAATCGGGCGCTGTTGAGTTGGGCGGTGCCGAAGCGGGTTGGGCTGATGTAGGTTGGCCGCTGGGCGGGGCCGCGGCACCAGATGGCGGGATGTTGCCCGTCCCCTGCAAGGTGGCCAGTTCGGCACGCCGAAGTACTTTTTGCGCAAAGTCGTGCTCCAACTGGTACTTGGGCAATGCGGCCAGCGCGCCGCGCATGGTCTTGAGCTGCTGAAACCAGCGGCGATATTCGGCATGTTCAACGAGCAGACGTTCCGCCTCCGCACGAGCGTCGCCAGACAACTCGCCGTCGAAGTATGCACTAATCAGCTCGTAGGCGGAGACGTCGTTCATTGCAATAGTGATTGCCTTTCAATAGCTTATGGTGAGCGGCCCATGCCGGCGATGGCCCGGGCCAACGGCCTCCCCAGGATTTAGACGCCCCGCGTTCGCACAAGTTCCCCATCGTTGATCGGTTCAGGGCATAACCGGACCGGTGGCCGGCTTACCTTCTGATCGGTCGGAAGCCGCCGCCGGGATTGGGGCCTCGAAAGGATTTTAGACAGCAAGACTTGCAACGACGCCCGGATTCCGCGGCCAAATCCTCCCCGTTGCCGCGGCCTCAACCGCGGTTGGAGTGGGTGAGTTCAACGGCGCTCGAACCGGGAGACGGTTTTGAAGGTGAGGCCGGTTCCAGCAGATTCCAGGCAATGACTGCGGCCCCCAAGGCAAAACACCACCAGGCGAACAGATGGAATCTTCCCTGCCGCAGCCAGCGAACCAGCCAGGCCAGGGCCAGCAGGCCCACCACCATGGCAACCGCCGCCCCAATCGCGAGTTGCATGGCCGGGATGGTCAGTTTGCCCGACCGCAACAGGTCGGCGCTTTCCACGATTCCGGCCCCGGCAATGATCGGAATGGCCAACAGAAAGGAAAAGGTGGCCGCCGCATCGCGCCGCAGTCCCAGGGCCAGTCCGCCCACGATGGTGAAGCCGCTTCGCGACAGGCCCGGCAGGACGGCAATCGCTTGGACGCAGCCAATGCCGAAGGCTTGGAGGTAACTGATGTTGCGGTAATCGAGCTGGCCGTCGGGTAGCCGCGAGCTTAGCAGCAGCAACAGCCCGGTCACCGGCAGCAGGCACCCGCTGAGCAGCGAACTGGTTACCAGTTCTGGCATCAGGTTCTTGATGGTCAGCCCAACAATGGCCGCCGGAATGGTGGCTACCAAGAGCAGCCCTACCACGCGACGGTCCTGGTTCAGTAGCCGCAGAATCGGGCGGAAGTAGAACACCACCACGGCCAGTAACGTGCCCAGGTGGAGGAAGATGTTGAGCGTCAGTTCAGACTGTTCGTTGGGTTCACCCGGCTGTGCCAGCAGATATTCCACAATGGCCAAATGCCCGGAGGAGCTGATCGGCAAAAACTCCGTCACCCCCTGGATGATCGCAAGCGTGACCACGTGCAATAAGTCCATGAGCTTTGGGGGCTTATAGGAGGCGTCGGCGGGTGGATCCAGGGCGCGCGGGCCAACCAAGATTGCAGCGCGGCAGGCCCGCGAAAGTATAGGCTGGTGTGGCCGTTCGCAGAAATGGCGGTTTCGTTCCGTACACAAGCTGCTGTCATGGAGACACTTACGTCGCCAGCGCGGGTTCGCGTAGGGTGGTCGCCCCCCGGTCGGGTCGGCATTTGGCGCATGGTGCCCCCCCTTTCCCGCAGCCCACCTGACTGACGATCGGCCGCGGCCCATGCGCAAGCCCAGCCGCTCAGATGGCTGCTAGCGGCGCATGCTAGGGCGTTGCCCTCGGGCGACCGGGCCGCTACGCGGTGTGCGGTAACGGCGCGCCCCCGTGTGTTAAGCGCCAGGAGAGTGAAATGTCGCGGTACCTGAGGGGCTTATGAAAGTCACGAAACATGCAAGCAAAGCGGTTCACACAAGGTGTCCAGTTGGTTCCCTCCGGCAGCGCCAAGGCATAATGCCCGAACCTTGTATCAGAAATGGCCGGGCATTGAGCGGTTTCATGCTGCAATCTTGCAGTTTTCCGGCAAATCGGCGGCAATTCGACAGCACGATCTGAAATAAAACAAACTTGCGCCGCGCAGAAATCTGTAAACCGGTCGCCCCTATCGAGATACTTTGGTTTATCCGCTATCCGCTGCATTAAAAAGCAAAAAGCATGCATATCTGGAACTACCCTACGCTAGAATACAGCCTGTAGGAGGTTGCTCTCAGTCGCCCGCGTGGTCGGGTTTGATCCCAGTGTGCTCAATGAAAGCATGGCCCTGGGAAGCGGTTTTGGAGTGTTGCACGGAAGCGTACTTGGGCAATTGGTCCATTTCCTTCGCCTCCCTTTCATCACGTACGCATCGCCGCTGCAACGCTCGGGGCCGGATTCGGCTGGCCCCGCAAAATCAGCCATCGCACCTTCAGCCCCATCGCAATGGAACCTCGGCCGACCGTCGTAGCGGTTTGGCTGCGTAACAACGTGCGCGGTTCCAGCGGAGCCGAAGGTGTGGGCTCGCCCATAGTCGCCGTTTGTCGTCGCAAGTCCGTCTAAGCGCCGTTGCCTGCTGCGCCTCCGCGAACGGCGCCCACGCGATACCGGCACGGAGGTTGAAAGACATGAATCCAGGCGGTTTCGAGAAGCACACTCCAGCCAGTGCGCATGTGCCCGCACATGCATCAACCCATCCACCATCCGGCTACACCAGGCCGGCTGACGCGACCCCCGCGGCCGTGGCCGTTGCCGGCTCCATCAAGCGGCGCTGGCCGGTGCGGCACCGGGCTGCATTCGATGCGGCGCCCATCGCGATGGTGATATTCGATCACGATGGGCAGATCGTACTGGTCAACCGCGAAACCGAGCGCTTGTTCGGTCATCCTCGCGACGCATTGATCGGTCATTGCATTGAACGATTGATGCCTGACGCGGAGCAGGCCATCCGCTCGCAACTTGGCGACGCCATTTCGCAATCGCCGTTCCCTCGCCGGCTGGATGGGCGTTGCCAACTCGCCGGGCGGCGGCACGATGGCAGCGAGTTTCCCGTCGAGGTGGCCCTGGCGACCGTAGAAACCGAGCAGGGGGAACTGATCCTGGCGACCGTTTCAGACCTCACCGAGCGGCGGCGGGTCGAGGATGAGCTTCGCGAAGCCGTCCACCGCCGCGACCGCTTTTTGGCGATCCTTTCGCACGAGTTGCGCAACCCTTTAAGTGCTGCTCAGACTTCCGTCAGCCTGCTTTCCACCGAGGGCGTACCCCCGAACGTTTGCGCCGAAGCGCTGGACGTGCTCAACCGGCAAATCCGTCATATTACGCGGCTGCTGGACGACCTGCTGGACGTTTCACGGTTCACGCAAGACAAGCTCCAGGTGCGCAAAGCAACCGTCGACCTGGTGGCAACAGCGCGCGATGCCCTGGCGGAAATCCGTGTCCTGGCCCAGGAGAACGGTTCCACCATTTCCGACGATCTGCCACAAGAGCCGCTGTGGGTCTATGGCGATCCCGACCGGCTGGTGCAGATGCAAGCCAATGTGCTGGCCAACGCCGTCAAGTATTCCCCGGCAGGAGGCCCCATCTCCCTGTCCCTCCAGCGCCAAGGGGCAGAAGCCGTGATCGTGGTCCGCGATCAAGGGATTGGCATCCCTGCGGATATGCTCGACGCAATCTTCGATATGTTCGTGCAGTCGGGCACGGCACTCGAACGCAGCCAAGGTGGGATGGGCGTAGGATTGACCCTGGTTCGTTCCATCGTGCAACTGCATGGCGGCACCGTGGTGGCCCGCAGCGAAGGCGAAGGTTGCGGAAGCGAGTTTGAAATTCGCCTGCCGCTCACGTCGCCGGCTCCCGCCGCCTCCGAGGAATGCACTCCGGCCCGCAGTGGCCGCCGCTGCCGGATTCTGCTGGTGGAAGACCAGAACGATACCCGGGCGATGCTCGGCAAGTTGCTGACCGTGGAAGGCCATGAAGTCCAGCAGGCGGCCGATGGTTTCACGGCCCTGAAACTCTTCGAAGAGAAGCAACCGGAAGTCGCCATCTTGGACCTTGGCTTGCCGGGCTTAAGCGGCATTGAACTGGCCCGGCGGATGCGGGCCGCGCGGCCGGGCAAGCCGCTGTGCCTGATCGCGTTGACGGGTTACGGCCAGACCGGCGACGTGGAGGCGACGCGGCAAGCCGGGTTCGATCATCACCTCGTCAAGCCCTTTAGCGTGCAATGCCTGCTGAAACTGTTGGAGCAACCTGGGCATTCAGACAACGCCTGACAGGTTCCGGTGCGCTGAATATCATCGGCTGTATGCGCTAAGTCACATGGGCGGCGCAATAATCCATCGGTTCGATCGTAATTCCGTCAGGCGGTGCCTGGCCTGCGAATCTACGGTTCGTCTAGGGTGTCCAGATAATGCTGGTCCCAGGCCGCGACGGTGCTTTCCAGCGTGCTGTAAGGGCCCGGTTCGTAGCCCAGCGATGCGATCCCCAGTTGCACCCGTTGGCACATCTCCCAGTCTTGTTGGTTTGTCTGGTGCCAGAACTGGCCCGAGGGAGCAGGATCGAAATCCGGCCGCTCCATCGCCTCGGGCGAGAACAAGATCAGGCAATGCACGCGCGTGGCATCCAGGCCCAAACGGTGCAGATGATGCACCAGCACATAATCAGGGTGAGGGCTGAACAGCAGGTTGGGAAAGATGCCATAGTAGCTCACCTGCCGGCGCTGTGTCTCCGATAGGCCCGATGGAACGATGCCGCAATACCGCCCGTCGCGGCTCAAGGTTTGGACGCCCTCGGCCAATCGCATTGGCCCACCCAGGATCGGGCCTTGGGTCAGATCGTTCTCGGCCGATTGAAACGGGCTCAGCGCGTTCAGTTGCGGATGCACGCCAGGGCAGTGGTAGCACTCGTGGAAGTTCTGCAGCAGCAGTTTCCAGTTGGCGGCCACGCGGTACGTCTGCTCCCAGCCGATCCGCCAATCGGCGAGTTTCCAAGCGTCGAAGGCGTTTTCCAGCGGGGCCAGGTAGCGCCCCAGTGGCAGCGGCTCGCTGGCAAAGTTCACAAACACCAGGCCGTTCCACACGGCCGTCGCCACGGGATGGAGCGGGTAATCGCTGGCGCAGAAGCCGGGCGTCCCTTGCATGTGCGGAGCGGCGACGAGGTTCCCGCACAGATCATACGACCATCCGTGGTAAGGGCAGCGCAGCGCGCCGCGTAGCGTGCCTCGTTGGGTGTCGGTCAGCAGGGCTGCCCGATGCCGGCACACGTTGAAGAATCCGCGCAGCGCGCCATCTTCCCCTCGGATCAGCAACAGCGGTTGCCCTTCGAGATTCCATGCCAGGTAATCGCCCTGTTGGGGCAGGGCCGAGGCATGCGCCACGCATAACCAGTGCGAGCGGAAAATCTGTTCCTGCTCGCGCTGATAGATCTTGGGGCAGCAGAAGTAGCGGCCTGGCAGCCCGTGCGTCCTCGGCAAGAGGCGCATGGAAGTTGTTGGCGGCATGGCAGGTTTGTTCGGCACGTTCGTCATGACTGGTCGTAGTTTGGGGCCGGTTATGCGGTGCGTCTGGAATCACGAGTGTTACCGATTCGTGCTGCATGGGTGGGGCGTTCGTTACGGCCTGAACGGTGCCATGATTTTGATGCCGGTTGCGCGGATTTTGAATTGGCCCCGCGCAGAAAAGTGACCTATAGCGGCGAATTCTGCGTTCCCCGTCGCTGGTGGCAGTCGATCTCCAACCATGTCGAGCCAAGTGTGTTCCCGGCGCCTTGGACCGGCCCGCCCGATGGATGGTCGGGTGGTAATCCTTCTCCCCACACTTCAGGAGTTTCGCGATGAGAATTTGTATCTTCGCGGCAATGATTGCGCTGCTGACCGGCGGCATGGCCAAGGCTCAGTATCATCCGTACGCGGTTCCCGCCTCGCTGTCGGCGCCCAAGTACGTGCCTTATTATCAGGCTCGCCAGACCGAACCGGCTCTCGATAAAGTACTCCCCAATCCGCAGCCGGTCCCCTCGGTTGTCGAGAAACACCCCGAAGCCCCGCTGTTTGAAGGACAGATGGGCAAGTACATCGAGGGCGAAGGCTACGTCGATGTCGGCGGCGACTACGTCTACGGTGGCGGCGGCTACCTGGGTGAAGCCGGCTACGTTCCCGGTTCGCCCAACGGCAACTGGTTCGTGGGCGTTTCCGGGTTGGTGATGACCCGGGCCAACGACGACCGCGTGGACCTGACGTTTGACGCCACGCCGGGCGGCACCGAGCCGGTGCTGATGACGACCGACGGCGACTTCGACTGGAGCGGCGGCAGCCAGGTGGATGTCGGTTACCGCATCGGCGGCCGTACCTGGTTGGCGGCCTCGTACTGGTGGCTGGACCCGATGGATTCGCATGCCCGCGTGACCGATACCACCGGCCAGTTGAACTCGATCTTCGATTTCCGCTCGCTCGACTTCTCGCCGATCGAATCGGTCAACGACTTGTACAACGGTGCCCGCGCCCAGGCCGTGTGGCGCAGCAGCGAGTTCCATAACGTCGAACTGAACCTGCTGCACGGTCCGGTCTGGTGCCCGTGCGACTGCGTGCGGCTCTCGTGGCTGGGCGGCTTGCGTTACTTCCAGTTCCGCGACAACTTCTTGTTCGGCACCGCCCACGATGAAACGGAATTTGGCGTGGCACCGGCTTACGATGCCTACTACGACATCAAGGTGAAGAATCACCTGATCGGCGGCCAGATCGGCTTCCGGATGGACTGGCGGGCCACCTGCAAGTTGACCGCCTACGTCGCTCCCAAGATCGGCATCTACAACAACTACGTCACCTCGCGGCAGCAGGTCTACAACGGTCTGGGCCAGCACGCCTTCCGGTTCGAGGACGGCGCCATCGCCGACATCCACAGCAACGAGAACCACTTTGCCGTGCTGTCCGAGATCGACCTGGGCCTCAACTACCAGGTGACCTGCAACCTCAGCGTGTACGGCGGCTACCGCCTGGTTGCCGTGACCGGTGTCGGCAGTGCCACCGAGCAGATTCCTTACCTGGGTGACGACTACCGCGAGATGGCCGACATCGACACCGGCGACCTGCTCCTGCACGGTGCCTTCGCGGGTGTGATGCTGAAGTTCTAAGGCGGACCGGCCAGAGGAAGGCGCGGTGCAGGCCGCTCCTGCCTCGCCAACCGCCGCCAGCTAGTGTGGCTACGGTCTAAAATAGGCCGCAGCCACACGGCTACGAGCCCCCCCTCAACCATGGCTGCCGCCGGCACTCTCACCGGCGGCAGCCTTGTTTTGTTGATGCCCGGCCGTTTGTGCATGTCAGCCGTTTGATCCCACCGGTTGTTTGTTCCCTCTGGGCGTTTGCCCACTCCAGCCGCCAGGCCGGTTGCTTGTCTGCCGAGGGAGGCTTGGTATAAAAAACCTGGTATCAAACCAGCATCGATCCACGTTCATCCAGGCATCCACCACGATTGAAGGAAGACCATGCAACTGAAAGGCAAGACGGCGCTGATCACGGGCGGTGGGACAGGCATCGGTGCCGCGGCAGCGCTGGCCCTGGCGGCCCAAGGATGCCGCGTGGCGATCAGCGGCCGCCGCGAAGAGAAACTCCGCGAGGTCGCCGCTGCCTTTCAAGGGGAGCCGCCCATCATCCACCGCATGGCGGATGTCGCTGATCGTGCCAGCGCTACCGAACTGGTGACCTGGGCCGAACGGGAATTGGGGCAACTCGACATCATCGTCCAAAGCGCCGGCACCAACGTGGTCAAGCGCAAGCTGGCCGAACTTGATCCGGCCGATTGGGATAAGCTGATCGCCGTCAATGCTACCGGAGCCTATAACGTCATCCATGCGGCGCTCCCCGCCATGCGCCAGCGCCGCGACGGCCTCGTCATCAACATCTCGTCGATCGCTGGCAAACGCGCCAGCATGCTGGGCGGCGTGGCTTACAGTGCGGCCAAGTTCGCCATGACCGCCCTGGGAACCTGCGCCTCGCTGGAATTCGGCGAAGAAGGCATCCGGGTCACCAACATTTATCCGGGCGAAGTCGATACACCCATCCTCGACAACCGCCCCGTGCCCGTTACCCCCGAGCACCGCGCCCGCATCCTTCAGCCTGAGGATGTCGCCGCGGCCATCGTGATGATTGCCAGCTTGCCGCCGAGGGCGCACGTTGCCGAACTGGTGATCAAGCCCACCAGCCAGCCCTATGCCTAGGCTGCCCGCCGTGCCGGCCCGCCGTCGCCGATCCTCGCCCGCGGAACCGCCCGAGCACCGCCCGCTCGATGAAGCTTTCTTTGGCCGGGGCGCGATCGAGGTTGCCCGGGAACTGCTGGGCCGCTGGGTGATGCGCCGCGACGGCAACGAACTGCTGGCCGGCCGTATTGTGGAAGTCGAGGCTTACCTCGGCCAGGATGACCCGGCCAGCCACGCCTATCGCGGTCCTTCCAAACGTAACCGTTCCATGTTTGGCCCGCCGGGCAGAGCCTACGTCTATACGATCCACACCCGGTTCTGCATGAATGCCGTAACCGGCGAGGACGGCGTGGCCAGCGCCGTGCTGATCCGCGCGCTGGAACCTGTGCTGGGACTGGAGCAGATGGCCCAGCGGCGCGGCACCCCCAAACCGCGCGACCTGGCCCGGGGTCCCGGCCGATTGTGCGAAGCCCTGGGGATCGACCGCAGTTGGGATGGCTGGAACCTGACGGCAGGCCAGGAACTGTGGATCGCCGCCGGCGAAGGTTCCATCAACCCCGATGCGATCATGATCACGCCCCGTATCGGCATCTCGGTGGCCACGGATTGGCCGCTGCGGTTCGTGGAACGCGGCAATCCGTATGTCAGCGGCCCCAAGCGACTGCGCGAATGACCCGGGGCGAACATCACGGCAAACCTCGTGCGCCTACGTGATGGCCGTCGGGATCGGGACAGTCCTACCGGCCGCGCTGCGGGTTGATGCACGATGCTGGTTGAACGGTGAGCGAGTTGGAGTGGGCCGCTGAGTGCTGCACACTTGGCATGCGTTCGCATAGCCAGGCGATATTTGGTCGCACATTAGCGCTGATTGCGTTTCAATCAGCGAATCCATCAGGCGGTTCCTTGACCTGCTGAGCGTGTCGGGCGGTGTCTGAATGACCATGAGCGTTCCGCGTTGCAGGAGAACAAGCATGCTGGGGGCAATCATCGGCGATATCATCGGTTCCGTTTATGAACGGCGCCGGACCAAGCGTAAGGATTTTCCGCTGTTCACGGCCCACAGCCGATATACCGACGATACGGTACTCACCGTTGCTGTCGCGCAGGCCCTGCTCACCGGCGACGACCTGGCGGATACCTTTCATCAATACGTCGATCGCTTTCCACGTGCCGGGTACGGCGGCAACTTCAAACGCTGGGCAAAGCAGCGGAAACGCGAACCGTATAATAGTTGGGGAAACGGTTCGGCCATGAGGGCAAGCCCCGTCGCCTATGCGGGCGACACGCTCGATGAAGTATTGCAGCAGGCACAGTGGTCGGCCGAGGTCACGCACAACCATCCCGAGGGTATTAAGGGAGCGCAGGCGACGGCGGTAGCGGTGTTTCTGGCCCGGCAGGGCGCGGACAAGGCGCAGATCAAGAGTACGATCGAGGACCGCTTCGGCTACGATCTTTCTAATTCCCTGGACGCCATTCGCGAGGTGTACTGTTTCGATGTTTCGTGCCAGGGGTCGGTACCCGAGTCGCTGATCGCGTTTCTGGAAGCCGACGATTTTGAGGACGCGGTGCGCAATGCGGTTTCGCTGGGCGGCGATGCCGACACGATGGCCTGCATCGCCGGAGCGGTGGCCGAGCCTTTCTTCGGAATCCCGGCCGAGATCCGGCAGCAGGCCCTGGAACGCTTGGACCCGTCGCTGCTGGAGGTTACCGAGCAGTTTCGCGCGCGCTTTGGAGTGGAAGACCATGGCCGTGGAAACCATGGCGACTAAGACCATGGCGGCGGAAACCATGGCTACGGAAACCATGGCTACGGAAACCATGGCTACGGAAACCATGGCTACGGAAACCATGGCCACGCGGACTACGGGGGCGGCCACATGTAACCCGCCTCGCGATGATGTTAACCGGCCCCAGATCAGGCTGCCTTGTGGTCGCTGCGGTCGGTCTGCCTGGCGGCGGGCAGGGCCGCGGCATCGGCCGCATCGTAGGGATCGTGCGGTTGGGCCGCGCGCCGCACCATGTCGGCCCCCAGCGCTGCCAGCTTTTGTTCCAGACGCTGATAACCGCGGTCGAGATGGATGATTTCGCGCACGATGGTGGTGCCTTCCCGGGCAAGCCCCGCCAGTACCAGGGCCGCGGCTCCGCGGAGATCGGTCGCCGCGACGGTCCGTGTTTGGCCGGGCGGGTCTGCCGCATAGCTTCCGCCATCGACCACCGCCGCATCGCCCCGCTGGACGACCTTGGCTCCCAGTTGCTGCAGGCCGGCCAGGTGGGCAAACCGGTGAGGAAACACGCGGTCGCGCAGCACCGATTCTCCGGCGGCAACCGCCGCCAGCGCGGTCAGTGGTGCCTGCAGATCGGTGGGCAAACCGGGAAACGGTTCGGCCGTGGCCTGGAAGGCTTTCAGACGGCGTGGCGCGGCGACGGTGATGCGATCCGCTCCCACGGCCACGTCGGCACCCGCTTCGGCCAGCGCGCGGCAAACGGCATCCAGGTGTGCCGGCACGACGTCCGTTACCGTGACTTCGCCGCCGGTGATGGCTCCGGCGATCAGCAATGTCGCGGCCTCAACGCGGTCGGGAATGACGCAGTGGCTGCCGCCGCCCAGGCCGTCCACGCCGTGAATCTCCAGCACGCTGGAACCGGCCCCGCGAATATCGGCCCCCAGGCGATTCAAGAACTGGGCCGTATCGACCACCTCGGGCTCTTGGGCAGCGCCGCGGATGATCGTCTGTCCCGCTGCCAGCGTGGCCGCGGCCATGACGTTGATCGTGCCGGTAACGGTGCTGCCGCAGGGGCCTGTAAGGTCCAATTCGGCGGCTCGCAATCGCGGCGCCGTGGCGGTGATTAACCCATCGATCCATTCAATCTTGGCCCCCAGCGCGGCCAACCCTGCCAGGTGGAGTTCCACGGGGCGTGGGCCGATCCGGCATCCGCCGGGCAGAGCGATCCGCGCGTGTCCAAAGCGGGCCACCAACGGACCCAGCAGGCAGAATCCGGCCCGCATCTGGCGTACGAGGTTGGCATCGACTGTTCCGGCGCCGGCATGATGGTGGCGCAGGTGCAGGCTGGTGCCGCTGCTGGAATCGCCGGGCTGCAAGGAGATTTCGCTGCCCAGGCTTTGAAGCAGGGCGAGCATGGTGCCGACATCGCCCACCCTGGGGACCCCTGCGATGGTGACCGGCCCTTGCGCCATGATCGAGGTGGCGAGAATCGGCAGCGCGGCATTCTTAGCGCCGGCCGCGGCGATGGTGCCTTGCAGTCGCCGGCCTCCACGGATTTCGAGCGACTCCGCGACCGATTCCGTTTGCCACAGTGCCATCTGCTGCATCCCTGCACGAGTTGGATGATGGGCGGCCAATCCTCCTGGGGGGACATTCTCCCGGAGGAACCCTCGGCCGCCGTCGCCAGCATGCCGCAACCGGCCGCAGGGAACAAGGGGAAAGCTCCTGCGCCGCGCGATTAGAACAACTTTTCGCCGGGCAACTCGGCAGCCTGCCGGATCCAGTCCACGAGGCGTTCTTCATCGAACGGTTCGTCTTCGTGAAGATGCAGGTAGCGCGTGTTGGGATCCTTCGACGCCACCGGCGGGACGGGCCGCAACAGCGCACCATTGAGGAACGTCACCTTGATGTACCGGGTGAAGCAATGGAAGGACAAGAACCAACCGTTCCCCGCCACGCCGTAAAACGGCGAGTTCCACCTGACGGCTTTGCACACGTTGGGGACGGTGCGCTCGATGAGCGCATCGAGCCGGCGGCCGACATCGCTTTTCCAGCCCGGCATGGCAGCAAGGTAAGCTTGCACGGGAGCATCGCCATCGGCCTTGGCAATCTGGGGATTTCCGCCCGAGAGTAGCACGGGTTCAGAGCCGGACCGCTTTTTGGCCCCCTTTGCCTGGGCTTTTGCCGGCGATGCCTTGGCTGGCTTGCCGGTCTTGGCCGCCTTGGCAGCGGGTTTCTCGGTTTTCTTGGCCATGATTGCCTGTTGGCTTCAACCAAATGTGGGTCGCAATGCTTCCGCCAGCGGGTGCAGCCGATCAGCGCTCGCGCCTCAAACCGCGCGGCTTGCCATTCCGGGGAAAAAGTGCCGGGGGATTCACGCCGCCTCAAGGCCGGTCATCGTGCCGGTACTGGAAGCAAAACGGTCGATTTCCAGCCCCAGCCGCTGGAGCATCGTGACATAAAGATTGGCCAAAGGGTAATTATTGAGCGGATCGAATGCCAGATGTTGGCCGTGCCGAAAACCTCCGCCTGCCAGGATGATGGGCAGGTTGCGGTTGTTGTGCCCGCCACTGTGCATGTGCGAACCCAGCAGCACCATGGTTCGCTCCAGCAGGTTCGACTCGCCTTCAGCGGCCTGCTTCAGCCGGCGAAGAAAGTCGCCAAACAGCTTCACGTGCGCTGATTCGATGATCCCCAGTTGCTTGAGCTTCTCGGGGTCCTGCCCATGATGCGACAGATCGTGATAATTCATCGAAACGCCGGGCAGCGTGGCGACGGAATTGCTATCACCCACCGTATAGGTCACCAGCCGGGTGGAGTCGGTCAGCAGGGCCAGGTACATCATGTCGTAGTATTGCCGCGCCCGATTGATGATATCGTTGCGATCGTCGATATCTCGGGGTGGCTTGGCATCGACCGCTGGCTTGGGCTTGTGCTGCCATTGCTCGGCTTTGTGAAGCTGCTGTTCGGCTTCGCGAACCGATGAGAAGTATTCGTCCAGCTTCGCCTTATCCGTGCGGCTTACCCTGGCCTGCATCCGCCGGGCACTGTCCAACACGGCATCGAGCACGCTCTGCCCTTCCCGCAATCGTTCGATCTGCTGCTGCTTCTCGCTGGGGCGCCCTTCCAGAAACATGGCAGCGAACAGCCGCGAGGGGGACCCGATGGCGGGGACGGGCACGCCGTTGGGCGAGATCGAAATCCCCGCGCTACCCATCGCCAGGTAAGCGTGGCGCGTCTGCAAGCCGATATGCCGGGCAGCAAGCTGGTCGATCGAGATCGAGTTGGTGAAGTTGGCTGAACCTGGATGTGGAGCGGCGGTCAGCCACGACTTGGAGGCCGCGTGGCCGCCGTCTACGTCCGGGTGCGACGTTCCGGAAATGATCGTGAACTCGTTGCGCAAATCACTCAGCGGCTGCAGATAGGGCGTCGTTTCGTAATCGCGGCCGGGAGTTTGCGGCATCAGGTTGGGCGGGTGGAACGACAGCTCAAAGTTGATCGCCACCATCCGCCGCGGCGCATGATGATCCGCCTGGCGGGCCCTGGCGGCAACCATCATGCAATCCAACGCCGGCAAGGCGATGGCCACACCGGCTCCCCGGAGAAGCGCCCGGCGCGAAAGCCTCGCTCCGTAAGGCGGACTGGCCCAACCGCTGGCCTGGGATGCTGCGTGATTCATTTTCGTCTGCTCCAAAAGGGGGGGCGAAGGCGGTAGGCAACACGGGCATGCTCGGGCGAGCGTGGAAGCGCACCATTTGTTGCCCTGACCTTAGGGGCTACGGAACATCGGGCTTTGCACCACCGCGTGAATCATCGACCGCAAACCGTAGTTGTCTTTCTTGAGCGAAGCCACGATCCGCTGCACCTCCGGCCGGTCGGAAAACCCCAGTTCGCGGCCCAGCCCATAGGTCAGCAGATGCTGGGTCAGCGCCTGCGGCATCAACGTTTCGTCTTCCAGCAGCAGGCGTTTGTACTGGCGGATGTCGGCAAAGCTGCGGCCGTCTTCGGCCGTTCCGGTGGCGTCCACATCCGGCCCTCGCCGGTATAGCACAAACGCATTGGGGGTGAGCGGATGCCGTGGTTTCCGCACGAACTGGCCTTCTCCCCGGGTGCGGTACCAATCGCGGTAGCCGCCGATCACGTCGAAGCTTTCCAGCGCGAAACCCGGCGGATCAATCCGCCGATGGCAACTGTTGCAGCTTTCGTGCGCGCGGTGCCTGGCTAACTGCTCGCGGATGGTGGTGGCCCCGCGAATGTCGGGCTCGATTGCCGTAACGCTCGGCGGCGGAGGCGGGGACGGCGTCCCCAGGAAGTGCTTCAGAATCCAGGCCCCCCGCAGCACCGGCGAGGTACGGGTGCCATCGGCCGACACCTTCAAAACACTGGCCTGCGTCAGCACGCCACCCCGTACGCTATCCTCGGGCAGTTCCACGCGGCGAAATGCCAGCCCCTGCACTCCTTCGATCCCATAAAACTCCGCCAGCGGCTCATTGAGCATCAGAAAATCTGAGTCGATGAAATTCTGCACGCTGGCGTTCTGGGTGAGAATCTCGCGGAAAAATGCGTACGACTCCCCCAACATCGCCGCCCTGACCAGTTCGTTATATTCTGGGTAAAGCAGCCGATCGGGCACCGTGAAATCCATGTCACGGAGCCGGAGCCACTGCCCCGTGAAATGCTTCACGAACCGCTCTGCCTTGGCATCGCCAAGCATCCGTTCCACCTGGGTTCGCAGCACGTGGGGCTGATGCAGTTGGCCGCGGCCTGCCAGTGTGAGCAGTCCTTCATCGGGCATGGAACTCCATAAGAAGTACGATAGCCGCGAAGCCAGGGCGAAGTCGTCGATGGTGCCGGGGTGCCCGTCCACGGCCGGCGCAGTCCGCTCTTCCAGAAAGAGAAATTCCGGCGCGCACAATACCCCTTTGAGCGCGCGGCGGAGTGCACCTTCAAACGGGAGGCCTTCCTCCAGGGCCTGTTTGGCAAGCCGCACAAACGGTGCGGCTTCTTCGGCGCTGGTGGTCCGGCGAAATGCCAGCGGCAGGATCCGCTGCACGATGGTACGAATATCTGCAAGCGTGCCGGTGGCCGGATCGATGTCGCCCAGCAGTTCTTTCCGGCTGGCAGGCGGCCAGGGCTCAAGGGGTCCCTCGAAGGCTATCTCACCAATGAACAGGCCCGGCCCGGTGTAGGAATCGGGTACGCGCGAGTGAGGAAACCCACCCATCAGTGAGATTCCAAAACTATCAAACGTTTCCAACGCGCGATCTTCAATCTCGATGGTGGTGATCCGGCCGGGCGGAATTTCATAAAATCCCGAAACGTATGGCGGAATCTGCATCGAGACTCCGCCCATCACGCGAATCACCACCGGTTTTTCGGTCCCAATGGCCCGGGCCTGGAACCGCAACCGGTACGTGCCCGGCACTGGCGCGCTGCTTTCGCGAATGACAAAGGTTTCTTCGTTCAACAGGGTGATGCCGTTGTCGGACACCCGGACCGACGACCGGAGCGCCCGGCTATCCTTGCTGTTCCACGCGCGGTGAACCTGCTGGAGTCGCCGAGGCGGTCCAAACACTTCGTCCAAAACCAGGTCGGCCGCTTGGACATACAACACCAACTGCTCGGCCGACAACGACAAGCTCGCGCCGTTCGTATCAAACCCTTGGTCGACGGAATCGTCGGGAAGCAGGCGACTCACATCCACGTGTACGCCGAACAAATCGCCGACGGTATGTTGATACTCGTTGCGATTCAACCGCCGCAGCACCACCTCGCGGCCCGCGCGATCGGCCAGGCTGAGCGCATCGCTCAGGTGCGATAGAAACCGCGTCTTGGCCGCGGCATCGGGCGGTTCCTGCCCACTGGGCGGCATCTCGCCCCGGGCGACACGGTCGTGCAGGTAAACCCACCGCTGCCGCAGGTCGGCATCGGCCAGGTCCAAGGAAGCGGTAGCCAGGTCCAGGCCCCCCTCGGGCTTCTCGCCCTGGTGGCAGTCGAAGCAGTGCTGCTTCAGAAACGGCGACAACCGGGCAGCAAGCGCTTCCCCCTCGCCGGCTACGACTCCGCTGGCGACGCTCACCAGCGCCGCAAGCGTGAGTGCCATGCACGCCAACACGGGACGGCAGCGCGGCGATCGTGCCCAATATTCCCAGGTATGCCAACGCAGCCGGTGTGGAGTGGGTGGGCAGTCGGTCGGCGGGGGCGCAGCGATGCGTTTCATACGTCAGACCAGTGGATCAGAAGACAAGAAACGGCGGGCGCGCAGCGGGCCGGGAATGTTTGTAGCCGTAGCATGAACGATGCCTGAACCGACCGGTTCCCACGCCGCCAGCATATGCCGCGCGCAGGGTGGGCCAATCGTTGCCGAGCAGCGGCCGCCCCCTCTCACGGACCGTGTTGGCAGACCGTTCGCTTGTCCCATCGCAACAACGGGCGTTCACAATCGGGCCAGCAACGATTATCCGGACCCCCTCGAATGGATGTCAAGCAAACGCTACATGGTCCGGCGGTCTGGGCGGATGGAGCCCATCAAAATGCTTGCTGGCGAAGGAGTACCACGATATGGGGGGGATGCGAGCGGGTAAACTTGGCGGCAGTCCATCGGTCATCCCTGTTCACGGAGCCTTTACATGGCAGAGCCTCCGTTTGATCTTCCCAGGGCTCAGCGCTGGTTCGCGGTCGAATGCAACAACCGAAGTTGGGACCTGGTCGAGGCTGCCGAGCGGACACCGCCGCAAGTGGACGAGATGCTGCACGCCGCCCATGCCTCCTGCCTGCACTGGCTGGCCGCGGGTGAGCCCGTGAACCACCTTCGAGCGTTGGTCTTGCTGACCACGGCCTATTCGCGGGCTGGCATCGCCCAGGCCGCCCTGCGCTATGCCGATCAGGCCGTCGGTATGGTTCCGCAGATTGCAGCGGCGACACCGTTCGATCGCGCCACCGCGTTCGGGGCGGCGGCCGGCGCCTATGCCCTGGCGGGCAATGAGCAGCAGGCTCGCCAATGGGGTGAGGCAGCCGCGCATGCCGCCGAAGCGATGGAAAACGAGGACGAACGACAGGTCTTCCGCGCCCTGTATGGGGACGGTGCGCAGAGCTAGTCCTGGGTTGCAACAGACATCGGTTACGCTAAACCGGCGCAGCTTCAGACAAGGCTCCAGAAGCTACTTGGCTGCGATGGCTCGCTTCCGGCGTTCCCTTCGCTCCCGTTGCAAGCGATGCCATCGGCACTTGCGAACCGGCGCCGGTTGTATGGTCGGCCCATCGACGTCGCGATGGAACCATGTGTCAACGCCGGACATTAGGCCATTTGTGCGGATATGGCCGGTCAAACTTCACCCGGCGGCATGCGGCTAAACATGGCCCCCAAGAGGCGGGCGGCGCACCCCCCGCCATGCGGCCGCTCGCGAGCCGTGCTACGCCCAGCGACGTTTTTCGGGTAACATGGTAACCGAAAACATCAGGCACATGCGCGGCGGCGCTTGCGCGCGCCGGCGACAAGTACCCTCCCCACCTTCCGCTCAGTCATCCTGCCATGCGAGATCGTGTTCCTCATACCTCGGCTGCCCTTGGTAACTTCCCTCTGACGCGGCGCGAGATGCTCCAGCGCAGCGGGATGGGCATGGCCAGCCTGGGTTTGGCGGCATTGGTTGGCAACGCATCCCAGGCCGCCTCCGCGGCCGAGTCGCGATTGGCAAACCCGATGCTGCCTCGGGCGCCGCAGTTTCCGGTGAAGGCCAAGCACGTCATTCACTTGTTCATGAACGGCGGGCCGAGCCACGTTGATACGTTCGACCACAAGCCGGCCCTGGAAAAATACGCGGGCCAGGAATTGCCCGGCGGCAATCTCCGCACCGAGCGCAAGACGGGGGCCTGCTTCCCTTCGCCGTTCAAGTTCAAGAAGTACGGCGAGAGTGGGATCGAGATCAGCGAGATCTTCCAGGAGTTGGGCGAAGTTGCCGACGAACTGGCCATCATTCGCTCGATGCATGCCAACGTGCCCAACCACGAACCGTCGCTTATGTTGATGAACTGCGGCGAATCCACGCTGGTGCGCCCCAGCCTGGGGTCGTGGCTCACCTATGGGCTGGGCACCGAGAACCAGAACCTGCCGGGCTTCATCGCCATGTGTCCCGGCGGCTACCCGATCAAGGGGCCGCAGAACTGGCAGTCGGCGTTTCTGCCTGGCGTTTACCAGGGCACATATATCGACTCCAAGCACGAGTCGATCGACAAGCTGATCGAGAACATTCACAACACGCGGCTGGAACCCGAGGAACAAAAGCAGCAGCTTGAACTGTTGCAGGCGCTCAACCGTCGCCACCTCAGCCAGCGGCAGGACGACCCGGCCCTGGAAGCCCGCTTGCAGTCGTTTGAGTTGGCGTACCGGATGCAGTACGAGGCCACCGAGGCGTTCGATATCAGCCGCGAGCCCAAGCACATTCTCGATATGTATGGCCCTGGCGTTCAAGCCCGGCAGATTCTCATTGCCCGCCGCCTGGTCGAACGCGGGGTGCGGTTCGTTCAGCTTTGGCACGGCGCCGGCCAGCCTTGGGATAACCACGACGATATCGAGGAACGCCACCGCGCGCTGGCAGGGCAGTGCAGCCGCGCCATCGCGGCCCTAATCAAGGACCTCAAGCAGCGCGGCCTGCTCGACGAAACGCTGGTGATCTGGGGCGGAGAGTTCGGCCGCACACCCACCGTGGAGTTGCCGCAAACCGGTGCCAATGCCGGCAAGGTGAACGGCCGCGACCACAACCATTATGGGTTCACCATGTGGATGGCCGGTGGCGGCGTGAAGGGCGGCACCATCTACGGGGCCACCGACGAGTTCGGCTTCCAGGCCGTCGAGAACAAGGTCCACGTCCACGACCTGCACGCCACGGTGCTGCGGTTGATGGGCTTCGACCACACTCAACTCACCTATCGCTACGCTGGCCGAGACTTCCGCCTGACCGACGTTCACGGCAACGTGGTCGAGGATATCATAGCCTAAGCGGCGCGAGCGCCCCGCCATACCCGGTGCCCCCCTCGCAGGCTACATGCTACATGGCGCAGTGTGCCGCGGCGGGAGACAGCGGCTACCGGGGCCAAAGTGGTCCCCACTACGTCCAGACTACGCCCAGGTTAGCCCAGCTTGGCTCCGTTGGGGACTTCCCGCTCGGGTACGGCCAGAACCACCGCGCCATCGTCGCGGTAAAAGCCGGTGACGAGAAACTCCGACCGCATGGGCCCAATCTGCTTGGGCGGAAAGTTCACAACCCCGATGATCTGCCGGCCGATCAGTTCGTCGCGGCTGTACAGGGTGGTGATCTGCGCACTGCTCTGCCGGATGCCCAGCTCGGGCCCAAAGTCGGCCTTGATCTTGTAGGCCGGCTTGCGCGCTTCGGGAAACTCCTCCACGGCCACGATGGTACCGGCTCGAAGCTCAACCCGTTGGAACTCGTCCCAGGTCAGATCGTGCTGCATGGCGGGAAACGGGCGACCCAAGGAGTGGGGGGATGGTTCGGCGTGCAGGCCAACTGCCAGGGGCCGCCAGCGGCCTGCTCTGCACATGGCCGGGGGGGAACTTCCCGCAGGCTACTTGGCGGCCAGCTTGCTGGCCAACTGTTCGTAGAACTCGCCGTGGGCGGTCACGGTGAAGCGGCGCGAGTTTTCTCCCGTCACCTCGATGGCAATCTCCAGGTATTCTTCCGGCAGGTGCTCGGCAACCCGGTCCGCCCATTCCACGAAGCACAGGCCGTCGCCTTCGAAGTATTCCTCGGGGCCAAGCTGAGCGAACTCTTCCTGGTCTTTGAGGCGGTAGACGTCGAAGTGGAAAATGGACGGGTTGCCCAGGTACTCCTGGAGCAGCACGAAGGTAGGGCTGGTGACCTCGGCCGGATCAATCCCGCAGGCATCGGCCACGGCCTGAACGAGCCTGGTCTTGCCCGCCCCCAGGGGACCGTTCAGCGCCACGACGGAGCCTCGCGGCAAGAGGGCAGCCAGTTTGCGACCCAGGCGCTCCGTACCAGCCTGGTCGGCGACGTCAATCACGTTATGCATGACCGACATAAGATTTCGCGAAATCGAGCAGGGCCTCGTTATGGACTGCTGCGCGGCGGCTTTCCGCTCTTGACCATTCGCCCGAAGCCTCCATGTACGGGGGGCTGCCGGCGGCCAAGGAAGCGGACCGCGCAGTTGGAACAATCGCGTTACTTCAGCAATAGTACGTAATCAGCATCGGCGATGTCGAGCGTAAACTGTACGACACCATCACGATATTCTACCGGAAGTTGCTGCCCGGTGGCGATGCTGCGCACCTGCCGCGGCCGAAATGGCACGCGCACCCGGACCACCACCTGCTCAGCCGGTTCATGACCCCAGTTGATGAGCGTGGCCAACGTGCCGTCGGCATGATCGATCAGCGTAGCCTCCACGCCCTGGCGATTGCAAGCCGCCTGCGGTTCGAAGGCTGCCGCCTCGACCGCCAGCCGAACCAGGCGCTGGCTGGCCGGATCGAACTGGATGGGATTGTACAGATTTTTCCGGCCGCCGCGAGCGAAAGGTACCGGCTTCACGCCCGTCCGCATCCAGGTATTGCCGGCCAAGGTCCCGATGGTGAACACTTGTCCCTGGCCGAGCTTGCGCAGGGTGACCGCGGCCGAACCGTCGCTCCAGGTGGCCAGCACCTGGGCATCGCCGGGCGTGAGACGCTGTTTCATGCCTATGGCCGCGATCTGCTGCCCTTGCCAGTGGATGGTGTCGATGGGTTCCAGCAGCGGCAGTTCCAGCAGGGTCCGCAGGACGGCCACGTTCTTCTGGGTGTCCACCGCTTTCAGGCCGAGCAGTTCCAGCATGGCCGGCTCGGCCTCATTGAACTGGTTACGGTGCCCTGCCCCGGCGGTTGCATACAGGATGCCGCCTTGGCGTACCCAGTCGTGGAGCTTGGGAATAATGCGGCGGTCGATCCATTCGCCGGCGAAGTACACGGCCCGATAGCCGTTGAGCGCATCGCCTTCGGCAATATCGTCTTCGGTCAGCAGGTCCACCGTGTATTGGGCTTGCCGCAGTGCCAGGTACAGCATCTGCTGATCCTTGCGGCAGATGATCTGCTGGAGCTTCTCGGGGGCGTTGGCGCACCGCGAGGCGAACGGGTCCTGGGCCTTGTCGACCATCAACCGCGATTCGTTAAAGTCGGTCGCCTTGCTCAGCACGATGGCCACCTTTCCTGGCCGCACCTTGCCGCTGGCCGCCAGATGTTCCACGGCGGCCGTCTGGTAGATGGCATCGTGCAGCGTGCGGAAAGTATCGTGATAGCCCCAGGCGACATAGTTCTCTGTGAAGTTTTCGGCGGGCGCCACCCAGAAATGGTCGATATGCTTGGCACCATAACCGACCGCGGCCAGCACGTTGCGGCGCAGGTAGTCTGCCCGCTGGCCCGGCGCGTGCGGCATCACATAAAAATGAATCGGCAGATCGTGATACTTGGCGCCGCACCGCAGTTGCGCAAACATCCATGACAAAATCTGCGGCACCTCGGGTACGCTGAATATATAGTCTTCTGCCCAGGGCATGCTCATGCCGCGGTGCTTGAAGATATCGACCCATTGAAACACGGGTCCGTAACATAATGCCAGGTGATGCGGTGAATAGTTGGCTCCCGTGCGGACGTGTTTGCCCAACAGTTGTTCGACCAGTTGGGTTCGCTCGCGGAACGAGCCGAACCGCTGCTCCTCATTGAACAGGTTGGAGAACCAGACCTCCCTGGCATCGCCCTCGGCCAGAAGTTGCGCCTGGTCGATGGGCCCGCCGAGCTCCTTCTCGGTAACGCCGCGCTGCTTGAGCCAGGCGCGGTATTTCTCCAGGTTGGCCGGATCGTTGAAGTTGATTCGGCCCAGGCTGATTTCGTCGCCGAAGCTGACGAACCGCAGGGTGGATGTGTCGCTGCGCTTTTCGGCAAACGCTCGAATCTGCTGCTCGTTGTGCAGGTGGCTGTGCAGGCCCTCCCAGGGAGTTTTCTCGTAACCCTCGGGCAGATCGGTATTGAACCCGAGCGCATCTTTCAGCCGCGGAATCCATGGCTCCTGGCCGCGGAACGCTCCGAAAAAGAGGATTTCCTCGGGCTTCTTCGGGTGGGCCTTGGGCCAGCCTGCGGCAGCGGCGGTAAGCTGCTCGGCCAGCTCGCGACTGGAGCGCACCCTCGCCTGGTCATCCCAGGTGATTGCCAGCGGCACGACGATCGACTCGCCGCTTTCCAGGGCAACGTCGCCCACCACCTCGCGGCCCTGGGCATCGCGAGCAACCTGTACCCGGAAGCGGCCCTGGGCGCCGGGCAGCTTGAGCCACAGCCCTTCATCGTGAACCAGGCGACAGAAGGGACCGATGTTGGTCCACGCACTCCACTGGCCGGGCGGAACGTCGGCCTCCGGAATCTGCGTGGTGGCGCTGCCGTACTGCGGTTGGAAGTGGCCAGCCCGGGTGATGGAGAGCTTCGCCGGCTGATCGCTGGTGTTCTCAAACCGCAGGTACAGCCTGGTAGCGGCCAGCGCTTCCAGCGCGAACGGTGTGGCAATCCGGTAAGGCTGATAGCCGTCGTATGTGCTTTCGGGGTTGGTGGTGAGTAACACAAAATCAATAAACCGGTCACCTGCCGGTTGGGCCGGTTCGACGGTGCTGAGGCGAATTTCGGCCGGACCAGCGGCCAGTTTCACAAGTGCCTGGGGGGCTTCAGCCGCATCGTGATCCACGCCCCAGGGCCACCATAGTTCATCACTGGTGCCGCTAAAGCTCCATAACCGGGGCGTGCCAGCTTTGCCATAGATATGCGAAAATAGCGACTGGCCGTTTTGTACAATTTCAATCTTGTGCAGATATTGAAAATAAGGCGGGGCCTGATACTTGCTCCATACGCGATATTTGCCCGCCTTAGGAATCTGAACCTTCTGGACGGCGACGGCGCCCACGCTGTCGGCCGGCGCGCCCAGGCCGCCGCCATGTGTCACCCACATGCCGCCGTAGGTATGGCTGCCGTAGCTGTCGTTTTGATGGGTGACGTTCCAGCCTTTGCCTTGCGGTGTGAACTGTTCGCCCTCGGCCACGATGATCGTGGGCGGGGTCTCGTCGGCCTGGCCAGCAGCGGCTTGTCCTTGCGCAGCGACGGGAAAGGTCCAAGCCAAAGCGGCCGTCAACAGAACTGCCAGCAGCGACACGGCCGGAAACGATTGCGTATGGAGCGACAGGCCATGGAACGCCATGCCATGGAAGGGAAGGGCCGAGTATAGCTCCGCCCCATGCGGTGTGGCGGGTACATCACCACTTGACTGCTGATAAGAAACAGGCATCGACTGCCAGGCGCGGCACAAACGACGGGCCAAATGCGGCATGGCGCAAACCTCGTGGGCAGAAGCAGCTTGCTGCTCGTGGGATTCGAGTCTGGGGCTGGGTTAAGCAGTTGGCAGCGGGCGGCCAAAGGTTACGGTCGGCGCGTGACGGTCGCGGCCATTGCTGCCGCCGTTGACTGTAATTGCGCCACGCGCGGGAAGAAAGCCTGGAGCCGTACAAGGGATCCGAACGCGAGTGTCGCCGCCAGAAACCGTTTGCCCGGCCGGCCGATGCGGCGACTGCCGCTTGTAAACCAGTGCGCCGATGCAAAAGGGATCGTAAGCCAATGAGCCAGCACGCTGCGCCCAGCCTGCCAGGCGGGTGCGACGACCAATCTGCCGTCGGCGAATCCTCAATGCGATCTTGTACGTCAACCGCACAGGCTGCCAATGGCGGAAGGGGGCGAGCAACGCGGCTACGACGGCGGCAAACGGATCACCGGTCGCAAGCGGCACATCGCCGTCGATACCTTGGGGCTGGTGATGGCGGTCGTTGTACCTACGGCAAGTGGGCGGGATTACGACAGAGCCTGCTTCGTGTTTCAGAGCCTGCGGGCGGAGGGGCATTTTCCTGCGCAGGAAAATGCCCCTGTTCAAGAAACTGTCACTTTCGGCGTCGCCAGCGCACGAAGCCCGGCGCAACGCAGCGCATACAAAAAGGCGACGAGCCACAAGGCCAGTCGCCTTTCTTGAGATTTCAATCTAAGTAACAGAAGTTACTT
>CAZEEG010000038.1:10340-46711 GCA_964511065.1 uncultured Pirellulales bacterium | reverse complement strand
GTCCCAGGCGGCGGTATTCTGGGGATCGTACTGTTGCACCGGAAATGAAGCCCGGACGATTGCCCTGGCTTCTTCGATGGAGCCAACCGCGCCGGCCGCTAAGAGCTGCATCAACAAGTTACCGATGGCGGTGGCTTCGACCGGACCGGCCACCACGGGGCGCCCGCAGGCGTCGGCCGTGGCCTGGCACAGCCGCTCATTGAGCGCGCCGCCGCCGACGATATGAATGGTTTGCAGCCGCCGGCCGACCAGGCGCTCCAACCAGGAAAGTACCTGGCGGCTCTTCATCGCCAGGCTATCCAAGGCGCAACGCACAACCGCACCGGGCGATTCCGGCACCACTTCCCCGTGCTCGCGACAGAAGGAGCGAATGGCCTCGGGCATATCGGTGGGCGCCATGAAGCGGGCATCGTCGGGATTGATGAGGCTGGTGAGCGGCGGAACTTCGTCGGCCAGGCGGTTCAGTTGTTCCCAATCGAAATCTTGCCCGGCGTCGTTCCAGGTTCGGCGGCACTCTTGCAACAGCCACAAGCCCGTGATGTTCTTCAACAGGCGGATGGTTCCGCCCACGCCGCCTTCATTGGTGAAATTGAGTTGGCGACACAAATCGTTGACCACCGGCCGCGAGACTTCCACGCCCATCAGGGACCAGGTTCCAGAACTGATGTAGCACCAGTCGGGACCAAGCTCGGTCATATAGCCAGTAGCGGGTACGCCCATCACGGCGCTGGCCGTATCGTGCGTGCCCGGAGCGACAATCTTCAGGTGAGCCAGGCCCGTGGCAGCGGCAACCTCAGGCCGCAGGCCGCCGATCTCGGTCCCCGGCTGGATCAACTCGCCCAGGATCGCGGTGGGCAGCCCGAACCGCTGGAGCAGCTCGGTGGCCCACGATCCGGTGGCCGGGTTCAGAAACTGCGTGGTGCTGGCGTTGGTGGATTCGTTGGTCGCTTCGCCCGTGAGCAGCCAGTGGAACAAGTCGGGCATGAGCAGCATGCGCTGGGCGGCGTCCAACAACGGTGAGCCGGCTTCCTTGAGCGCCAGCAGTTGGTACAGCGTGTTGAACTGCATGAACTGCAGGCCGGTGGCGGCGAAGATGTCTTCGCGAGGGACCTGGGCAAAGGCGCGATCGAGGATGCCGTCGGTGTGCGGATCGCGGTAGTGGTAGGGATTGCCCAGCAGAGTGTCGCCGCGGCCCAAGAGTCCAAAATCCACGCCCCAGGTATCGACACCCGCACTGACGATGCTTTCGGGGCGTTCTTCAGCGGCCGCCTTCCGCAGGCCGGCGAGCAATTCCTGCCACAGCCGCAGCAGGTCCCAGTGCAGGTGGCCAGCCACGGCCACCGGACCGTTCTCAAAGCGATGGATTTCCCTCAACTGCAAGGAGTTGCCATCGAAGGTGCCTGCCACGACACGGCCGCTGGAAGCTCCCAGGTCGGCCGCCAAGTACACCTGATCTGCCATCGGACGCTTCCCCCTTGGCTGGATACCGCGATGCTGCCGCTGGCCCATGGTATGAGGGTGTGATACGAGGGCAAGCAATCGTCGTCAAGCACTTTTCGCGTAAAGACTTGTGACGAATGGCCCAGGGGCGTCGGCGTCGACGCAGGATGCTGCGGCGGTGGGATGGCCGGCACGGCGCGCCGGCCGCTATGCCTGTGTCGTTGTCGGTCTATGCGTTACAGGTTGAAGAATATGCGCGGTCGCGACGATACGAAAGGAATGAAGCGGGCGGATTGTTGACCTTCTTTACAAACATATGTATGATTTTTGTCAACTGGCCGCAAACGGCAGAAGTTTGCTAGTTTGCGCAATCTGCACTGTTTGGACAATGGCCGCTGGGCAGGCGGAAGTCAACCTCGCCTAAGCCACGATTTGCAACGGACTTGCACGTTAAGACCCACCTGAGTCGATGGCACCCATGAGCACCACTGTCGAGTTGCCGCGCGGTGTCGATCCCACCCCCGAACAGCTTGAGCTACTGGCCGAGCACAGTCGGCGGCTGGAATCGGCGACGCCGCAAGAAATCATCCGCTGGGCCGTTGAGAATTTTCATCCCAAGCTGACCATGGCCACTGCGTTTGGCCCTGAAGGGTGTGTCATTCTGTACATGCTCTCGCAGATCGAGCGGTCCGTGCCGGTGTTCAATCTCGATACCGGTTACCAGTTCCGCGAAACGCTCGAATTGCGCGACCGCATCGCCGAGCGCTACGGCATCGAGGTTGAATTAAAACAACCCGAAACGTCGGTCGAACAGTACGAGGCCTTGCACGGCGGCCCGTTGTACAAGACCAATCCCGATCAGTGCTGCTTCGATCGCAAGGTGAAAGTGTTGCGGCAGTCGGTGGTGGGGATGCATGCCTGGATGAGCGGCATTCGCCGCGATCAGAGTCCCGACCGCGCCCGCTCACCGATCGTGGGCTGGGACCGCAAATTCAAGCTGGTGAAGATCAGTCCCTTGGCCAACTGGACCAAAAATGAGGTCTGGAAGCTGATCCTAGACAAGGACATCCCTTATAATCCCTTGCACGATCAAGGGTATCCCAGCATTGGTTGCTGGCCCTGCACGCGGGCGGTGCTGTTTGGCGAGGGCGACGAACGGGCCGGGCGGTGGAGCGGCACTGCCAAGACCGAGTGCGGCTTGCATACCCTGGACGAATTCCCCAAGGACTAGCCTGACCAGGGGCTAGCTTCAGGTGTCGTGAAGGTATCAGCCAAAACCGAGTATGCCTGCATCGCGATGTTCGAGCTTGCGTCCGGGTACCATCAAGGTGAACCGATCCGCATCCGAACCATCGCTGATAAACACGGCATCCCCAGCCGATTCCTGGTGCAAATCCTGCTTCAGCTCAAAGGTGCCGGACTGGTGCTGAGTACGCGCGGCGCCGCGGGTGGATACCGCCTTGCGCAGCCGCCGGAATCCATCAACCTGGCCGATATCATCAACACGATCGAAGGCCCGGCCGACGGCGAAGCCTCGGCCACCGGCCAATCGCAAGCCAGCCGCGTGCTGTCGTCGATCTGGCGTGAAATTGGCCAGGTGGAGCAGGATATTCTTTCTTCCATCACGCTCGATGAACTCGTCAGCCGTGCCGAGGAACCGGCCGAAGGCATGTACTACATCTAACGCCTTCAAGCCCCCGGTTGCAATTGCCCGGGGGGCACGGCCGATAGCGCGGTTCAATCAGGAAACACGAGTGGTTCATTGGACGGATCGGACGTGTTGTACCAGTTGGCTGGCTCGGACTGCACGGGATCGTCGCCGCTGCGGTAGCCGTACACCCTCCAGGTTTGTGGCGGAGGGTAAACGTAGAAGCCCGTGGACCCAAAGCCGGGCAGTTGCGATCCTCCCCGCGACATGCCCTGCGGGGTGCCTTGGGGATCGAACCGCGCGGGATCGAGATCGCTGCTGGTCGAGGCCTCGGCGAATCCGACCGTCATTTCCTTGGTGGTGATCCGGCCGTTGTCGCCCGGTTGGATCAAGCTCACCTTGACCTTCTGGCCAGGCTTAAGCTGGTTGAGAATGCGGGCGTACTGCTGCACCGAATACAACCGCTGGTTGCCGATGGCCGCCAGGATGGTGTGCCGCTGGATACCGGCCCGCGCCGCCGGCGACTCCGGGGCCACGTAATGCACCACCAGCCCAAAACCGGGCCGACCATCAAACACGGGCACGTGTGCGGCGAGCGGACCAGAGACCGGGCTGACGACCAGGCCCAAGGTTGGGCGGAAATGTGGCCGATAATGGTCGTGCAGAGCGTCCTGGTAATCGCCGTCCGCGGCTTCGCTCTGGACCGTCTCGGCAGCGGCCCGCCGTGCCGCGGGGGATTCCGCCGGGGCCGTGTCATTGGATACGTTGGCCGGTTGCTGGGCCCCGGCCGATCCTGCGGCCAGCAGCCATGCGGCCAGCACGGCGACTCCAACGGCCTTGCCCGCCACAACGCCAGAAACGCAAGCGCATCGCAAGTGGTAGTTCATCAGCGTGCCTCTCTGAACGAAAAGTGCAAACGAGAGTGGGACGAGACTGAAGCGTTCGCCCCCGATGGGTCCAAATGCCGGTGTCCAATCATCGACGCCAAGGGAAAGGGCACCTCTTTAGCGCAAACAGCCTACCTTGTGGATTGCCGCCCGCCTATCAAGAAGCTACCAAAATGGGGCAGCTTCGCTGGTCCGCCAGATCGAGCACCGATCACAAACGTCGTGGCAGAGCGGCCACGTTGCCAGGTGTCGTGCTGCGACGGACTACGGCAGACTGGATCGGCGGCCAACACACGGAACGGTTGGAATTCCGCCCGGCGGCGCGGCCCCCAGAGAGTAATGTTTGCTGCCACTACTAGGCATCGGCTCAACACTTAGCAGCGGTATGCGTGGCCGATACCTGGAGTATTTGCGTATAATGGGATAATGCACTCACCGCCGCCGACAGACTCGCGCGGCACCCTAGCATGGAGGAAACGCCGGCCATGTTGCGCGGCACGATGGATTTGTCGGCATATGAGATCGAGGTGGAGCGCGTACTGCGAAATCCCTCGCCGGCCGTGCTTTACGAAGCGGCCGTACGGCACGATGGCGGCGCCATCAGTTCCAGCGGGGCGCTGATTGCCATGTCGGGTGTGAAAACCGGGCGCAGCCCTAAGGACAAGCGGATTGTCGATCATCCCGACAGCACCGGCGATATCTGGTGGGGCCCGGTCAATATCCGCATGGATGAGCGGACCTTTCTCACCAACCGCCAGCGGGCCATCGATTTCCTCAATACCCGGCCGCGGTTGTACGTGGTCGACGGTTTCGCCGGCTGGGACCCGAAGTACCGGCTCAAGGTGCGGGTGATTTGTGCGCGGCCCTATCACGCCCTGTTCATGCACAACATGCTGATCCGTCCTACCCAGGAGGAATTGGACAGCTTCGGCGAGCCCGACTTTGTGATCTTCAATGCGGGGCAGTTCTCCGCCAACCGCTACACGGCCCAGATGTCGTCGCCCACCAGCATTAACCTCAGCTTTGAGCGGGGCGAGTTCGTGATCCTCGGCACGGAATACGCCGGGGAAATGAAGAAAGGCGTCTTCACCATCATGAACTACCTGATGCCCAAGCAGGACGTGCTCTCCATGCACTACTCGGCCAACGAAGGCGACGACGGCGACGTTTCGCTGTTCTTTGGCCTCTCGGGCACGGGCAAAACTACGCTCAGTGCCGATCCCCGCCGCAAACTGATCGGCGATGACGAACACTGCTGGACCGACCAGGGTGTTTTCAACATCGAGGGCGGCTGCTATGCCAAGTGCATCGGTCTGACGCCCGAGCACGAGCCGGAGATTTATCAGGCCATCCGGTTTGGCGCCGTGCTCGAAAACGTGGTGTACGACATCCACTCCCGCCACGTCGATTTCACGGCAGACACCATCACCGAGAACACCCGGGCCGCTTACCCGCTGGAGCATATCGCCAATGCCAAGCTGCCGGCGGTGGCCGGGCACCCGCGCAATGTGATCTTCCTCACCTGCGATGCCTTCGGGGTGATGCCTCCGGTCAGCCGGCTCACGCCCGAGCAGGCCATGTACCACTTCAATAGCGGGTACACAGCCAAGGTGGCCGGAACCGAAGTTGGCGTCACCGAGCCGCAAGCCACGTTCTCGGCCTGCTTTGGTGCCGCGTTCATGGTTTGGCACCCGCTCAAGTATGCCGAACTGCTGGCCGAGCGGCTCAAGAAACACAACGCGCGGGCCTGGCTCGTCAATACCGGCTGGACCGGCGGAGGGTACGGCGTAGGCCAACGGATCAAGCTGGCATACACCCGGGCGATCATCGACGCGATTCACTCCGGCGAACTGGATCGCGCCGAAACCGCAACCGATCCCGTCTTTGGACTGGCTGTGCCCACCGCCTGTCCTGGCGTACCGTCGGAGATTCTGATGCCGCGCGATGCCTGGGAGGACAAGCAAGCCTACGATCAAGCCGCGGCCAAGCTGCTACAGTTGTTTACGGAAAACTATCGGCAAATCGCTGAGAACAGCCCCTTGCCCGCTGGCGCTGGCCCGGGAGCCTAACCGTCATGGCGGGTGCGGACCCCATGCAGCAGGGCCCACGTGACAGAGCAGGGCAGGGCGGTGCGGCCAGGGGCAATCCCGGCGCCTCGGCGGTCAGTCCGGCCGATGAAGCGCAACGCCCTCGCAGTCCTCACGGCCTGACCATCGGCCAGGCTGCCACCATGGCCTGTCTGCTTGAAGCTGCCGTGCCCAAGCCGGGCAACGTGCATCGCGGCGCCGATTTTGCCGACATGACGTTTTACGATTTCGCCGTCAGCGCTACGCTGATCGGCCCCGTCATGGAAGCGGCACCGCAAACAGGCGTGGGTCAGGCCGTGCTGCGGGGCGTCCAAACCACGCGCAGTTGGGTGCCGTGCAACACAAACCTGGGCACCGTTCTGCTCTTGGCGCCGCTGGCCGCCGCGGCAGCCCAGTCATGGAACCGAACCTCTGCGGGCCGATCCCCGGCACTATCTGACCACGTGCCCGATGTCTTGAACCATCTCACCGCCGACGACGCCGCCCACGTCTACGAAGCCATCCGCCTTGCCAATCCCGGTGGGCTAGGAACAGTAGACGCAGCCGACGTTTCCGCTCCACCGCCTTCCGACCTCCTGGCCGCCATGGCCTTGGCCGCCGATCGCGATCTGGTTGCCCGGCAATACGCCAGCGGTTTCAAGGAAGTGCTCACCGTGGTGGTGCCGCTGTTGGCCGAGGGAACCAAACAGGGATGGGCGCTGCCTGAAACCGTCATCCATACGGCCTTGCAATTGATGCACGCCTATCCGGACAGCCTGATCGCCCGCAAGTGCGGCCCCGAGGTCGCGCGGCAGTCGTCGGAACTGGCCGGGGCGGTCCTGCGTGCTGGCCCGGTCGGCAGCGGTTCGTATCTTACAGCGTTATCTGATTTGGATTTCTGGTTGCGATCAGACGGTCATCGCCGCAATCCCGGGACCACGGCCGACCTCGTTGCCGCCGGCCTGTTTGCGGCCCTCTGGGAAGGCATGATCCCCGCACCGCTCAAAACGGCGGTGAACGCACAACACCCACATCCGGGCGCAGCATAAGTTTGGCTTGCCTTCAGTCGGCACGTTTTTGCCATTGCACGTCGTCGCGGCCTGCGGCGGCATTGGCAGCCCGAGCCAGTACGAACAGCAGATCGCTTAGCCGGTTCAGATAAGCGATCGCGAGAGGTGAGACGTGTTCATCGGGCAGGTTCGCCAGGTGGACGACGGCCCGTTCCGCGCGGCGGCAAACCGTTCTTGCCACGTGCAAGGCCGCGGCGGTGCGTGTACCGCCGGGCAGGATAAACGTCTTCAGCGGTGGCAGCTCGGCATCGTAAGTATCGATCGCCTGCTCCAACGCGGCAACCTGCGCTTCGCCGACACGCGGCACGCGGGTTTCCGCCGGATTGGGCGAGGCCAGTTCGGCCCCCAGGTCGAACAGTTCGTTTTGCAGGCTGGCCAGCAGTTGGTCGAGCAGTGAGAAAAAGCCAGCCTCAACGCCCGCGGTCGGCTCGGCGCAATGCGTACGGACCATACCCAAAACGGCATTGAGTTCATCGACCGTGCCGTAGGCGTCGATCCGGGCGTGATCTTTAGAAACCCGCGGACCGGCGAACAGCCCTGTTTGCCCGGCATCGCCCGTCTTGGTGTAGATTTTCATGGTCTTGGCTGATGGTTCCGTGATGATCGCCGAAATGCGCTGCCGGAATCGGTCACGCACCGCAAGATACCATGCCAGCCGCACCGGCATCCATCGGCCCGGCTGTGTAGGCCGGATGAATGATACGGGGTGGCGGGTCGGCGCTTAGTACCGCCGAACCTTGCGCAGTTCCCACAGGCCCCATACCATCAGCACCAGGTTGCCCATCCACACCCACTCGGGCGGCAGCGTGCCTTCTTTGGCCCGGTCGACGCCGAAGGCCAAGAACGGGTAATACACGATCAAAATGGGCAAGAAGCAAACAAAGAAGCTGCTGAGCATGCTGGCATTGCGGCGGCGTATGGCAACCACGCTCCCCACCAGCGTAAAGCACATGCAACTGAAACCGTTGGACCATCGCCGAGGTGGTTCCGTGCAGAGCCGATAGTACTCGTCCATCAACGAACGGTGGGCCAGTTTCTCGGTCGTCCATTCCGGCGCGGCTAATGCGTCGTAATCACCGCCCATAATCTGGAAGGCCGCTTTCACGGCCATGTCCTGCTGGTTGGCGGCGATGACTTTCTCCCGTTCCACGATTTGATGCCGGATGTCGCGCAGCGCCCGGGCCGATGGCGAAACATGCTCGGAGTCTTGCCGCCGGCTGACGTCGGCCAGTTCCAGCTCGCGAATCTCATAATCGGGGAAGCGGTACGAAATGCCGCCATCGACATCGACCACGCCGTTGAAGCATTTCACGCTCAGCACGCGATCGTTGGAACTGAGCGTGGCAAATTCAGCCCGGACCGTGACGGTGGGCTTGCCGCGGCCACTCCGGAAGGTGAAAGTCGGTTGGATCAGCTTGCGCCCTTCCACCTTCTTGACGTTGATCGAGAAATTCGGCGTGCTGTACGACTTGCGAAGCTGGAGACGGCTGTAGGCAATTTCCTCAACGGCACTGATGACGACCCGCGTGACGCCGTTGCGGCCCCACGAAACCGCGATGTCGTTGAGCCACACGGTCAACAGGCTGAGAAAGAACGACAGCACCAGCACCGGCCACAGCACGACCATGGGCGAAATGCCCATCGCCTTGAGCGCCACAATCTCGTTGGACCCGGACATTCGGCCAAATACCGTGCTGGCGGCAAACAAGACCGTGGCCGGCATGGTAAAGCGCAGCGAGTCCGGCAGGATGTACGGAATGAGCTGGAGGACCTGGGTGAAGCCCAGACCTTCGTCGAGGGCTTCCCGCATGACGCCCACCACGAGCATCAGCGCCGTCAGGCATCCCAGCGCAACCGCAAACACCTTAAGGAGTTCGGTCAATACGTAGCGCGTCAGGATTGGCATGGGGCGATACTTTCGCGATTCAGCCAGCGGCGGTCAAGATCAAGTGCCCGCCGCCGGTCGTGGTAAATGCCACAGCATCCCCCCTGGCCCTGGTAACGCAAGGCATGAGCAGCCAATAACTTACGCGCCGGGCAATCGCAGGCCAGGCGGTGGGCCTGCCGGGGCGGGTATCATGAGATGGTTGTCATGGTCTGCCCCCTTGTCCCCACGCGCCGGCCGGAGTAGTTTGACCAGGGTGGCTGCCTCAAGGTGGCCGCCGTTAAATCCGGTTGCCGGGGTGCCAGCATCGACGCATTCCCCACTTCTTAACCCACCGCCTGTGGCAGGTGCCGACGTCGTGCAACCGGTCGACGTGGTTCATGCCCGCCGATGTTGAACCGACATGCGTGTGCGCGTTCAGTTGTTTGCCGTCGCCCGAGAGCTTCAAGGGGCCGACCAGGTTGAATTGGAACTCCCTCCCGGCGGTACCGTCGCCGACCTGCGCGAAGCCATTCGCCAGCAGGCCCCCAACCTGTCGGGACTGCTAGGGCAATTGAAATTCGCGGTCAATGAGCAGTACGCTAGCGACAGCACTCCCATTGAACCGGGGGCTGCCGTTGCTTGCATTCCTCCGGTCAGCGGCGGCTGATCCAACCATTCCACGCAGCCAGCCCCACGCCAGCAGCCCAACGACGATCGCACGATTCAACTCCTGTCCTACCCGGGGAATTTCGACAATGCGTGCTCTGCTGCTGGCGATGATGGTGCATGGAACGGTAGCCGGTGTTCTGGGAGGGCTGCCTGCCAACGCGGCCGAAACCACCACCACGGCCAACAAGACGGGCCAGAACGGCAACCCGGCGGCGTGGCCTGCATTCCGGGGCGACGGCACCAGCACCACGGATGCGAATAACCTGCCGCTGAAGTGGTCGGCCGAAGAAGGCATTGCCTGGCAGGTGCAGCTACCCGGCTATGGCCAATCCAGCCCTGTGGTCTGGGGCGATACGGTGTTCGTCACCGCCGCCAGCGGCGAAATGAAAGAAACGCTCATCGTGGCGGCCTACGATCTGGCGTCGGGCAAGCAGCGCTGGAAACAGCAGTTCCCCGCCACGGAAAAGGAGAAGGCCACTGATTACGTAAGCAAGGCGGCACCGACCCCGGCCGTCGACGGCGAGCGGGTGTACGCCTTCTTCGAGAGCGGCGACCTGCTGGCCCTGGACCACTCCGGCAAGCTGCTGTGGCAACGGCAATTGACCAAGGAATACGGCGCGTTCCAGGGGAACCATGGCCTGGGTAGTTCGCTGGCCCTGGCCCAGGCCGGGCTGGTGGTGCTGATCGACCACGATGCCCCCGGTTACCTGCTGTGCATCGACAAAGCCACCGGCAAGAACCGCTGGAAAGTGGACCGAGACGCCCGTGTATCGTGGAGTTCGCCGATTGTCGTACCGGGCGCCGAAGAAGAGATTCTCATCAGTTCCGCCGGCGTGGTGCAGGCCTACCGGGCCAGCGATGGCGAGTTGATCTGGCAGCACTCGGGACTCGACGGCAACACGGTTCCCTCGCCCACCGCGGCCGGCGACCTGGTTGTGATCGGCTCGCGCGAGGCGGCCTGGAACGTCGCCCTGAAACGCGGCGCCCAGGTGGAAGACCGCATCGCCTGGAAAGCGGAAGCCAGCAGCTCGTTCGGCTCTCCGCTGGTGCATCGCGGCAAGGTGTATTTTGTGAACCGCGCCGGCGTTGCCACCTGCGTGGAACTGGCAACCGGCAAGACACTGTGGAGCCAGCGGCTACCCGGTTCGTGCTGGGCCAGCCCGCTGGGCGCCGGCGACCGCGTGTATTTCTTCACCAAGGACGGCGAAACCGTGGTCGTGGCGGCCGCCGGCGACCAGGACCATCGGCCCACCGTCCTGGCCGAGAACAGCCTGCCGGAAAGCGGCACCGTGTATGGTGTGGCTGCCGTGCCCGGTGCCTTCGTGGTACGTACCACCGAAAAGCTGTATCGGATTGGCAGCGGCGGCCCGTGAGAAGTGAAGCAGCACGAGGCGTGCTTGCCCCCAATCGCTCCCATCTGCTGGCAGCAGCCTCCTTGTAGCATCGGGCAGCGCGGCAGGTTACTATCTGGGGGGACGACTCTTACCTACCCGCCGGGAAGCCAGCGCGCCGCGGCTTCCTGGTTCATTCATCCCCCACCCTCTTTGCATTCCCAAATTGCCCATGATGACTCCCCGTATTTCCTTGCGAATGATTGCTCCACTGGTTGCCTTGCTGTTGGTTGGGCCCGTGGCTACCCGCCCCGCGGCAGCGGCCGAAGGCGGGCAGGCGACCCCGCCCAACACCCTCAGCGACATTGAAAAGAAGTCGGGCTGGAAACTGCTGTTCGACGGTCGCACCACCCAGGGTTGGCGCAACTTCAAAGCCGAAGGCGTCCGCGATGGCTGGCAGGTGATCGACGGTGAACTGCGCCGCGCCGGCGGGGGAGCGGGCGACATCATCACGGTCGGCCAGTACGGCGCGTTCGAGTTGTCGCTCGACTACAAGATCAGCCCCGGCGGCAACAGCGGCGTGATGTTCCACGTCACCGAGGAAGCAGGTCAGCCCTGGCAGACCGGCCCCGAGATTCAAATCCAGGACAACGTCGAGGGCCGCGACCCGCAAAAGTCGGGCTGGGTGTACCAGCTTTATCCGGCCAACGTCGATGCCACCCGGCCCGCCGGCCAGTGGAACACCCTGCATATCCGGATCACGCCGGAAGAGTGCGAGATCAACATGAACGGCCACCGCTACTCGCGGTTCGTCAAGGGCAGCAAGGACTGGAACGAGCGCGTGGCCAAGAGCAAGTTCGCCAACATGGAAAAGTTCGGTAAGGCCGATCGCGGCCACATCTGCCTCCAGGATCACGGCAACCTGGTTGCCTTCCGCAACATCAAGATCCGCGAGCTCGATGAAGGTGTGCCCAACCCGGTGGATGGCCAATTGCCGCTCAAAGCCGTTCGGGCGTTTCCGCAATTGAAGTGGGCCGATTGGGAACCGGTCGATGCCCGGGGCCGACTGGTGCCGCTGCGGCCGATCATCGTCACGCACGCCGGCGACGGCAGCAACCGGCTGTTCATGGCCACGCAGCACGGTGTGGTGCATGTGTTCGAGAACCGGCCCGACGTTCAAGAGAGCAAGGTCTTTCTCGATATCTCCAAGAAGGTCACCTACAAGGACCATCAGAACGAAGAAGGATTCCTGGGGATGGCCTTCCATCCCAAGTACAAGGAGAACGGCGAGTTCTTCATCTACTACACCACGACCGATCAGCCGCATACCTCGGTGATCTCGCGGTTCCGGGTTTCCAAGGACGATCCCGATCGGGCCGATCCCGAGTTTGAAGAAGAACTCCTGCGGATCGAGCAACCGTTCTGGAACCACAATGGCGGTACCATCGTTTTTGGCCCCGATGGCTACTTGTACATCGGCCTGGGCGATGGCGGCGCGGCCAACGATCCCCACGGCAACGGCCAGAACCTGGGAACCCTGCTGGGCTCCATCCTCCGGATCGACGTCGACAGCAAATCGCCGGGGCTCAACTACGGGATTCCCTCGGATAACCCGTTTGTCGGCCGCGACGGAGCCCGGGGCGAAATCTGGGCCTACGGCCTGCGCAACGTCTGGCGGATGGCCTTCGACCCCAAAACAAACGAACTGTGGGCGGCCGACGTCGGCCAGAACCTTTGGGAAGAAATCAACATCATCGTCAAAGGCGGCAACTACGGTTGGAACCTCCGCGAAGGCCGCCATCCCTTTGGCCCCAATGGCTCGGGGCCGCGGCCCGATTTGATCGAGCCGATCTGGGAGTATGACCACCAGGTCGGCAAGTCGATTACCGGCGGCCTGGTCTATCGCGGCAAGAAACTGCCCGAGTTGCAAGGACGCTACGTGTACGCCGACTACGTAACGGGCAAGATCTGGGCACTGGAGTACGACCGCGAGAAGAAGCAGGTGGTTTCCAACCTGGCCATTCCCACCGACGGGTTCCCGGTGATAACCTTCGGCGAGGATGCGCAAGGCGAGATCTACTTCTGCATCGTCAGCAACGACGGCCGCGGCATCTATACCTTCGAACGAGCGGAGTAAGTATGCGGCACCTGGCCGGCGCGATCGCCGTGGGGGCGCTCCTGGGGTGGACGGCAGCGGGCATGACGGCCCCGACCGATGCCGCCCCGGCTAGCGCTAGCCCCACGGAAACGGCCGCGCCCGCGCGCGCTGGCAGGTTGCGCAGCGGCACCCCCCATGGCCAGGTGGTCAGCGGCGGCGATCAAATTCGCGACGAAGTGCCCAACTTTGCCCGCGAAATCAAGCCGCTGTTTGAACGCCATTGCTATCGGTGCCACGGTGCCCAGCAGCAGCGTTCAGGCTATCGCCTGGACCAGAAGGAAGCAGCATTCCGCGGCGGCGAGACGGGCGAACGGGCGATTGTGCCCGGCGATGCGGACAACAGCCCTTTGGTTCAGTACATTCGCGGCGACGATGCCGACTTTGTGATGCCGCCCGAGGGCGAACGGCTCACCGAGCGCGAAGTGAACCGCGTCGTACGCTGGATACATGGCGGCGCGCCCTGGCCCGAATGATGGCCTGCCTGCAAGGCCGTAGTTTGAGGGCGGCCATTGGCCCACGCGCCGGTTTGGCCGGCAATTCGTCCAGCAGCGCTGAATCTATGGCGTGGCACCCCAGACGCCATGACCACTGGGCTCGTGTCCGGCGGAGCCGGACCTGCGGTGACGGTTACACAATGGGTGCAAAGTTTCTACCAGGCTCTTGTCCCGTAGAGCCAGGTCTGCGGCCTTACGCCACCGTGCATCAGTACTCGGTATCCATGCCCAGCTCGGTCTTAAGCTCGGCAAAGCGGTCGAAGTACAGGTCGCTGGAAGAGTGGACGTGTTCGGCTTCCGTGATGAACCGGATCTGCTCGTCGCACCCCACGTTGTGCTGCTTGAGCACCGCTTCAAACTCGCTCAGGTCTTCGCCGTAAGCGATCAACAGCTTGTGCTCGTCGAACTGTACTTCCAGCGGAATGCGCGGATTGAGGACCGCAATGCCGGTGCAACCGTCATTGAGCAGCAGGTCTTCGTAGTCGCACAGGATGCTCTTGAGCACCGGCATGTCGATGTGCTCGCGGTACAGGTCGTCGTGGCCGCGTGCCTGGCGGTTGTGGCTTGTTTCGAGCACCACGTCGACCACCGGGCCGAGCGGATCGAGCATATCGAGAAATACGTCGAACAGGATTCCGCAACTGGCCGATGCCATCAGCACCGGCACGCGTACCCCGCTTTCTTCGTCGCGGTACACGTCGTGGCGATACCCCTGCCGCGGCATCACCTGCAGGTCATAGCTGGGGCGGATCGCGTCGGTAAGCACAAAATTGCCGTACCGGACCACACCCAGGTGGGCTTCAAGCTCCTCCTCCGTGAGACGCTCAAAGCTGCTGGTATGCGTGCCGGGAGCGCCATCGCGGAAAACGTTACGAAAGAAGCGCTGCAGGAAGCCCATGTTCGTTCTTTCAACCTCGGATTTCTTGGCCGGGCGCCGGTGTACAGCCCGCGACGTAGAAACAGTCTTTCTCAAGCCTAGTTCACGACGGCAAGGTTCAGGTGGCGGCGGCGGAAAATATTGCTCCCGCCCGACGTCCAACCTGGGAGGAGGCGTCGCTGTCCTGGCAAAACGGCCATCCGATGGTTGATGCTCCCTCGACCTTCATCCTATGCAGGATGTCAATGGAACCTCCCCCGTCGGAAACCTACGTGTAGTCTAGCACCCGGCTTTTCACAGCGACTGCTGGCAAACCAAATTCAAGTCCAATCCGCGGCCCGGACAGGAAAGCTTTCAAGCCTTGTCAAAATGTGCCGGTCATTCGTCCCCGCTGCCGGGGGAAACTCCCTCTGCCCCCCATGCGATCTCGGGCGCAAGTTGCCCGGATCAAGGCCGCTGGCACCGGGCGCAAATGGCGCCACTGGCATAACCGGATCGCCGTGCGATCCGCCTCTCGGGCACGCACAGGACATTTGTGCCAGTGAGACTGTCATCACTGCTACCCCCCCCCTCTCTGGTCGCCAGCGTGCTGCAAGGCCAATCCCCCACGGCGTACCCTTGATCCGCTGCTGGCCGAGGTCGCCCCGGCAGATGCCTGATTCATCCCATGATCTTAGGAAGGCACCAGAACAGGGGGCCAAACATTGCACCAATGGGCGGCCAGCAGTATGTTTAAGAGAGTTCTCGTGGCGTGGGCGAATGGGCAGAAATGACCGGCGCACACGGGAATGTGCGCCCCTTCAATCGCGGTCGGCAGAAACGCCCCCCCTTGTTTGAGGGTTCCCTGGGCTGTCCTGGTGCGCCCGGCCGCTGCTGCTCGCGATCTGAGATTCTATCTGGGAGATGCAGCGATGTTCTTTGGCAAGCTATGGCGGGCCCTGCGCGCGCAACTCAACAAGTTGGCCAACTTCTTCTGGTCGGCCGATCCCATCGCCCAGATGCAGTACGAATACGACGTTGCCGTCGCACAACTCAAAGAAGGCCGCCAGGGACTGGAACAATACCGCGCGCTGGTGGAACGGGTTTCGCGGCAGGTGGCCAACGATCGGGCCCATGTCCGCAGCCTCGAAGCCAAGGTGAAGGCCTACCTTCAAGCGGGTGACCGCGAATCAGCCTCCAAGTTCGCACTGGAGTTGCAACGGGCCAAGCAGGAGCAGGCCGAGAATGAACAGCAACTCCAGATGCACGAGGATGCCTACAACAACAACGTCACCAAGATCAAGCACGCCAGCAACAAGCTATCCCGGCTTCGCGATCGAATCGCCAAGTACGACGCCGAACTGAAGATGAGCAAAGCCGAGGCCGAGATGGCCAAGTTGGCCAACAGCTTTCAGTTCGACCTGACGACCGACTTCGGCCAGATCGAACAGGTCATCCAGGACCGGATCAGCTTGAACCGCGCCAAGGTCCGCGTGGCTGCCGATCTCTCGGCCGAAGGCATCGTGGACATCGAACGAGAACAGGCCATGGAACAGGCGCTGGCCGACCAGGCCTTGCGCGATTTCGAAATCCAGATGGGCCTGGTGACGCCTGAAACGGCCGGCGTGCCAGAAGCAACCAAAGAACTCGGGCCCACCCAGCGCACCCAGCAGCAGGAGTCAACCTAGTTGCAGCCCGCGTTACCAGGCCGACCAGCGGGCGTTCCCCGCAACTGGGCGCTGCCGCGCGGTCACGACGGTTGCAGGCTGCCGCGCAGGCTCTCCCGGGTACGCTCCACGCGCCCGCACCGCCTCCCCAGCGTCCACGTACAGGTTGCATCATGATCGGCGAAGCTTCGCCCGAAAGCTCCCCTGCCACCTTGCCCCCCTGGTATCCCCCCTGGGCCAAGGAAATGGCCGAGCTTTACTTCTCGGGCACCACCAGCCTGTTCATCCTGCATGGCAACGTCCACGACCTGGTGCGCTGCGAGTCGGGAGCGGCCGCCAAGTACCAGAGCCTCTCGGAGTTCCTGGCTTCGCAGGTCTTTGGCTCTTGGGACATCGTGTTGCACCACGACCTGGGGCGAGGGCTGCGCCCCCTGGCCGGTACAGATGCCAGGCGCCTTCAGCCGATGGTGCAGTACCTTTCAGCGCGGCTCGGCGAGCCCAGCGGATGGCCGCGCGATCCCGATAAGCTGCTGCTGCTGATCGAACGGCTCATCGAACGCGCCCTGCTGGAAGACAGCCCCGGGCGCCCCAAGAGCATCGGCCTGGTCTTTGAGTATGCCCAGTACCTGGTGCCTGCCGGCGACATTGGTTCACTGGCGCGAGGGCAGGGCACCAACCTCGTGCGGTTCCTGGGCTGGGCACAAAATCCCTATATCAAGCGGGTCAACATCGCATTCTGCCTGATTGCCGAGAGCCTCTCGGAAGTCAACGATCGCCTGGTGCAAAACCCGTACGTGGCCGCGATCGAAATTCCTCTGCCGGAGCGGTCGCAGCGGCAACAGTTCATCCAATGGTTCGGGCAAGGCCAAGACTTCTCCGCGCTCTCCAAGTATTCGCCGCACGAACTGGCAGACCTCTCGGCCGGGCTGACGCTCGTAAACCTGAACGGCCTGTTGTCGCAGGCGCGGCGGTCGGGCCACCGGGTCGATGGCGACCGGTTCCGCCAACTCAAGAAAACCATGATTGAGCGGGAGTGCCGCGGACTGCTGGAATTCGTCGAGCCGCCCTACACGCTGGACCTGGTCGTCGGTCACGAGGCCGCCGTGCAGCGGCTTCGCGAAGATGCCCGCTGGATCAGCCAGGGACAGTTCGACGCCGCGCCGATGGGCTACCTGATCTGCGGCCCGGTGGGCACCGGGAAAACCTTTCTGGCCGAATGCTATGCCGGTTCGATCGGGATTCCCTGCGTCAAGCTGCGCAACTTTCGTTCCAAGTACGTTGGCGAAACCGAGGGCAACCTGGAACACGTGCTGACGGTGCTGCGGTCGCTAGGGCCGGTGGTGGTGATTGTCGACGAGGCCGATGCGGCGCTGGGGACCCGCCAAGCCGAAGGCGACTCGGGCACGTCGGCCCGTGTTTTCGGCATGATCGCCAGCCAGATGGGCGACACCCGCTACCGGGGCAAGATCGTCTGGATGCTGCTAACCAGTCGGCCGGACCTGTTACCCATCGACCTGAAGCGGCAAGGCCGGGCCGAGGTGCATATCCCGCTCTTCTATCCAGAAACCGCAGAAGAGATCGCCCAGATGTTCCAGGTGTTGGCCCGCAAAAACAAGGCGGTGCTGGAGCGTGAGGAACTTGCAGAGGTGGATCCCAACCGGCATTTGAGCGGGGCCGACATCGAGAGCATCATCCTGCTGGCCAAGCGGCGTGCCATGGCCCGCGCCGCAGAAGACCAGGCCGGCAGCAGCGGCAGTTCGTCCCCCGGTTCCACGGCAACGGCCCGGGCCGCGCGCGCGCAGGCAGCGCGGGTTGCCATCCAGCGGGCCGATCTGGAACAAGCGCTTGAGGAATTCATCCCCTCGGCACAAGGCCTGGAAAAACAGATGCAGGAACTAGCCGCGGCGCTGGAATGCACGCAGTTGAGTTTTCTGCCGCAAGCGTGGCGCGACAAGATGAGCGAGCCTGACGGCCGCGCGCGGCTTCAGGAACGCTTGGCGGCCGTGCGGCAACTGCTTGACGAGTGAACGCCCCCAGTATCGTGAACAACCAGAAGCGCAAGCCACCGGATCGCAACCACGGCAACGAAACAGCGATAGCGTACTTCAATCGGAATGGTCACGCCGCGACCCATTTTGGCGGTTGGCCCTAACCCAATAAGGTGCAACGCATGGCGAACAACGATCAGGCGGCCTCCACCTCGGCGACCGGCGGAACTGGCCCCAAGCTGCAATGGCTCGATGAGCAGACGCAGGCACCAGTCATCGACCGGTTGGCCCGGCAACTCGACTCGTTCATCGAAACCATGGCCGATGGCCGCGTGGACGAAAAGGAACTGGCTTCCCAAGAGAATCGGGTCGTCGAACTGATTAAGGAAGTGGAGCCCCAACTGTCGGGCACCCTCCACGCCAAGGTTTCCGATTTGCTGTGCGAACTGACCGCGTACACCATCATGCAGGTTCTGTATTCGATGGAGCAGGCATATATGCAGCGCGATATCTCGCGGTTGCGGCTATAACCCGGCCGCGCGACCAGCGGCACTCCATCGCGCGGCAACTCACCAAGAAGCAGCATCGGTCCAGGATAGCCCGAGGCCGACACGCTTGGGTGCAGCCAACCACGGAACATTGGTGGTGCAACAATCACTAAACAACGGGGGAAACACTCATGGCAGGGAAACCCAAGGCACCGTTCTATATTGCCGTTTTTCTTGTCGTGGCGGGGCTGGTTGCCTTTGCCATCTACCGGAGCGACCTGTTCGCGCCCGAAGCCCGCGACAATTCCCAAGAGATCGACCCTGGGCAGTTGGCCGGCGTCAAGCTGGACGAAATGGGGCAACCGGTTGAAGCCGCGGTGGCCGGCGACGTGACCACGGTGAGAGAATATCAATTCGTGCCGGCCCAGCGGTTGCCCGAGGTCCAGGGGGTTTCCGACTACAAGGCGCTGGAGAACAACACCGTTCGCTTTGCATTGAACGTCTGGGCGGGCTGGGGGCCGATCATTCTCGCCAACGAAGGGTTCCGGCCGAACAAGGTCTGGAAAACGCCCGATGGGGAAGAGTTCCGCGTCGAACTGGTGTTGATCGATAACCCGGTCGCCATGCGCGACGCCTATGCCAACGGCGAGGTGCATATCGGCTGGTGTACACTGGATATGTTGCCGCTGTTCATGGAGGGCTTTGTCGATGCCAGCGGCAAGCCGCGCGACAGCCGCATCATGCCTCGGGTGTACCAGCAGGTCGACTGGTCCAACGGCGGCGACGGCATCGTGGTCCGCGATTCCATCAAGACCATTGGCGACCTGCGGGGCAAGCAGATCGTGCTGGCTCAAAACTCGCCGTCGCACTACTTTGCCCTGAATATGCTGGTCGCCGGCGGCGTGCAGCCTGGCGAGGTTCAGTGGATTTTCACCAACGATGCCTTCCAAGCCGCGGCGGCTTTCAACGCCCAGCGCGACATCGCCGCCTGTGTTTCCTGGGCGCCAGACATCTACAACCTGGAGAAAGTCCAAGGCAACCGCCTGCTGGTCAGCACGCAGACGGCCAACAAGCTGATTGCCGACGTGTGGTTTGCCAGGGCCGATTTCGCCAAGGACCATCCAGGGATCGTCGAGTCGCTCGTGCGCGGCATCTTCGACGCCATGGAAGAACTGAAACAGGAGCAGCGCCGCTCCGACCTGGCGAAGCTCATGGCCGAGGGCTACAACATCCCCCCCGCCGAAGCGCTCGCCATGCTGGGCGACTCGCACAGCACCAATTGGGCCGAGAACTACCAGTTCTTTTTGAACCAGAACAACCCCACCAACTTCGAGCGGATCTGGAACCAGTCGTACTACCTGTACCGGCGGATTGGCGCGATCACGCACCAGGTGGTCCCGTTCGATCAGGTGATGGACTTTTCCATCATCCAGAAGTTGGGCCAGGAGCCGAAGTACGCCCTGCAGAAGGACGAATACCGCATTCAGTTTGTGCCCAAGGCAATCAGCGAGATCACGGCCGAATCGCCCGAGATTCTCACCAATACCATCGTGATCCACTTCTTTCCCAACAGTTGGGATATCTACAAGAAGGTCACTCGGGAAGTGGATGGCAAATCGGTTGAAGAACAGTACGACCCCAACGTGGATTTCGTGCTGGAGGAGGTCGGCAAGCTTGCCGGGCAATTCGGCGCGGCACGGATTGTGATTGAGGGCCATACCGATGCCTCGATGAAAGGGCAGGTGCCGCCCGGCCTGGTAAAGGACCTTTCAATGCGGCGGGCCAACGCCGTGAAAGAGGCCCTCGTCAACAAGTTCCAGCTTGATCCCAACCAGTTCGGGGTGGCAGGCATGGGCTGGGATCGCCCCCTGGTCGGCGAGGCCAGAGATGCCACCGACCACGCCAAGAATCGCCGCGTCGAGATCAAGGTGTATCCGGCCGAAGCGACGCAGTAACCTTTTGCCGCCCGCCGCGGCTCGTAGGGGGGGTGGGCAGCGATTTTGTTCCTACTTCGTTACCATGGACCGACATGCGTTTTGTGCGCAGCTTCTTCAACATTCGGCAAGAAACGCCCTTCTGGCAGAGCATCCTGCTGGGGGCGACTTGCATTGGGCTGTGCCTGGCCGCGTGGTGGTATGTCACCCGCGGCCAGTACGCTCACGAGCGGATTCTTCCGCCGCAGACGCTGCCCAGCCCCGCGGAAACCTTCGGCAGTTTTGAAAGCCTGTGGTTCGACCGCGCCTTAACCCGCAACGTCTGGGCCACGCTGCGCCGCGTGGCTTTGGGTTTTGGCCTGGCCGCGGCGGTGGGCATTCCGCTGGGCGTGCTGTGCGGCTGTTTCACCCGGATCAACGCGTTTTTCGCGCCGCTGACGATCTTCGGGCGGAACATTCCGGTAGCGGCCCTGATCCCGCTTACCTTCTCACTATTCGGCATCGGCGAGTTGCAGAAGATTCTGTTCATCTTCATCGCCAGCGTGGCGTTTGTCATGTCGGATACGGCCCGGGCGGTCCGCGACGTGGGCCAGGCGTATATCGACACCGCCTATACGCTGGGGGCCAGCCGCCGCCAGATTGTGATCAAGGTGCTGGTGCCGTTGGCGATGCCCAGTGTGTTCAACTCGCTGCGGTTGCTGTTCGGCCTGGCGTTTGGATATATCATGCTGGCTGAACTGATCAAGTTCGGCGGCGAGTCGGGCGGACTGGGCGATATTATCAATACGTCGATGTCGCGCGGCGGGAACAAGGAACATATCCTGCTGGTATTGATGATTATCCCCCTGATCGCCCTGGGCATCGATCGGCTGCTGTACTGGATCCAGCGCGAGTTGTTCCCCTACCGATACGGGCGTACCGGCCATTGAACGGCGCATACTGGCCCGCGGTTGAACCGCCGGAACGCCCAAAGGGGGAGGGCACGATCCGCAGGCCGCCGCGCAGGTATCAGTGCCGGCGGCATCGCACGTGTTTTTGTTGGATGGAAGAAAGTGATGGATCAATCCGCCACCAATGCTGCTTCGGCGGCTTCGCCGGCAACCGGTGAGCCTCGCCCGGCAACGCAAGTCGGCATGGGGGCCGTTCTCGATCACGTACGGCAGCCATCCGAGATTCAAAAGCCACACGTGGTGGAGTTCTGCCAGGTCACCAAGACCTACAACGCCGGCCAGCCCAACGCGTTTACGGCCATCAAGGACGTGACGTTCGTGGTCGAAGACCTCGTGGACAAGGGCGAGTTTGTCTGCGTCCTGGGGCCGAGCGGGTGCGGCAAGAGCACGATCCTGCGGCTGATCGCGGGCCTGGAGCCACAGCATCCGCCAACCGAGGGCGAAGTGCTGGTGATGGGCGAAAAGGTCCAAGGCCCAGGGGCCGATCGCGGCATGGTCTTTCAGGATTACACCAGCTTCGATCATCGCACCGTGCTCGATAACGTCGCCTTCGGCCTGGAGTGCCAGGGCGTTTCCCGCCGCGAGCGGTACGAACTGGCCCGCGAATGGATCAACAGCGTCGGCCTTAACGTCGAGCTCGATCAGTACAAGTACCCGCATGAACTGTCCGGCGGGATGCGGCAACGGGTGGCGATTGCCCGTACCTTGATCCTTCGCCCGCGGATCATCCTGATGGACGAACCGTTCGGCGCGCTCGATCCTCAAACGCGGATGAACATGCAGGACCTGCTGATCGACCTCTGGCGGCGGGTGCAGGCCACGGTGTTCTTCATCACGCACTCCATCGACGAGGCCGTTTATCTGGGCGACCGCGTGTATATCATGAGCAACTCGCCCGGCACGATCCTGCAGGAGTTGGAAGTCCAACTGCCGGACAAGCCCGCCAAGGAGATGTACCGCGATTCACAGTTTCAGGAAACCGTATTCTATATTCGCGATCTGATCAGCCGACTGGAGGAAAGCCGCCGGGCAGGCACCTGATACGCACGCTCGAAGCCGCCACTCGTCGGTATTCCAGCACAGTTGGCCGCATTCCGGCGGGCCAGCACGAAAGAGAACAGACTTGAACGACGCAGGTGTCAACCGCGATGGCCCCTTGCTGGCGCGCCGGGTTATGATGGTTCACGCGCGCGTTGAACGAGTGCCAGCGCGGAAGTGCATGCCCCAAGCATTATGAGCGTTTTTCGATATCTCAAACGGGCGTTCGTGAATCGGTGGAATCTGCTCGCCCTGCTGGGCGGGCTGGGATTCGCCTTTTTGAGCGGGCAGCCCGATGTATTCGTACCGCTGGTGATAGCGGCCGAGGTGGCCTACCTGGGCCTGCTGGGGGCCCACCCCAAGTTTCAGCAGTACGTCAACGCGCAAGAGCACAAGGCAGCTACCAGCCGCTCGGCCAAGCCTGAGCTGCTGATGCGGCAGATTCTGGCGGCTCTGCCGGAAGATTCCGTAAGAAAGTTCCATTCGCTCCGCAATCGCTGCATCGAGTTGCGCCGCTTGGCGCAGCAGATGCGCGATCCCCAGCACCTGGATTCGCCCGGCACACTGGAGGAACTGCAACTGGCGGGCTTGGACCGGCTATTGTGGATTTACCTGCGGCTGTTGTTCACCCAATATTCGCTGGAGTGCTTCCTGGAAAAGACCAGTCGACAAGCCATCGCGCAGGATATTCAGCGGCTGGAATCGCAGTTGGCCAAGGTACCTCACGGCGAGGACTTGCAGCAGCAGCGGCTGCGCCGCGTGCTGGAAGACAACCTTCAAACCTCCAAACTCCGGCTGGCCAATTTCGATAAGGCCCAGGGCAACCATCAACTGGTGCAGCTTGAGATCGATCGCCTGGAGAACAAGATTCACTCGCTCAGCGAACTGGCAATCAACCGCCACGAATCGAACTTCATCTCGGCCCAGATCGAAGAAACCGTCAACAGTATGGTGCAGACGGAACGCACCATGAGCGAGCTGCATTCGATCACCGGCCTGGAATCCATCGAGCAGGAAGTTCCAGAAATGATCAGCCGTGAAACCGTACCGCTGAAGCATTGAGCGGCCGTGGCCGTTGGCGCGGCGGCCCTGACCGGTACCATAAGGCCTGGTACGGCCCGCCTGCCGCGGTGTTCTCCCAGGCATCCGATTCCAAGGCGCGGCCGAGTTCAGCCCTCTTGGCATGTGGACCTTCCATGGCAACGCCCAGGCCGACTCCCACGCAACCGATGCCCCGCAGTCCCGAGCTGATGTCGCGCGGCGACACGGCTGTTCTGGTGGTCGATGTGCAGGAAAAACTGCTTCCCCTGATTCCCGGCCACCGCCGCATAGTGTGGAACATCGGCCGATTGCTCGATGCGGCCCAGGTGCTCGGCCTGAAGGTGCTGGCCACCGAGCAATACCCCCGCGGCCTGGGGCATACCGTGCCCGAGTTGGCCCGCCGGATTGAGGATCCGGTGCCCGACAAAACCTGGTTCAGTTGCCGCGAGCGCGACGAAATCTTCTTCGCTCTCTTGGACCGCGGCATCGACAAGTTGCTCGTCACCGGCATTGAAGCCCACGTCTGCGTGCAGCAAACTGTGCTCGACCTGCTGGGAGAGATGTTTCGGGTTTACGTGGCGGTAGACGCCGTAGGCTCGCGCTATGCCTTGGATCAGGAGATCTCGCTGCGACGGATGGAAACGGCCGGGGCCGTGCTGACCACGACCGAGGCCGCCATGTTCGAATGGTGCGAGCTGGCCGGCACGCCCGAGTTCAAACAGATCAGCGGCCTGGTGAAGGAACAGCCGCCCGAGTGAGCGGACTATTGCTTTTCCAGCCTGGCCACCACCAAGGGGCCAATCGGCTGAAGCTCTATATGCCAGGTTTCGCCCGGTGCGGCCAACTGCTGGCGGATGGCTTCTGCGTTGGGGGCGACATCCCGCCGCCACGCGCGATAGACGATCCACGCCGCTCCGTGGCGGCGAACCAGCGCTACCTGGCCATCGAGCAGGTGCCCGGGCGCGAGCGAATCGGGGCTGGCGTTGAGCAGCGGCTCCAACGGCCGCGGCGATTGGAAACGGTAGTACGCCGTCAGCGGAAACAGCAGGTAGTCGCGGAAGCGCGCATCGCAGGCAAGCCGCTGGCGGTCGCCGCCTTCGACCAGCGCCGCCCACAGCAGTACCGGGACCGGTTCGCGGTTTCCGGCCGCGGCAAGCTGCACGTCGTCAGGAGGCGCACCGGTTGCTGCGGCGCTGTGCGAGTCGCCGGGGCGGTGGTCTTCCATCCAGCGAATCGCAGCCGCCCAGTCTTCTCGCAGATATCCATAGGGCCACGAAGTGTGCAACGTGATCCAAAGGCATACCGCAAGCGCGGCCGCGGCACGCAGGATCGGACGCCGGGGAAGTGACACCAACCATCCGGCCGCAATCGCCGGCACCACGGAAATGAACAGCAGGTATCGCGGCAGCATCAGCGGCAACAGCCCAAGGGCCGTGGCCGTCCAGACCAGCAGCAGCGGCACCAAGAACCAGCAGGCCAACAGCCCGGCCCATGCTCCCGTGGAAAGCAGCGGCTGCCGCAACGTGTTAAGCGCCGGTTTTCGGCCAGGGGGCCGCATGCGGTGGATCAGCACCACCGCTGCGCTGGCCACGGCCGCGGCACCGACCGTGCTGAGCCAGTCGAACTGCGTGAACAGTTGACTCCAGCGAACCTTGCCGATGATCTGCCGCCACGCGTCGCGGCGGCCGTAGATATCGAACAAGTTGGCCCAGCCTGGCGACATGCATGCCAGCGCCACCGCCAGGTCCATAGTCAACGCCCACGGTGTATAAACGGTCGGAACGGCGGCAGAACGCTTCACCCGTTCTGCCGCGCGCACTCCGGCGGCGCCATCGGCACGCGCATCGCATTTTCCCTGACGGCGGGCAGTGCCGGGCACCCTCCACCGCCGGGCCAGCACGTACCACGCGAGTTCGCCGGTCAGCACCAGAACCGCCGTGTAGTGCAGGTAGAACAGCAGCACGGTCAGCAGCACCAGCAGGGCGCGGCGCCACCATCGGGCATCGCTCGTCCTGAGCACAAACAGGCCCACGTGCAGCAAACTGACCAGTTCAATGATTGCGTAGGCCCTGGCTTCTTGGGCGTAAGCGATTTGCATCGGGTTGATCGCCAGCAGATACCCGGCGACCAGCCCTGCCATGAAGCGGCCCGTCAACCGCCACAGCAGCCACCCGGCCGCCGGCAGCACCAGCAGGCTGGCCAGTAGCGACGGCATCCGCAACCGCCACTCGTTGCCGCCGCTTCCGTCGCTCACCAGCCAGGTGAGCCAGAAATAGAGCGGCGGCTGGTTGCCGTCGCGCGCCCGGGCCGACACTTCGTCGCACCCGCCGCAAACCGTCCACGAGGTATGAAGCTCATCCAGCCAAAACGGATGGTCCAGTTGATACAGCCGCGCAGCCGCTGCCAATGCCAGAATCAATACGCCTGCGATCGCCACCATCCGCCGCTCCCAATGGCCGGGCGTGCCGCCAGGGGATTCGAGGAGAGAGCCGGCTGGAACGTGTGACATCATGCTTGGCTTGTCCCTGGGACAACCACGTGTCCACCGGGGCGGGGGGAAACAGGCGGCCGACATCGGGAGGCAGGCGATAAACAGTGAACTTAAGGCTGACGGCACAGCCTGCGGAAATTCGGTAACCCCGGCCTCTCATCCGACCCGGCAAGAGATCGCAATCGCGCCGCGGCCGCCTCGGCGTGGCCACCCTGTTGACCATAACACAGTCGGGGCAGGGGGCAGAGGGGTTCGCTCGTTACCGATCGCGTACGAGGAGCACCGGCCATTCGGGGGCGCTGCGCACGGTCATCACAACGCGGTGGAGCAATCCCCCAGCGAATGAGGGATTCGACAGGCCGGCGGCTTGCCCCGATGCTTAAAATACCCTGTACTTTCGCAGCTAGCTTTGCGAGACTGAATTTTGAGCATGGCATGAAGCCATGAGTTGGTAGTGGATAAGGCGCGGCCCGCCTGGCTCACGATGCGGCCGAGCACGGCCTGCCGCCGGGAACGCTTGCTCGCCCGCCGTTTCCGGCCATCAATGCCCCCCAGCGCGTCGTAGCTGCGGGGGGGTGGTGGACGCGCCTGAACGTGGAGCGATGCGAGCAATGATAAAGCAGGCGGTAGGACGACCGATGGAAATCCTCCTCATCGAGGATGGTCTGGTCGACGCTCGATTGACGATTGCGGCCTTACAACAAGGACAGTTACAGCATCGCCTCACGCTGATTCGCGATGGCGAAGAGGCCATGGAATTTCTGCATCAGCAGGGCAAGTTTGCCCGAGCTCCCCGGCCCGACCTGGTGCTGTTGGACCTGCTGCTCCCCAAGAAGGATGGCCTGGAAGTGCTGGCCGAAATTCGGGCCGATGAAAAGCTCAGCAACATTCCCGTCGTCGTTCTGACCGCTTCCGACGACGAAGAAGTTCGCAGCCGCAGCGAGCTGTTGGGCATCGACAGTTTCATCACCAAGCCCGTCGATTTCCAGAAATTCCTCTCCGTGGTGACGGAATTGCGCCGCTACTGGCACGCCGACCTGATCCTGCCATCGCTGGATTAGCCGAGCAACAGCGCTGGGCAGGGGGCCGGATTCGCGCGGCCCTCTCTCACTTGCGGCGTGGCTGGGCCGGCCGTCTTGTCTGTTCGCTTTGATCGCAGGCTGGCGCCGCATTGCGATTCTCGCATGTTTCCGCACAACGTGTGCATTTCCCACCGCTTGGCGCGGGAAGCGGACATCGGCCGCGCAGCGATTTGCGACGGTGAGCCCTCGCCCCTACCGACTGGCCAGCAGTCATAAACGCTTTCCCCAACCTGCTCCGCAATGGGGGCCGCCCCTTCTTAGGGGGCCGCAAACTTTGCCCTTGTTTACCAGTCGTCCCCCTTGCGTTTTTCGCAGTGGCTGTACAAGCTCTGAAGTGGACGAGAAAAGGCTGCCGATAATAACGAACATGCATGCGCTGCGGGCCACCGCCCATTGCCGTGGTGGCCGCGTTGTTGTTGCCGCGGACCATTTCCCGGCCCGGCGAAGGTAGCGGCCCGCAACCGTTGCAGGAGCTTCTGAAACGAGAACCTGAGCAGGCTGCATGGAATCACCGCAAGGGCCGGGAGCCGAGCGCTTCCGGCTTTCTTCGTTCTGGTACCTTGAGCCACTCCCGAAGCGGTCTTTCGCTCCCCGGGTCGCTCCAGCACCATGGCTCCCCCCTCAGGCACGGCGAGACGATTATGGGTTACGAAGCCTGGCTGACACTGGGGATCACCTTCTTATTGTTCGTGGCCTTGCTGCGCAACTTGGCTGCGCCCGATGTGCTGTTCCTCGGCGCCGCGGCCTTGCTGGCCATCTTGGGAATCATTTCGCCCGACCAGGCTTTCCGTGGTTTTTCCAATGCGGGCGTCATCACGGTAGGCGTGCTGTTCATCGTGGCCTCGGCATTGCGGGAAACCGGTGTGCTCGACCGGGTAGGCCACCTGGTGCTGGGCCGTGCGCATAGCGAAGCGGGGGCCATGATTCGCCTGGCGATCATCACCGTGCCCCTCTCTGCATTCCTGAACAATACGCCGATCGTGGCGATGTTCTTGCCGGTGGTACTGGAATGGAGCCGCCGTCATGAGGTCAGCCCTTCCAAGCTGCTGATCCCGCTCTCTTATTTCGCCATCCTGGGCGGCACCTGCACCCTGATCGGCACCTCCACCAACCTGGTCGTCAACGGCCTGATGATCGAGAACGGCATCGCCGGGATGGGCATGTTTGAGATCGGTTGGGCCGGTGTCCCATACGCGATCATCGGCACTGCATACCTGCTGCTCGCCGGGCGAGGGCTGCTTCCCGACCGCAAGGACCTGCTCGAACAACTGGGTGAAAGCCGCCGCGAGTACCTGGTGGAGATGCTGGTGCAGCCCGAGTGCCGGATGGTCGGACAAACCGTACAAGCGGCCGGCCTGCGACACCTGCCCGGCCTGTTCTTGATTGAGATCGACCGCGACGGCACGCTGATTGCGCCGGTTGCCCCCGACGACGTGATCCATGCCCACGACCGCCTGGTGTTCACCGGCGTGGTGAGCAGTATCGTGGAGTTGGAGCGGATTCCGGGCCTGGTGCCCGCGGCCGACCCGGCGTACGAAGTCTCACCGCGGCAGCAGCGGCGGCGACGGTTGTGCGAAGCCGTGATATCGGGCAGTTCGCCGCTGATTGGGCAAACCGTCCGCGAGGCCGATTTCCGCGCGGCCTACGGGGCCGCCGTCGTGGCTGTTCACCGCAGCGGAAGCCGCGTGGCCCAAAAGGTGGGCGACATCCGGCTGCAACCCGGCGATACGCTACTCCTCCAGGCCAAGCCGCACTTTCAGCGGGCCCACCGCAACGACCCGGCCTTCTACCTGGTCAGCGACGTGCAGGAATACCGCCCGCTGCGGAACGACCGGGCATGGCTGGCGATCATCCTGTTTGTGATCCTGGTCGTCCTGATGACCACAGGGCTCGTGCCGATTGAGGTAGCAGCGACCTTGGTGGCCGTGGCAATGGTAGCCGTTGGTTGCATCTCGCAGGGCGAGGCACGGCAGAGCGTGGAATGGCAGGTGCTGGTGACCATCGGCGCGGCGTTTGCCGTGGGAGCGGCGCTGCAAACCTCCGGGGCCGCCCGGGGAATCGCCGGGATGACCTTCGAGTTGCTCGAACCGCTAGGGATCATCGCGGCGTTGGCGGGGATGTACCTGATGACGTCGATCGTCACCGAAATGGTAACCAACAACGCCGCGGCTGTGCTGATGTTTCCGTTCGCCGTGGAAACGGCCAGGCTTTTTCACGCCAGCCCCAGACCTTTTATCATGGTCATCGCGTTGGCCGCATCGGCCGCATTTATGAGCCCTATTGGCTACCAGACCAATATGATGGTATATGGGCCGGGCGGATATCGCTTCAGCGACTTCCTCCGCGTGGGCGCACCACTCAATCTGCTGCTGTGGACAACAACCATCGTCCTGGTGCCAATCATCTGGCCCTTCTATACCTCTGATCTGGGACTCGAAACGGCGACGCTCAGCCCCGTGATCGCGCGCGACAACGGTTACCACGGGCTTAGCGGCGTTTACATTCGCCAGGTGCAGGCCGGTTCCGTGGCCGACCGCTGCGGCCTGGAATCGGGCGAGCTGATCCTGAGCGTGAACGGCCAGACGGTTGCCAGCGACGAACAGTTCCGCCGTTACATGGAACAGGCATCGTTGGAAACGGGGGTACAACTTGAGGTCCGCGGCGCGCATACTTCGCGTACCGTGCTGCTCAAGGAATGAGCCCCCAGGCCCCCGGCAACTGCCGATTACGACTCGGCCTGCGGGGCCGCGTCTGAAGTGCTGCGGCGGCGTCGCCGCCGCGTGCTCTTGACCGCACTCCATTCCTTGGTCAGCGTCTCGAACACCTCAGGCGATTCATAGCGGATGATGTTTCGCCCCTCGGGCATGGGGCCAATCAGGCCGCGGAAGACGGGCTTTCCGCGCAAGTCGAGGTCCGTACTGCAATCGTCCACGCCAATCTGGGTGTGCATCTTCAGCAGTGGTTCCTGGTCCGGATAATCGCGGATACGCAGTTCACCGTTGGGGCCCCGGGTGACGACGCGGAAAACCTCTTTGGATGCCATCTTCGCCTGCTTTCTCTGCCGGCAATCTGCGCCAAGCCAGGCCGCAACCGCATCCCGGCCCGGTGCCGATAAGACCGCCTGGTGCGGATTGCAGCAGTCGGCCCGGTTGTACGCGTGGTGTCGCTTGTTGCAGATTGCTGTGAACTAGGGACGCCAATCCCCGCTCCGTCGGTCACAACGCGCCTCCTGCGCACAGCAAAGTATCGGCACCGGCGGCGAAGAGAAGCACCGTTTTGGCTGCCGATGGCGCACTGCACAAAGCCGGAACATCGGGCAGGAGCCATCCATCGCCACCTGCCCGCATGTCCCCGCCGCAGCAGGTGGTAAACATCAAGCCGGCCAAGCCGAAGGGAAAGCCATCACAGGCGGGAAAACCATCGCCAGCGGCGGGGGGGTCACACCTGCGGAGGGAACTCCGCGCACAGGTCATCCAGGGCCGCCAGGATCGTCTCCGGCGCGGACATGCGGCCGGCGCCTACCTCGCGGCAACTGAGCCACCCGGACTCCGGGCCGACAAACCGGCAACCGTCGTCGCGCAGTTGAGCCACGTTCCGCTGCACCGAAGGTTTCTCCCACATTTCGCAGTTCATGGCCGGGGCCAACAGCACCGGGCCGCGAAACGAAAGGTAAAGCGTGGAGAGCAGGTCGTCGGCATGGCCGTGGGCGATCTTGGCCATGAAGTCGGCGCTGGCCGGCGCCACGCAAAGCAACTCGGCCCGCCGCGCAAGCGTGATATGAGCGCCCAGCGGTTCGGCCGGGTCGAACAGATCGGTGGCGACCGGGCGGCCGGTCAGGGCAGCAAAGGTGGCGGCGCCGATGAATCGCTGGGCGGCCGGCGTGAGCACGGCGGTCACTTTGGCGCCCCGCTGAACGAGCGCGCTGGCCAGTGCGGCGGTCTTGTATGCGGCCACGCCCCCGGTGACGCCCAGCAGTATTTCACGATCGCGCATCGCCACCGCCGCCGTGAGAAAAAGTCGCCGTGAGAAAAGCCGACGAGCCAAGGCCGCAACCGGCCTGGCCCGGGAGTGGAAACCAGAAACCCGGCCGGATTTCTCCGGCCGGGGAGGAATGGTTCTGCCGCCGCGGCACCAGCGCAGCGCTCGCAGCCTGTTGGACGGGCCAGGCAAAATGGGCCGTTAACAGGTTGCGGCCCGGCTACCGCTGCGTCCGGTGTGCACCTTACAGCTTGTTGAGGTCGAACTCGGGAGGACCGCCCGATTCGCCGGCACCGGAGGTCGTTTCCACGTTGTTGCTGGAATCGAGGTAAATTTTGTCCTGGAGGATTTCCTGAACCACGATCTCCATCGTGTCGTTGGAATCGATCTCAACCAGGGGACGGGCCCCGCTCTTGAGCTGCACCATCCGCTTTTGGATCAGCGTGGAGAGCTTGAACCGGCCGCCCACCTTGTTGACGATTTCTTCTTCTTTCAATGCGTCGATCATGGTCGCTACGATCGCCTCAAGTGAGAAACAACCAAACTTGCCTGCCGCTATGCCGAGTCAGCGGACCAGCATTTGCGAAGGATATCCACAATCTGCTCGGCCGTGCGTTCCACATCGCAATTGACGATCCGATGGCGATACCACGACGCCTGCGATAATTCGTAGCGGGCGGTTTCCAGCCGCCGCTGGATCGCCGCTTCGGATTCAGTACGGCGAGCCCGAAGCCGCTGTTCGAGTTCCTCCAACGAGGGAGGCTCGATGAAGATGGTTAAGGCGTCGGGATAATGGATGAGTACGGCGCGAGTGCCTTGGACGTCAATCTCCAAAATAACCGATTTGCCCTGCGATAGACTAGGGGCCACCTCGCTTCGCAGGGTCCCGTACCATTGGCCCGGGTAAACTTCCGCGCATTCCAGAAACTCGCCCGCCTCCCGCCGCCGCTCGAATTCTTCCAGCGACATGTAGTGGTAGCTCTTGCCGGCGATTTCGCCCGGCCGCTGGGGGCGCGTGGTGGCCGAAACGGCCAGCACCAGCCGCTGCGGCTCCGCTTCGAGCAACCGCTTGACGACGGTGGTCTTGCCGGTGCCTGAGGGTCCGGAGATCACAATCAGCATAGGCACCTGTTGTGGCGGGTAGTTCAGGAACTGGTGGCTTGAATGGACGTCTGCGCAGCGAATGTCCGCTTCATTTCACGCCGGTCCGCCGAAATGCCGCAAACTGCGGAAAAGCGGACGTTTTACGGCCCCGACCGTTCGGCAACCGGACAACCGCGGCCCGACCATCAATGCGGGCTACATCGTTGGCAACCTGCGCCCCCCTGGGGGGCGACCGGGGGGCATCCGCTGCCGGCTCGCTCAGTGAAAAAGGCTACTCCACGTTCTGCACCATCTCGCGCATCTTCTCAATAGCCGACTTGATCTCGATCACCCGCTGGGCGATTTCGACATCGTTCGCCTTGGCGCCGATGGTGTTGGTTTCGCGAAACATTTCTTGCGTGAGAAAATCGAGCTTGCGGCCCGAACTTTCGGCCATGGCCACCGTCTTAAGGAACTGGTCGAGGTGGCTCCGCAGGCGGACGGTTTCCTCGGAAATATCGGTGCGCTCGGCGAACAGGCTGACTTCGCGCAGGATGTCGGGCGGCTCCACGGCAACACCGTGCTCGGCAGTGATCTTGCGCAGCCGTTCTTCCAGCCGGCCGCGGTATCCTTCGGCCACGAGCGGGGCGCGCGCTTCGATGTGCGAAAGGTGCCCGGCGATGGTTTCGCAGTTTTCGCGGAGACTGGCGGCCATGGCATCGCCCTCGGTCTGCCGCATCCGCTGGAGCTTCTCGAGTGCCTGGAGAATCACCGGCTCAATCTGGGGCCAAACTTCGGCCGGATTGAGCGCCTCCCTGTGATCTTCCTCGACCACACCCGGCAGATCGAGCAGTTCTTGGGGAGTCACCTCACGCTGCACACCCCATTGCGCGCACAGCTCCAGAAGCTGCTGCCGGTAACTTTCCAGGGCGAGGCTGTTGATGCGGAAGTCTTCTGGCGTGGGCTGCCGCAGCACATGCAGATTGATCTGAACGGTGCCCCGTTTTACGTGCTGGCGGACGACGCTTTCGATCTCATTTTCCAGCGGCCCCAGCCCTTCGCTGGCGCGCAGCACCAGCTTGAAATACCGGTTGTTGACCGTCCGTATCTCGACACCGATCGCCGTTTCCTGCTCCTGGTGGTGGGCATCACCATAGCCCGTCATGCTGAGCAGCAAAGTCGTTTACTCCACTTAGTGGGTGGGACTAAAGGCCGAAGCAGACGCCCGGCATGCGTCTGCTTCCTTGTGATTCGTCGTTCCTGCAATGTGCGGTTGGCCCGCTGGGCCTGCGGCGGATGAAATCCGCACCGCGAACAGAGCTTCTTGCTTGCTGCGCCTGGAGACTTTTCGGGGTATGCCGCGTACCTCCACACGTCTTGAGCATCGGGCCGGGTTGTTGATCCGCGGGCGGCCCTGCCGCAGTTCCCAATGCAAGCAGTGCCATCGTCGAGGCCGATTCGGCCTGGGAGCCCAACCTGCCCGAAAAGTCTATTCGCTCAATGCCCCCCCGCCGGCTAGTTGTCGTTGGCGGGTGCCTCGGCGTTGGCCGGCGCTTCCGGGGTAAGCTGGCCCGAAGGCGCCGCCGGTTCCGCCGAAGGCGTCACCGCTTCGCCAGAGGGCGCGGCCGGCGAGAGGCCGCCCGTTCCGGGCGCCGCTGTGCCAGGTGTCGCCGTGCCGGCAGCGCCCGGCGTACCCGTGCCGCTGGAGGCCGGGAGGTTGGTGCGGATCAACCCCGAACCCATTCGGGTAGCGTAACTGAAAGTGATGATCGCCAGCAGAATCCAGATCGTGGCCACGATGATGGTCACGCGGGTAAACACGTCGCCGGCCTTGGCACCAAAAGCGCTCTGACCGCCCATTCCGCCCAGGGCGCCTGCCAGGCCGCCGCCCCGGCCTTTTTGAATGAGGACCAGGACGATCAGAAAGAGGCTTACCAGCACCAGTAATGTCATCAACAAAGTCAACATGGTTTTCCCTCACGCACGCCGACGATCGCTCGCGGCGGTGAAATGGCAGTGGGTGCGGTACGCGGCCGGATGAGCAAGCGGCCGGGCATCGTAAATCACTGCCGCAATTAGGTTTGTTGATTGCGATCCTTCAGCGGCACGCGCTCCGCCCCGCGGGCGCTGGCAGCACGGCGGGGCTGTACAGGTACCTACTGGGCGGCAGCCACGATGGCCGCAAAATCTTCAGCCTTCAGGCTGGCTCCTCCCACCAACGCTCCATCGATGTTGGGTTGCGATAGCAATTGGGCCGCGTTGTCGGGCTTGACGCTACCGCCGTACTGGATCCGAACCTGCTCGGCAATTTCGGTATTGTAGCGTTCTGCCAACATCTTGCGAAGGTCGAGATGGACCTCCTCGGCCTGTTCGGGCGAGGCCACTTTACCGGTGCCGATCGCCCAAACCGGTTCGTAGGCGATCACCACCTGGGCCATGTTTTCGGCAGAAAGTCCCGCCAGCGAGCCTTCGAATTGCTTGCGGATCACGTCGTGGGTGCGGCCCGCCTCGCGGTCTTCCAGCACTTCGCCCACACACACAATGGGAATCAACCCGGCGTTCAGGGCGGCCTGGACTTTTTCGAAGATGAATGCGTCGGATTCGCCCAGCAACTGCCGCCGCTCGCTGTGCCCCAGGATCACGTATTGGCAGCCAATGTCGCGAAGCATGCCCATGCTCACTTCGCCGGTATAGGCTCCCGAATCCTTGGGATAAGCGTTTTGCGCGCCCAGCCCAACGGCCGAACCGGCCAGGGCTCCAGCCACGGCTTCCAGGTACACAAAGGGCGGGCAAACGGCCACGTCCACCTTCGCCGCCGCGTTTTCCACCTGCCTGGCGACCGCCTGGGCCAACGCCACGGCCTGGTCGCGCGTCGTGTTCATTTTCCAATTGCCGGCGATGAATGGTTTTCTCATGCGGTTTCGGACGGGTTAGAGATCGCTTTGCCAAAGAGGGCGGCCAGCTTGCGCATCTGGTCGGCCAGTTCGGCGTATTGTTCGGGAAGCAAGGCCTGGGCCCCGTCAGACAGGGCTTTTTCCGGGCAGTGGTGAACCTCGATATGGACACCATCGGCTCCGGCGGCCAATCCGGCCAAGGCACACGGCGGAATCAAGTTCGGCCGCCCCGTGGCATGGCTGGGATCGACGATGATCGGCAGATGGCTGCGGGCACGAACCGCCGGCACGGCGGCCACGTCGTACAGGTTGCGGGTGGCATCGTCAAAGCCTTTCACGCCGCGTTCGCACAGCACCACTTGGGAATTACCCTGCGAAAGCACGTATTCGGCGCTCATCAGCAGGTCTTGGATGGTGGCGCTCATGCCGCGCTTGAGCAGGACCGGCTTGCGGGTCTGCCCCACCTCGGTGAGGAGCGAAAAGTTCTGCATATTGCGGGCTCCAATCTGGAGCATGTCCGCATACTTTGCGACGATCTCGACACGGCGGGGGTCCATCACCTCCGTCACGACCGGCATGCCGTGCTTATCGCCCACTTCGCGGAGAATCTTCAGGCCATCTTCGCCCAGGCCCTGGAAGGCATAGGGGCTGGTGCGAGGCTTGTAGGCGCCGCCCCGCAGAATGTTGGCCCCGGCTTGCCGCACCGCCGCGGCGATGGTGTCCATCTGCTCCAAGCTTTCCACGGCACAAGGGCCAGCAATCAGGCCCACGTATTTGCCGCCGATCTTCACGCCGGCCACGTCAACCACGCTGGGCTCGGGATGGGCCTCGGCGCTGGACAGCTTGTAGGGCGGAAGAATTGGCACCACCTCGGCCACGCCGGGAATGGCCGCCAGCGGCGTCGCCTGAAGCTGGGCCTCGTCGCCAATCACGCCAATGATCGTGCGATACGTGCCGCGGCTGAGGTGCGCTTGAAAGCCCAGGCTGGTCAACCGCTCGATCACGTGTTCGACTTGTTTTTCGGTCACATCCGACTTGAGCACGATGATCACGGCGGCACCAGACGGCAATCAGAATGAACGGGGAAAGCAGAGCCAACGGCAGGCAGCGCAAGCAGCACCAACCGCAGTTGCGGCCGGCGCTACCCGGCGGAATCTGGTAGTGTACCACGGCCTATCCGCCAGAAAAGGGGGCGGAGGCGGGAGTTCAAAAGCGCCGCTGCCACATTGGTCAGCACGCGATGAGCCCAGC
>CAZEEG010000038.1:8671-10240 GCA_964511065.1 uncultured Pirellulales bacterium | reverse complement strand
GGTCAGCACGCGATGAGCCCAGCCTGGCAGGCCGGCATCGCGCCGCGATGCTGGGCAAGCGCCTTGCTGGCGACCCAGTAAAGCCCGGGCCGGTGCAGAAGGATCTCAAGCCAGAGAGGCTCGCACCCGCTCTCGGCGACGCCGCCGGCGCTTAGCCGAACAGTTCCATCACGGGCTGGCCGCCATCGACGATGCGGATCGGGCGGCCGATGGAACTCATGTTTTCCTTGTTGGCGTCCACCTTCAAGGCGTGGCAAATGGTCTGGAACAAGTCGGGCACCTGGACGGGCCGCTCGGTGACCGAGGCGCCGCTGTTGTCGGTCTGTCCCAGCGCCTGCCCACCTCGGATGCCGGCCCCCGCCAGGGCGACGGTGAAGGCGCGGGGGTAATGGTCGCGGCCGCTGCGGGGATTGATGCGCGGAGTACGCCCAAACTCGCCCATCCATATCACCAGCGTCCGTTCGAGCAGGCCCCGCGCATTCAGATCCGTAAGCAGTTGGGCCATGGGCTGGTCGATCTGTGAGGACAATTGCCGGGAGCGCTGGAAGTTGTTGTCGTGGGTATCCCAACCGCTGGACTGCACTTCCACAAACGTCACACCGCGCTCCACCAACCGCCGCGCCAGCAGGCAACCGGAAGCAAAGTTGCCGCCGCCGTAAGCGCTGCGCACGTTTGCGGGTTCCTCTTGCAGGTTGAAGGCCTGCATTTGAGGGCTGAGGACCATCCGGGCTGTCTGGTCGTACAAGGCCCGATGGTCTTCCACGGCCTGGGGAACCTGGTTGCCGAAATTGCCTTCGAGACGGCCCAGCAAACCCAACCGGCGGCGATACCGGTCCGCGGGGGTGGTCGGTTGCGAGTTGTTGGGGACGCGGCCGGCTTGCGAGACGACGAACGGATCGAACGCCGCGCCGAGGAATCCGGCGCCGTCGTCCACCAGGCCCCGCGTGGCACCAACCTTCACAAAGGCAGGCAATTCGCATTCAGGGTCGGGAATCTCGCGTGCCAGGATCGCCCCCAAGGCCGGATAGCGAACGCTGGCCGTCGGCAGGTAGCCGGTGTGCAGGTACGAAGTCGCCCGGGGATGACTGCCCTCGCGACTGGTCATGGAGCGAATGACCGCCAGGTGATCGGCCACCTTGGCCAGGTGCGGCAAGTTCTCTGAAAACTCCAGGCCGGGCACGCTGGTAGCGATGGCCCGGGTTTCACCGCCGTTTTCGTGCCCCGGTTTGGGGCTGAAGGTTTCAAACTGGCTGGGACCGCCCTGCATCCATAGCAGGATGCAGGCCATGCCGCGGCGGCGCAGTTCCGCTGCCTGTGCCTGCACAACCGGCGCCCACCCGCAGAGCCCAGCGGACAATGCTCCCAAGCCGGCAACCTGCAAGAAGTGGCGGCGGTGGACAACGTGCCCCCGATGCACGTCTACATGAACGTGGTGCTGGAGGTTCATCGCGATGCACTCCTGTTAGGCGCGCGGCGGAATGGAGCCAGGCAAGGAAGCCGAGGCTCGCCGCCCTCTCGCATCAAAATTGATCCCTGGGTGAAATCGATGCCGAACACGATGCCGAACAC
>CAZEEG010000038.1:0-8571 GCA_964511065.1 uncultured Pirellulales bacterium | reverse complement strand
CGAACACTTGGCCCGCTTCCACCCGCAGTGCGCCGCCGCATGGTGTCCCCTCACGGTGTCCCCTCATGGTGGCAACGAGCCGGGCGTTCTACCTGCGATACAAAAATTCCGTCGAGTTGATCAGGGCCCACAGCAAATCTTCAAACGCCTCGCCACGGTTGCCCGCCTCGCGCACGTGCTCCAGGCAGGTGGCTAATTCGTCGTCGGTCGGTTGCCGGGCCAGGCACCGCAGGTACAGTTCGACCACGGCTTCTTCGTCGTCGTCCACCTCGGCCAGCAACCGCGCGAGGGCCGTATTGCCCCGGGCCTGAATGGCTGACGCCACGACGGGCGAATTCATCATGAACAGGGCCTGCGGAATGGAACCGGTGATGTCCACCTTGGACGCACTCGGATCAAAACCAAACGCCTGATTGAATGCCGCCCGCATGCCGCCACCGCCGAAGAAACCTGGCCGCCGCGGCGCGGCGGTGGGTTCTTCAGCCATGCCCAGGGCGTCCGTCAGGGCGGTGAACAACTGGTCGCCGCGCAACCGCTGCGCGCAGTTGGCGGCAAACGGGGCCCCGTCGGCGGTGCGGCGGTTGCGGCTTTCGCGGTGGTAGGTCTCGGTCGCCATGACCGTGGCAAAAAGCCACTTGATGTCGTACCCACTGACCTCGAATTGCCTGGCCAGCAGGTCGAACGTGGCCGGCGCGACGCTCTGGCGATCGGGCCCCAAGTCGTCCACCGGTTCCACAAAGCCCTCGCCCACCAGTTCCGACCAAACCCGATTCACCAGAGCCTTGGCAAACCAAGGATTGTCGCTGGAGGTGATCCATTGGGCCAGCATGGCGCGGCGGTATCGATCGCTGCGGTTCATCTCCAGCGGCTCGCCGGTGACAAAGAACTTGGGTGTCATCAACCGGCCGCGAGCCGAGGGATTATCCAGGTTGGGCATGTAATGTTCCCGACCGCCCCGGCGGCCGACCGCCGGCCCAACCGTGTCGGTGGAGACGATCTCCAGCGTTCGCCGCTCGCCATCGCTGACCGTCCGCACAAGTACCCTCGGGAAAAACGCTGCCAGTTCGTGAAACTGTTCCCGTTTCCAGCGGTCCGTGGGGTGGTCGTGGCACTGGGCGCATTGAATCTGGATGCCAAGGAATAGCCGAGCAACCTCGGCGGCCGTTTCTTCGGCTCTGCCGTCTTGGGCCATGATCAGCCCTGTAGCCCCCGATTCGCGGACATCGCCGGTGGCGGTAATCATCTGTGCCGCAATCGACTTCCACGACGTGTTCTGGTTGAACTGCTCTGCCAGGTAGCTCTCCAGGGGCTGCGATACGATCAGTGCCCTGGGGTCGATACGGCGGTAGAGAATGGCATCGCGCCAGTACCGGGCCCAGTTCCGGCCAAAGTTCTCATCGGCCAGCAACCGCTGAACCAATCGCTGCCGCTTGTCTGGGGCCGGATCGAGCGCGAACTGGGTGATCTCATTGGCCGTCGGTTGACGGCCCAGCAGATCGAACATGGCCCGGTGGAGGAAGGTGGCGTCGTCGCATCGCGGCGCAGGCTCAAACGCCGCACCGGCAAGCTGCAGCTCCGCGTTAAGACTGCGGTCGATTTCGGCCGCTACTTCCTGCGGCGAAGGGGCCTCTGCATAAAGCGCCCCGGGAATCGCCACCAGGGCGGCCCAAACCGCATACGCCGCCGCACGCCAAGACCGGTTCCAGCCCCCACAAGTCCGATAAACATGCACCTGTCGCATGGCGAACCTCCTACGGCGGGCGGTTGCTGCCTTGAACAATGCCCCGCCGCGCACGGCTGACTTGGCGGCCAATCGCCTGCCAACAAAACAGGCGGCGACCTAACTGTTGTAACCGCAAGACCTTAGCAGGGCAGGGAGGCGATCGCTTCGCTCAGAAATGCAATATCCGGGGGGCAGGCTCCGCCTCCATCAACAGATGTAAACCCCGGCTCCGGCAAACAGGTACCGCACGATTTCCACAAATTTTGGGGGGAGGCGCCCTACCTGGGGGCCTCACGATCCCCGTCCCCGGCACCACCAGAGCTAAGGCGTGAGATCGAGGAGATGATCGTCCGAATGCGGGTCCGGGTCGGCCGGGATGACGTGACCGTCGATTTCGTATTCCAGCGGCCCATGGTCATGGTGGTGATGATGATGATGATGATGATCGTGCATGCCGTGTTCGAGTTGCCCGATGCCAAACGCGGCGACCACCCCCAGCAGCAGCATCAACGAAAGTGCCAGCCGATCGTGCGCGTGGAACTCGACCTCTGGCAGCAGGTCGCCCAGCGAAATACAGAGAAAGCTGCCAGCGGCGAGGGCCAGGGCACAGCCGATCACTTCGTCCTGGTCGGCCCCCACGCCCAGGTAAAACAGCACGGCCCCTAGAGGGCACATCATCGCAAAGCCCAGATTGACCATCTGCCGTGCCCGGAACGACCAGCCTCCCGCCGCCATCAACGTGGTGATGGAGAGAGCGTCCAGCGGCTTGTGCAGCAAAATGACCAGGAACGTTGCCAGCCCAAACAGCAGGTACCCGGAATGTCCCAGGGACTCGGCACGCACGCTGGCCGCCAGGGCAATGCCGTCGATCGCGGTGTGCAGGCTCAAACCGGCGGCGACTCCGATCCAGCCCAAGGAATGCCGGGCACCGGGCCCAAATGGCGGGATGGCCGTGCCTGGTGTCCGGCCGGGACCGTGTTGCAGGCTGTGTTGATGGTGGTGATGATGATGACCTTGTTCGTGCTCCTGGCGGTGCGCATGGCCATGACGATGTGCGTGGTCGTGCGGATGTTCGCAATCGAGCGAAGGAATCAGCGGCCCTTCGATTGGCCCGTGGTGATGAAAGTGGAACGCCCTGAGCAGAAAGAACATGCCCAATAGGCCGCCCAACATCCACAGCACGCTTTGATCGATGCTACGGGTGTAGAACCAGGAATGGGGGAGCAGGTGCAGCACGCTCACCCCCAGCATCAGCCCGGCCACAAAGCTAATCAAGAACTGAAGTCGGCGATGCGTGAGCCGGATCAGCGAAGGGATCCAACCACCCAGCAGCGAGCCGCTGACAATGGCCAGACAGTAGAGCAGCAGCAGTACAATTGGGTCCATCGGCCCCGCCGGAACAAATCGAAAAAGGATTGTTCCTGCAAATGATAGTCATTTAGGACCGGCCGACAATGGGGGTAACTGGCTGCAAAAGCGCGAGGGCAAGCCATTCCGGCGGGCGCGCAAACACACGCCGGCCGGGAAACTCGATCGTCCCCGGCCGGCGCAAATGTGCTGAAATCGTACCAATCAACCAAGAGAGACCGGTGGGAATCGAACCCACTTTGACCGGGTTGCAGCCGGTTGCCTGGCCATCTGGCTCCAGTCTCTTCAGCCGTCGCCTCGGCTTGATGTGCCGGCGACAGTACTGATATCGGCAGCGGGCCGCGGCTGGCTTGAGGTGTTTTGGGCGTCGCTTCCATAAGCCAAGGCCACGCCAAATTCCTTGCATAGCGGCGTGACATCCGGTCATCATACGGGCTGCACCCGTTCTTACCGGGGGGAGCGAATCGCCATCGGCCTTCCATCTTCCTGCTCGCTGCTTGGGGGAGGGGCTCAACCATGGCAGACAGAGAGTCCGTGGAATCTTTACATCCTGATCCGGCGTCCATTGCGGCCTTCGTCGCCGGTAAGCTCACCGGTGAGCCATCCGCGTCCATTGCCAAACATCTGGACACCTGCGCAAGTTGCCGCGAGGTCTACCATGCGCAGCGTGAAATGCCCGGGATGAACACCGACGGCCTGTCGCACAAGAGCGATACAGCGTCGCCACCTGCCGCCAGGCCCTCGGATACGCTGCCGGATTCAGGCTGGGACAGCCGGGCGGTACCCGATCAGCCGTCGACGCAAGTCCGGTTTTCGGCAGATGGTGAGCTAACCTCGTGGCATCATCGGCCCATGGCGGCGGCTGCGGAGCATCACCCGCAAACGGCCTCGGGCATTCCCTTCGATGACTATGAATTGATCGAGGAGATTGCCAGCGGTGGGATGGGCATTGTTTACAAGGCCCGCCAGGTGAAGCTCAACCGGTTGGTGGCCCTGAAGATGATCAAGGCGGGGCAACTGGCCGACGACCACGATGTCAGGCGGTTCTACACCGAGGCCGAGGCCGCAGCCAGGTTGGACCACCCGGGCATCGTGCCGATTTATGAAGTCGGCAACCACCAGGGGCGCCATTTCTACTCAATGGCCTTTGTCGAAGGGGAAAGCCTGGAGAAGCGGATTTCCGGGACACCTTTACCTGCCCGCGAAGCAGCCGATCTGCTGAAGCGGATTGCGGAGGCCATTGCATATGCACACAGCCAGGGTGTGATCCACCGCGACCTCAAGCCAGCCAACGTGTTGCTGGACGAGGCAGGGCAACCCAAGGTGGCCGACTTTGGTCTGGCGAAAAACCTGCAAGCCGAAAGCGACCTCACCCACACCGGCATGGTGATGGGGACCCCCAGTTACATGCCACCGGAGCAGGCGCAGGGCGATCCGGCCCGGATTGGTCCCCGCTCCGACATCTACTCCCTGGGGGCCATTCTTTACTGCATGCTGACGGGGCGCCCACCGTTCAAGGCCGCTACGCCGCTGGACACGTTACGCCTGCTGCTGGAGCACGAACCGATTGCCCCGCGGCAGCTTACCCCTCAAACGCCACAAGACCTGGAAACCATCTGTCTGAAGTGCCTCAGCAAGGATCCTGGTGGCCGTTATGCCACGGCGGATGAATTGGCGGAGGAGCTAGGCCGCTATCTGCGCGGAGAACCGATCCACGCTCGGCCCATCGGGCCGTTCGCGCGCGCCTGGCGATGGTGCCGGCGCAACCGGGCAGTTGCCAGCCTGGCTGGCGCGGTGATGGTGGTGTTGCTGGCGGGGATTGGCGTTTCGAGTTACTTCGCCCACGCCGCCAATATCCGGGCGAAGGAAGCGCGGATGGCCGCGGAGGTCGCGCAGCAGGAGAAGGCTCGCGCGGACGCCAAGGCCAACGAAGCCCTGGCTGAGAAGCGGCGTGCCGACGAAGCAGCCAGGTTGGCCCAGGCCGAGACCGCGGCCAGGCAAGAGGCCCTGGAGAACGAAACTCGGCAGCGGCAGTATGCGGAAGCCGTGGCCGATTTTGTCGAGAAGGACTTGCTGGCACTCACCAGCGTCGAAGGGCAGTTGAGGCTTGGAGGGCAGGACCATGACGAACTCTTGACGCGGGACACCACGCTCCGCGAACTGCTTGATCGGGCCGCCGACAAGCTGCGCCAGCGGACCGACCTGGCACCGGAAACCGAAGCCCGGCTGTGCCAGATCATCGGTGTCAGCTATCGGGCCAATGGCGACGCCGCCAAGGCAATCCCGTTCTTTCAGCGGGCGATTGCACTTCGGCAGGAGCACCTGGGACCGGAGCATCGGCGAACGCTGGAAAGTATGAACAGCCTGGCCGTGGCGTACAGTTCGGCCGGTCAGCGCGATAAGGCCCTGGCCCTGTATGAACAGACGTTTGCGCTGAGTCAGTCTGCCCTCGGCGAAGACCATCCTTTCACCCTCATCGTGATGGAAAACCTGGCCTCGGCATACAAATCCGCCGGTCAGCTTGATAAATCCCTGCCGCTGTATGAACAGGCGCTCGCGCTGATCCAGGCGAGGCTTGGTGAGCATCATCCCCAAGCGCTGATTTGCATGAGCGGAGTTGCCGGCGTCTATCTATCCGTGGGTCGATCGGAAGAAGCGCAGGCACTCATGGAGCGGACGCTTGCGCTGATGAAGGCGAAACTGGGTGAGGACCATCCTCAAACCCTGACCACCATGAATAACCTGAGCCATCTCTACCATCAGACGGAACAGCTCGATAAAGCGCTGCCGCTGTACGAACAGACGCTCGCATTGACCAAGGCCAGTCTGGGCGAGGATCATCCCCTGACGCTGACCGGTATGCACAACCTGGCCAGCGGATACAGTTCGGCTGGACAGCTTGACAAGGCCCTGCCACTCTTTGAAAAGACGGTCGCGTTGCGGAAAGTCAAACTAGGGGACAGCCACCACCATACGTTGCTCAGCATAATTGGCCTGGCCCACGCTTACGATGAAGCCAGGCAAATGGACAAGGCGCTATCGCTTTGGAAACAGACCTTTGATGTATTGACGGCAAAACTGGGCGAAGGCCATCCTCAAACGTTGACTTACATGAGCAATCTGGCCTATGCCTATCGGAGAACAGGACAAACGGATCAGGCCCTGTCGCTGTACAAACGCGCTTTTGCGCTGACCAAAGCCAGGCTGGGCGAAGAACACCCTGAAACGTTGTCCAGGATGCACAACCTGGCCGCGGGTTACCGTTTTGCCCAGCAGTTCGAGCAGGCGCTGCCGTTGTACGAGAAAGTGTACGCGCTGCGCAAAGCCAGGCTGGGCGAAGACCATCCCGAAACGCTCAGGAGCATGAACAGCCTGGGCAATTGCTATTGGTCGCTGAAACAACTCGACCGGTCTATTCCGCTCTTTGAAGAAACACTCCGGCGGAGGACCGCGATCCTGGGGCGCGAGCACCGGGACACCCTGATTTCAATCGCCAACCTGGGGGTGAACTATGAGGCTGCCGGCCGCGTCGATGAAGCTATGGTGCTGTTTAAGGAAGTGGCCCGGCACATCCCCAAGCATCCCGACCTGAAATGGGTGCAACAGCGGCTCGACGAGGCCCAGCCCGAGTCGGAGTGATCCGCGGCGCAGCATCCCTCTGCGCGCATGGTTCGCGCGGTGAATTCGCGATGAAGGGGCGCCTGCCCGCATTCGCCTACGTGATGATCGGCGAGCGCTTGCCGGCCGCTTCTTCCACAAACTGCTGCATCCGCTGCACCAGCGAGTGCGGGTCGGGGAAGATGCCGTCCAGGATCTGAGCATTGTCGAACAGTTGCTCGGCGCACTGCTTGATGAAGCGCTCGTGGTCCGGATTGTGACTCAGCTTGGTTAGCTGCTGGATCAACCGGGCCCTGGGGTTCACCTCCAGTACCCGCTTGCCGAGTTGAAAGTCCTTGTCGGCCATCTTGAGCAGTTTCTGCATCTGCATGCTCATGCCGCCCTCGACATTGACCAGGCATACGGGGCTATCGGTTAACCGCTTGGACTCGCGCACGTCGGACACGCGGTCGCCCAGTGCCTCGCGGAACAGGGCCAGTACGCGAGCCAGGCCGCTGGAATCGGTCGCCGAAGTTTCCTCCGGCGAGACATCTTCGGCGGCTTCCAGACCCTCGGGCAGTTTCAGGTTGGCCGAGTCGATGGAAACCAGGTCTTTACCATCGAACTGCTGGAGATTGGCCATCACGAACTCATCGACCGGGTCGGCCAAGAACAGCACTTCCAGGTCACCGCGGCGGAAGATTTCCAGGTTGGGATTGCCGGCGATCGATTCCACATCCGGCCCACCCAGGTAATAAATCTGCTCCTGCTGCTCGCCCATCCGGTCCACGTATTCGTCGAGCGATGTCAGTTTGCCGGCCTCGGTACGGTTGGAGGGGAAGCGCAGCAGCCGCGCCAGCTTGTCGCGGTGCTGAAAGTCGGAGGCGGTGCCTTCCTTGAGCATCGGCGAGAACTGCTCATAGAACGCGGCATACGTTTCCGGTTCGTCATCAGCCATCTTGAGCAGCTTGTTGATGATCTGGCCCGCGAGCGCCGAGCGGATCTTGCGAAAGACCGTGTTGTCTTGCAGCGACTCGCGCGAAACGTTCAGCGGCAAGTCTTCTGAGTCGACCAACCCCACCAGGAAGCGGAAATACTCCGGCAGCACTTCGCGGCAATCGTTCTGCACCAGAATCCGCTTGGCGCACAGGTTGATGCCGTGCTCGAGTCGGCCAAAGCCCAACCGCTCCACGTTGGTCGGGGGGCAGTACAGCAGCGCGTGGAACTGGATCGGGCTATCTACGGAAACGTGCAAGTGCCACAGCGGCTTCTCGGTGGTGTGATGCGAGATGTGCTGGTAGAACCGCGCGTAATCGTCTTCGCTCAGTTGGCTGGGCGGTTCCACCCAAATGGCCTTCTGGTCGTTAACAACCTTGTCGTCCAGCTTGATCGGGTGCTGCACAAAGCTGGAGTACCGCCGGACGATGGATTCCAGCCGGAACGGCTCCAGGAATTCGTCGGCGTCGGCCTTCAAATTCAGAATGATCTCCGTGCCGCGGTCGGCTTTCTCCGCTGCCGTAATGGCAAACGTGCCGGTGCCTTCCGACTGCCACTCCCAAGCGGCGTCTTCCCGGTAGCTGCGCGTGCGGACCTGCACGGTATCGGCCAGCATGAAGGCCGAGTAGAAGCCCACCCCAAACTGCCCGATCAGCGAGACATCGGCCTTCTTGCCGCCTTCGCTGGCCAGCTTCTGGAGAAACTCCAACGAACCGCTGCGGGCGATGGTGCCCAGGTTGGCGACCAGCTCATCACGGGTCATGCCGATGCCGTTGTCGCAGATGCGCAGTTGCCGCTGGTCCTTGTCGATCTCCAGGCGAATTTCCAGTGGGGCATCGTCGCGGTGGGCTTCTTCCACCAGGGCGACATGCCGCATCTTATCCAGC
>CAZEEG010000037.1:43941-47093 GCA_964511065.1 uncultured Pirellulales bacterium | reverse complement strand
TCCTTTCGCGGTTCGGTGCCGCCGCGGAGCACCCCGTTGTCCCAATCGATCCAGATGCCCTGGTAGCCGCCAAAGCCGCTGCCGCCGCGCTGGACGACGTGTCCCCGCTCCCTCAGTTCCTGGCACACCTCCTCCGAAATGCCCAACTCGACTTGAACCACGCCCACGCCGGCTGCTTCGTCGCCAGTTGGGGTGGCGCTACCAAAATGCCGCACGCGGGCGGCGTCGCCAGCAGCCTGGACGTTCATGCCAAAGTCGATGATGTTCACCAGCACCTGTACGTGGCCTTGCGGCTGCATATCGCCGCCCATCACCCCAAAACAAAAGACAGGTTTACCGTCTCGCGTGACCATGGCCGGAATGATCGTATGGAACGGCCGCTTATGAGGTTCCAGGCGGTTAAGATGATGCTCGTCCAGGGCGAATAACGCTCCCCGATTTTGCAGGGCAAAGCCTAGTGGTCCCGGCACCATCTGGGAGCCGAACCCGTAGTAATTGCTCTGAATAAACGAACAGCAGTTGCGGTCCTTATCGACGACCGTGATATACACCGTATCGCCATGCGTGAGCTTGGGATCACCCGCGGCTACGTCGGCGGCAGCCTTGTTGAGATCGATTCGCCTGGCCCGCTCGGCGGCGTACTCCTTGCTGATGAGCTCGGCTGTTGGCAGACGTTGCCCGTCAGGATCGGCGTAGAACCTGGCCCGGTCGGCGAAGGCCAGTTTCTTGGCTTCAACCAGCAAGTGGAGGTAATCGGCACTGCCGGGCCTCATGGAGGCCAGGTCGTAGCGCTCCAGGATATTCAACATCTGCAAGGCTGCGATGCCTTGTCCATTGGGCGGCAATTCCCAAACGTCGTAACCGCGGTAAATGGTTGAAACCGGCTCGATCCACTGGGAGGTGTGATCCGCAAAGTCGCGCAGGCTGAAGTATCCGCCCTGCTGCTGGCTGAACTGCACCATCTGCTCGGCAATGGGGCCGCGATAGAAAACCTCGGGGCCGCCTTCCGCAATCTGCCGATATGTGGCCGCCAGCGCTGGGTTGCGAAAAACTTCGCCTTCACGCGGGGCCCTGCCGCCGGGCAGGAAGGTCCGCGCCGCGTCGGAATGCTGGCTCAAGGCGGCCTCGGCAGACCGCCAGTAGGCGGCAATCACTTCCGTAACGGGGAACCCCTCGTCGGCCAGGCGGATGGAAGGTTCCAAGAGTTCAGCCAGCGGCAGCGTGCCAAAGCGGCCGCGGATATCTTCCCAGCCCTGCACGCAGCCCGGCACGGACCATGAGAGCGGGCCGGTGCTGGGGATGCGGTCCAGGCCCTGGGCCGCGAATACGTCGCGGTTCAGGTTGTAAGGGCTGCGTCCGCTGCCGTTGAGCCCATAGAGTTTTTTCGTCTTGTGGTCCCAATAGATGGCGAACACGTCGCCGCCAATGCCGCAACTCATGGGTTCCACCACGCCCAGGGCCGCGTTGACGGCAATTGCCGCATCGACCGCGTTGCCGCCGCGGCGCAGGATGTCGAGCCCAATCAGCGCGGCATCGGGATGGCTGGTAGCCACCATGCCGTTGCGTGCCAGCGCCACCGAACGGCTTTGATGCGGATTGATGCCGGGACGATCGTATCCACGCCATGCGCCTTGGTCTTGAGGGGCTTGAAATTCAGCGGCATCGATGGCTTCGTGTGTCATCACGGCACTCACAGCTAGCGCAAACCAGAACCAACAACGACTGGACATAATGCCCCTCCCATCTCATAACGGAGTTCTGATCCTGTTCCCAGTGGGCAAGTATCGGAATCCCCCCGGCTGCCCAAGCCTACAGGATGCGTCCGGGGCCCTGCCAGCAGAAAGGCTGCTTTCGGTGAGGAGTTCATCGCTGCAGGCGGCGCGAACTTTGCAGGTCAACTGGACATTCTGCCTGCGCCCGGACTTCGAGCAAAGTTCTTCTTAACCACAAGGATTGTTGCCGATGCCAGCCGACTCGCGGTACGGCCAACTGGTGGCACTCAACTGGATCCTGATCCTGCTGGTGTTGATGCTCGGCGGATGGCTCGCATTCAAAGAGTTTGCCCCCGAGGGAGGGCGGCGGGGTATCGTGCCGCTGCGGCCGCCCGCCGGTGCGCGCCGCCAGTCCAACCGGCCGGTGATTCGTCCGCCTGCCACCCCGCGTCCCGAACTGTCTGACGAAGAACGCAGCATCACCGAGTTGTTCCGGCAGGCGGCACCGTCGGTCGTTCACATTACCACGCACCAGGTGCAGCGCGACTTCTTCAACCTGAACGTGCAAGAAATCCCGCGCGGAACCGGGAGCGGTTTTGTATGGGACGACGAAGGCCACATCGTCACCAACTTCCATGTGCTCCGTGGTGCCGACACGGCCAAGGTTACGTTCTACGACCAGACCAGTTACCCGGCCACGTTAGTGGGCGTCGCGGCCGATAGCGACCTGGCCGTGCTGCATGTCGATGCGCCGGCCGATAAACTGCGACCGCTACCGCTGGGCACGTCAGAAGACCTCGAAGTGGGATTAAGCGTGTATGCCATCGGCAACCCGTTCGGCTTGGACCACACGCTAACCACCGGTGTCATCAGTGCCCTGGGGCGCGAAATCCAATCGGCCACGGGGCGCCCCATCAAGGACATGATCCAGACCGATGCCGCCATCAATCCCGGCAACAGCGGCGGCCCGCTGCTGGACAGCGCCGGGCGGTTGATCGGGGTGAACACGGCCATCTATAGCCCGTCGGGCGCATTCGCGGGCATTGGTTTTGCAATTCCCGTGGATACCGTGCGGTGGATCGTGCCTGAGCTGATCGCGCACGGCCGGGTGATTCGTCCCCGGTTGGCGTTGGCGGTGGCGCCGGATCGTATCGCGCGGCAGTTGGGATTGCCCGGCGTGCTCATCCTGCAAGTGACGCCCGGCAGCCCCGCGGCCGAAGCCGGGTTGCGGCCTACCCGGCGTACGCGCGACGGCGACATCATCCTGGGCGATGTCATCGTGGCCATCGACGGCCACGAAGTTCAAACGTCCAACGATCTGCTCGCCGCGCTCGACCAGTATCAAGTGGGGGATATCGTCACCTTGACCATCGAGCGCGACGGCGAGCGGCTTCAACTGAAAGTGCAACTGCAAGCCAGCCAGTAAGAAGACAATCGCTT
>CAZEEG010000037.1:0-43841 GCA_964511065.1 uncultured Pirellulales bacterium | reverse complement strand
AGCGGCTTCAACTGAAAGTGCAACTGCAAGCCAGCCAGTAAGAAGACAATCGCTTTAAGAAGACAATCGCTTGTCGATGTCGTCCCGCCAGACATAATGCGGCTTTACGCTCCGCAGGCTGGACTGCCCCTACTGCCCGGCAGCAGGCCGCGAAACTTCGCCTCCGCGGGATTGGGTATCGATCGGCTTCCCACAGGGTTAACCAATATCATGGACGAGTTGCCGGGCGTCGTGGCCGCGGTTGACTATGGAACGGTGCGGATCGGTGTTGCAATCAGCGATCCCGAACGCCGTTTCGCCCTGCCGCTGGAAAACTATCAGCGCCGCCGGCCGGAACAGGATGCACAATGGTTCCGGCAACTGGCCCAGGAGCGGCAGGTTAAGCTGTTCGTAGTGGGACTGCCGGTCCACTTGGACGGAGGCGAAAGTCAAAAATCACGCGAGGCCAAGCGATTCGGCGAGTGGTTGGCTGCGGAAACGGGCGTGGAAGTCACGTATTACGACGAACGATATACGTCGGTCGAAGCCGAACGGTTATTGGAGCAGGCGGGGCTGACCAGCCAACGCCGCAAAGCTCGGCGCGATATGCTGGCCGCGCAGATTCTATTGAGCGCATTCCTGGAATCGGGAGGGCGGGGGAGTGACGACCCCGGCAACCTGGCCGATCCTCGCTAACTCGCGCACCCAGCGGAGACGTACCGCTCATGAAACGGGGCACCTCCAAGGCGCGGCGGCGACCACCATTGGCGGTGGCAGCGCTGCGCCGCGTGGGACAGGCCGTGCATGTGTCGGGATGGTTGGCGGGACCATGGCGAGCCTTGGTTGAATTGTTGCTGCCGCCGCGCTGCGCGTTCTGCGGGGCCGATTTGATAGCGGCCCGTGATGCGCTCTTCCAGGGCCAATCTCAGCAGCAGCCGGTCTTCCTCTGTGGCCCCTGCATTGCGGCGCTCGTGCCGAAAGCCGGTGCGTTGCCTTGTCCTCGCTGCGGGGCTCCGGCACCCTCGGTGATGCCACCAGATAATGGCCGCAGCGCAGCGCCAAGAGTTAGGGCACCGGCAAACGCTGCGGATGCGGATGCAACCGCTGCTGGGATGGCCCATTCATCTTCTGAGCCAACGATGTTGCCGTGCCCGGAGTGCGCCCGATCGAAGTTTCGTTTTGAACGGCTCTATCACCTGGGGCCATACCAGGGCGACCTCCGGCAAGCCGTCATCCGCTGCAAGCATCCGCAGCATGGCTACCTGGCGGCTACCCTGGCCGAGTTGCTGTGGCAACAACAGGGGAAGCAACTGGCGGCATTCCAGCCGGAGTTGGTGGTGCCCATTCCCATGCACTGGTGGCAGCGCGCCCAGCGGGGCGCCAATGCGCCCGAACCCATCGCTGCTCGGCTTGCGGCCCGGCTAGAGCTTCCTGTCTACCCGACGCTGCGGCGGGCCCGGGCCACCCAACCGCAGCACCACTTGGGCCGAGCGGCGCGGCAAAAGAACGTGCGCGGATCGTTCCGCATACGCCGGGGCTACCACTGCCACGGGGCGAGGGTGCTGCTGGTGGATGACGTGGTGACCACCGGTGCCACGGTGAACGAAGCCGCCCGGGTTTTGCTGGCCGCCGGGGCGCAAGCCGTGGCCGTGGCAGCACTCGCCCGGGCTGATGGACCGCACCGGTAGGGGGCGATGCATCCCCCGCGACTCGGCTGAAACGTACGGTATAATCAACCGCAGTTCATCTTCTTTGAGGTTGCTCTATGACTGCGGATTCGCCGGCTTCGGCACCGAATTCCCATGACGACCGAACATTTCGCAGCGCCGTTCTGCGCGGGCTGGGCGTTTTTCTGCCTCCGCTGCTGACGGTGGTGATCTTCTTCTGGGTTTTCGGCACGGTTTACGATTACGTGCTGGACCCGATCGAGACGGCCACGCGGCGGATCATGGTCTACGCGATGGCCGATGTCCGCGAAGATCCCGACCTTCAGCAGACGGTCGAGCACCTGGACGGCCGTCCCTATCGCCGCACGAGCGACGACTCCTACGTTCCGCTTCCCGTATTCAACACGGTGATGCAGCAGGATGGCCGCGTGGCCGCGCAGCGGATGACGGGCGAGGGGATTTATGAACGCTATGTACAGATCCGCTTCTTAAAGCCGCAGTACGTGGTGCCCGCCTTCCTGGTGCTGTTTATCCTGATGCTGTACCTGGTGGGGCGGTTCCTGGGCGCCAGATTGGGCCGGTTCATGTGGCACAATGTCGAGCGCGGCATCGCCCGCGTGCCGATGGTACGAAAGGTTTATTCGTCGGTGAAGCAAGTTACCGACTTCATGTTCAGCCAGCAGGAACTGCAGTTTACCCGGGTAGTGGCCGTGGAGTATCCGCGCAAGGATACGTGGACGCTCGCTTTTGTAACGGGTGAAAGCCTGCTGGAGATACGCGAACGGGCGGGCGAGCCGATCCTGGCGGTGTTGGTCCCCACTTCGCCGCTGCCCATGACCGGCTTTACGACCACGGTGCTCAAGAGCGAGTGCATCGACCTGAACCTGACGGTCGAGCAGGCGATCGAGTACATAGTGAGTTGCGGCGTGGTGATTCCGCCGCACCAGATGCACAGCGATTTTCCTGCGGCGACCGGTTCGCCCAAGGTCAACGCCATCGGTACAACGAGCAGTGCGCCGAAGGCGGCCGAATCGTCGGCTCCCCCACATCAAGGAGAGCGGCGGGCGGCCCAACGCATTGCCGACGGCGATGCCAAGCCAGCCGGCGATCACGGCAGCGTTTAGGCCTCCCGCCATTCAAGCCGGCGCAGCCTAGGGGCGATGCAGCTTGAGATCGCAGCTTGAGATCGCTGTGCAGGAGCTCCGGCTAACGTGCCCCCCCGGCACCGCCGTCAGCGCGGCGAAACCGTTGGCTACATCAACGGCTCGGTGCTGGCCGCTTCAGCGGCGTCGCCTTCGGTGATTTGGTCGCCGTTCTTGCGTGTGTCGTCGCGGAAGACCAAGGTGAACAGCACCAGGATGACCGCCGCGCCGATGGCGGGAATCATCCAGATATTCTTCCAGTTGGGCTTCATCGCAAACGCCTTCCCCTGCAGATCGTTGATTTGCGTGGCTAAGGCGTCCATCTCAGCGACCGTGGCGGTCTTTTCCGTCTCCGAGAGGCCGTCCAGGCGGGCTCGCAAGGTGTTATAGTTCTTGCCAAGTTCTTCGGCGTCGGCCAGATAGGTCTTGGCCTGATCGGGGGTAAACATTGCCTCGACCTGGCCGCAGATTTGGGCGCCGATGAACATCCCCAGGCCCAAGGTGAACAGCACGAGCATGCCCTGCGCTTGGGAGCGAATCTTGGGCGGTGCCACGTTGTCGGTATAGATCTGGCCGGTAACGAAGAAGAAGTCGTAGCAGATACCGTGCAGCAAGATGCCGCCGATGATCATCCACGCCACGCCGTCGTCGGCACCCAGGGCAAACAGGCCATAGCGGATCACCCAGGCCAGCATGCCCACGCAGAGCATCCACTTGACGCCCAACCGGGCAAAAAACAGCGGCATCGCCAGCATGAAGATGACTTCGGACATTTGTCCGAAACTCATCGTGAAGGCCACATTCTCAAAGCCCGATTGCCCCACGTACCGGCCGGTCAACTGGTAATAGAAGGCCAGCGGAATGCAGACCAGGAACGAGCTGGCCATAAAGACGGCAAACGACGGCTGCTTGAGCAGTACAAACGCATCCACTCCCAGCGCCTCGCGGGCGGAGAAACTCTGTCCCTTGGCGGGCGGCGGCGTATGCGGAAGCGTGAAACTGTACACGCCCATCAGGGCGGCTGCGCCGGCGGCAACGTAGAACATCTGCAACTGGTCGTCCCAACTCAGCAGGCTGATGGCGCCGCCCGCCGCGATCCAGCCCAAGGTGCCAAACACGCGGATCAGCGGGAACTGCTTCTCCGCATTGGTCATGTTGTGCAGCGCCAAGCTGTTGGTGAGTGCCAGCGTCGGGAAGTACGTCAGCATGTACAGGAAGAAGACCAGGTTAATGGTCTTGGGATCGGGATACGGCTGCTTCATCAGGTAGGCGGCCAGCGCCATGGCGCCCGCGCCCAAGATGTGCAACACCCCCAAGATGCGCTCGGTGGCGAAGAACCGGTCGGCCACCATCCCCAAGATGAACGGGGTGATCATCCCGGCAATGGGGCCTACGGAATACGTCCAGCCGATATCGCTGGAGAAAAAGCCGATCTTCCCCAGGTACAGGTAGGGCGTCACGTACCAGGCGCCCCAGATGAAGAACTGCAGGAACATCATCGCCGAGAGCCGGGCGGCTACGGCGGTAGGTTGCGAACGACCGTTTTCCATTGCGGAAGGTTCCATCGGGGAGGCAGACTGGCGACGGCCCAGGGAGCGGCGTCACTGGCAAAGCAAAGTTATTGATTATTGTTGCGCCGCCAATGTCCAGTCGTCGAACGATCGGCGCCGCAAGTCTTCCGTTTTCTGGCACGATTGGCGGACTTTCGGCGGCCCCGCTCGCAATCAAGCGGACACTCGCCGCGCGGCAGTCAATAAACTGGCATTAAAACGCAAGCGGCGCGGCGATGCAATCACCCACCCAGCATGCGGCACGCGGCTTGGGTAGAGGGGGAGGCTGGGCATTACGGTTCTGCCGGGGTGGGCACCTTTAACACCTGCGCCAGGAACGCCAGTCGGTCGGCCGCTTCGTCGATGATCTTGGAGATAGGCGTGCCGGCCCCGTGCCCTGCGCTGGTTTCAATCCGAATCAGGATGGGCGCTTCGCCGCTTTGAGCGGCTTGCAGCGTGGCCGCGAACTTGTAGCTGTGCGCCGGCACCACGCGGTCGTCGTGATCGGCCGTGGTAACGAGCGTGGCCGGGTACTTCACGCCGGGGCGAATGTTGTGCAGCGGCGAATACGCCTTGAGCGTGCGAAAATCGTCGGCATCGTCCGAACTGCCGTATTCGCTCACCCAGGCCCAACCGATCGTGAACTTGTGGAACCGGAGCATATCCATCACGCCCACGGCCGGCAGCGCGGCGCCAAACAGTTCGGGCCGCTGCGTCATGGCCGCGCCCACCAGCAGTCCGCCGTTGCTGCGGCCGCTGATCGCAAGCCGCTGGGGCCGCGTGTAATGGTTGTCGATCAACCACTGGGCGCAGGCGATGAAGTCGTCGAACACGTTCTGCTTGTTGTGCTTCTGCCCGGCCTCGTGCCACGGTTTGCCGTACTCCCCGCCCCCGCGCAGCACCGCCACCGCATTGACCCCGCCCATCTCCATCCACACCTGGCTGGCCACCGAAAAACTGGGAGTGATGGGGATGTTGAATCCACCGTAACCGTACAGCAGCACGGGCAGGTTACCATCGGGCTTGAGGCCCTTGCGGTGGACCAGGAACAGCGGGACCTTGGTGCCGTCGCGGCTGGTGGCAAACACCTGACGGGCTTCGTAACGATCGGGGTCGAAATCCACCTTGGGTTGCCGCCAGATCTCGGTTTCGTCGGCGTCGAGGTCATAGCGGTAAATGGTGTTGGGAGCCGTGAACGACGTGAAACCGTAGTAGGCCTGCTGATCCTCCTTCCGGCCTGCAATCCCGCTGACCGTGCCCAACCCCGGCAACTTCAACTGGCCCAGTGCCTGGCCTTGCAGGTCGTAGCGGCGGACCACGCTGTGGGCGTCCTCCAGGTAGGTGGCAAACAGTTGATCGCCTACGCGTTGCACGGAATTCAGCGCATGTTTGCCCTCGGGAATGACGGGAATCTCGGTCACGGCGGCTTCGCCTGGTGCGCCGCCGCCATTGGCCGCGGCCGTTAAGGCCGGCGCTACGTCGACCATTACCAGTTGGCTGAGGTCGGCCTTGTGGTCGGTGCGGAAGTAGAACCGGCTTCCCTCGCTCGTCACAAAGTCGTATTCACCTCGGAAGCCGCGGATCAACTCGATAATCGGCGCATCGGGCCGGCTAAGGTCCCGCACAAAGATGTTGTTCTTGCGCTGCGAGCCCCGCCAAACGGTGATGACCAGGTACCGGCCATCATCGGTGACGTGCGGCGCAAAGCCCCATTCCTTTTGGTCGGGCCGCTCGTACACCAGGCGGTCGCTGCTTTGCGGATCGCCGATCTGGTGGAAGTACAATTTCTGAAAGTAGTTGGTGTCTTCAAGCCGGGTTTCCTGCTGGGGTTCATCGTACCGGCTGTAATAGAAGCCGGTGCCGTCGGGCAGCCAGGCAACGGTGGAAAACTTGATCCACTGGAGATGGTCGCTTAAGTCCTCGCCGGTTTCGACGTCGCGGACCTTCCATTCCCGCCAGTCGCTGCCGGCCTTGGAGATGCCGTAAGCCAGCAGCTTTCCATCGTCGCTGATGCGGTAGCCGGCTAGCGACGTGGTGCCGTCGGCCGACCACGTGTTGGGATCCAGCAGCACGCGGCGGTTCTCAAAGCCCGGCGCGGTGGTATACAGCACCGACTGTTCCTGCAGGCCATCGTTGTGCAGGAAGAAGTAACGGTCGCCGCGGCGGCTGGGCAGTCCGAATCGCTCGTAGTTCCACAGCGCTTCGAGCCGTTGTCGGATCCACGCCCGTTGGGGAATGGCAGCGAGAAACTGCCCGCTCAGGTGGTTTTGGGCTTCGATCCACGCCCTGGTTTCGTCGCTGCGAGGTTCTTCCAGCCAGCGGTAGGGATCGGGCACTTCCACGCCATGATAGGTGTCGACGTGGTCGGAACGCCGTGCCTGGGGGTACTTTAGCGGCAGGGTCAGTGGCGCGGGGTCGGAAGCCTGATCCTGTTGACGGGGTGCTGATTCTTGCGGTTTCGAGTCGCCTTCGGCAAAAGCCTGGTAGATGATCACGGTGAAAATTGCGGCGGCCGAGGCGGCAACGATCCAACGAAAGGCGGGGCGCTCCATCGGCGTTCCTTTAGTAACTGGGTATGGCGTTTGCTGAGAATTGGTGGCTGCAGGTCAGACGCGCGGCCAGGCCGGTGGACCGCTCCGCGCGAAAGGCGGACGGTGCCTATTTTGCCTGGAGCGCTTGGTCGTACTTGGCGGTCCCGGCCCAAGAGGGCTTCCCGGCGCCCAGGGCCTCCATTTCCAGCAATCGCAGCTTGGTGCGGACGCCTTCGCCGGCGGAATAGGCGCCCAGTTTGCGCGCCCCACCGGGTACCACGCGGTGGCAGGGAACAATCAGCGGCGTGAGGTTACTCGCCATGATGTTGCCCACCGCCCTGGCTGCTCGCGGCGAACCGGCGGCTGCGGCAAGCTGTCCGTAGGTGCACGTTTCGCCGTAGGGAATGGCCCGGCATTCCCGAATCACTTCCCGTTGGAAGGTCGTGGTGCCTTCGTCGAGCAGGGGAACCTGGCTGAAATCCACGACTTCGCCCCGGGCATAAGCTTGGAGCAGCGCGACGAAGTCATCGGCCCAGTCGCTCGGTTCAGCACCGGGGGCGGTTCCAAGTTCCACCGCCCGCCAAGCCTGCTGAGGAGTGGAGTGGCCAAAGGTGAGCTGGGCCAGTTTGCCGTTGCACCCGACAATGGACTGCCAGCCCAGTTCACTAGGAAACACTTGCACAGTATAACGTTGGCTCGATTCGGAGCCGTTGAACCATGCGTTGGCTGCCGAGGCGGTGACCGTGTTCATGACGGAACTCCCTGCGCAATATGGGCTTTGACAGTCCAAACGAACCCATTCTATACTGAACCGCGGAATCGCCACAGATGGTGCACCATGCTCCATCTCCACCGCGTTGAAAGGAAAGGAACTCCCATGCATCCCTACAGTTCCTTGTGTGACGACTTCTACGTCAACATCAATCTCAGCACGGAGATGGATCTGCCCGCTAGCCGCGAAACCATTCTCCACTTCTTCGAGCGGTTGCAAAAAGAATATCCGACCATGCGGAATTTTTACTGCCGGGAGAAGGGAGATTTTATCCTGGAAGAGGACAAAGAAAGCGGCAGTTATCGCTGGGCAACCATTGAACCCCGCCGGCTCAGCTCCGGCATGGTGAACCCGGCCACCGTCGAAGACGCCATGCGGCAGCACAAACTGGTGCTGGATCTGGCGCCATTTATGTTGTCGGCCAGCCCGTTGGACTGCGAGGCCCTGGACCTGCTCTACGGATTCGATTTTACGTACCGCGGCAACCATAACCACTTGGTAGCAGAGGCTTTAGGGATTAACCCCGCCTTCGAACGGTTGGCCGAGATGGATTCCGCCACGGTGATCGGACTGGAGCCGGCCATTGTGCTTTCGTTCGACGAAGACTGCCGCTTGCAGTGCCGCGTGAGCGTGGTCACCCGCACCAGCGAGTTCCACATTCGCTCCGGCGAATATCCCGAGGAGCAATTGAGCGTGTACGTGACCGCCCGGTGGTACGGCAGCCTGGAGTCGGGCGGGTCGTTCGAGGGTACGCTCAAGCGGCTGCACCAGGTTTGCCGCGAAGTACTCGATGACTGCGTGGTGGAGAGCATGCTTCGGCCCCTGCGCAAGACGATCGCGCTGAAGTAGCGGCACTGGGTGTGGTGTCGGCACGGTTCCGCGCTGCACCCTCTGGCCTGGGCCGATCGTGCGCCGTGCACTTGATCGTGCCCCGTGCGCTTGGCCGTTCCCGTCCCTTCTTGAGCCCCACGAGCCTGGCCCATGAGCGTTCGCTACAGCGACTTCGCCGCAAACCTGACGGTGGAAACGGCATTTACCGTGTTGGCCATTGCCAAGTCGCTGAAAGCCGCAGGCAAGGACGTGATCGAACTGGAGATCGGCGACAGTCCCTTTCCGACGACCGCCGCGGCCAAGCGGGCAGGGATCGCCGCCATCGAAGCCGATCAGACGCATTACGGCCCGTCGGCCGGATTGCCGGAGTTTCGCGAGGCCGCGGCCGAGCGGGTTCGGGCAGAGTATGGCTTAGACGTAACGGCGGCCAACATCGCCGTGGCCCCGGGGGCGAAAATCTTCCAGACGCTGTTTTGCCAGTTGTTCCTCAATCCGGGCGACGGCGTGCTGGTGTTCTCGCCGTACTTTCCCACTTACCTGCCCAACATCGCCAGTCGCGGCGCGCGGGCCGTACTGTCCGATTTGAAGCAGGAAAACGCGTTCCGGCCGAACCTTGTCGATATCGAGCGTTTTGTGACGACCGATCCGCGTCCCAAGGCCATCTTCCTCAACAGCCCCCACAACCCCACCGGCGGCGTCGCCACGCGCGACGATTTACGCCAGATTGCCGACCTGGTGCGGGGCCGCGACGTTGCCGTTTTCAGCGATGAGCCTTACAACCACATGGTCTGGTCGGGCGAGCATCACACCATCTTGTCTGAGCCGGGGATGTTTTCCCAAGCCCTCGCGACGTATACGTTTAGCAAGTCGTACAACATGAGCGGCTGGCGGTTGGGATACGCGGTAACCAGTGAAGAGAATGCGCGGCTCTTGGGCAATCTGGTAAATGTTTCGCTCTCATGCGTGCCGCCGCTGGTGCAGTTGGCGGGCGCTGCGGCGCTGCGCGACGACAACGCCGAGCGCGACCAGAATATGGCTCAATTCCGCGAGAAAGTGGAACTGCTGGCCTCGGGCCTCAACCAGATTGAAGACATTGAGTGCTTGATTCCCGGTGGTGCGTTCTACGTGTTTCCCAACGTGAAGGCGATTTGCAACCGCCTGGGAATCACCTCGCACGGTTTGGCCCTGTACCTGTTGGAAGGGGCCGACGACCGCTTTGGAGTAGCCTGCCTGGGCGGGGAATGCTTTGGGGAAGCCGGTGCTGGGTTCATCCGCTTCAGTTGCGCCGAACCGAACGAACGCTTACAGCAGGCCCTGGATTTTCTGCCCGAGGCGTTCTCGCGCACCGACCGTGTGGCGAATTACCTGGAAGCCAATCCTCGCCATCGCCTGGAACGTCCCTACGGGCAGTAGCCTGATGGGGGAGTCGCATCGGAGGCCAAGCGGCATGCGGCATTGGCATGGCCAATTTTCTGGCCCCGGTTACTGCCGCGTCGGTAGCTGACTGACACGCGCAAATGGCCATGATGATTAGGCTTTAAGGGCGACCGTATCGCTTGGTGGGGCGTTGTCAAAGGCCGAAATCGGCCGTTGATCTTCGCCCCGGCAACCGCTCAATGAACTTTTCGGGTTTGGATGCGACCAAACGGCGGGTACCCTATGGGGGTGATTGGGGTTTTGCCAGTCGAATCTGTCCGTACCACCGCTGGAGGTGGGAAGGAGCCAAACCATGACAACCGGACTGAGCCGTCGCCAGGTTCTCGCGTCCATGGCTGCCGCATCCTTGGGAGCAGGCTGGTGCCTCGTGCCTGCGGCCCGCCGGGCGCAAGCGGCCATGGATCCCAAGGTCAAGCCGGCCGTTGAACGCGGTTTGGAGTGGGTCGCCAAGTCGCAGAACCGCGTCGGCCGCTGGGACGCGCAGGGCCAATACCGCGTGCCCATGACGGCCCTGGCGGGCATCGCCCTGCTGGCCGAAGGCTCGACCACCACGCAAGGCCGGTACGCCGAACAACTCCGCCGAGCGACCGATTACCTGGTCGCGCAAACCAAGCCCAACGGCCTGATCGGTGAGTTGAACGACCACCGTTACACGTACGGGCATGGCTTCTCCATGTTGTTCCTTTCCCAAGTCTTGGGCGAGGAAGAAGACATGCACCGCCGCAAACGGTTGACCGAGGTTCTCACCAAGGCTGTCGATTTCTGTGTGAAGGCGCAGACCAATGCCGGGGGCTGGGGCTATGTCAGCTCCAAAGATGGCGGCGGATTCGATGAAGGTTCTACCACCGTCACCCAGGTGCAGGGCCTGCGCGGATGCCGCAACGCAGGGATTCCGGTACCCCGCGAAGCCATCGATAACGCCATCAAGTACATCCACAATTGCACCATGCCCGATGGTGGCATCTGCTACAGTTCCAAGAATCGCGGCAGCAGTCGTCCGGCGATCACCGCCGCTGCCGTTGCCTGCCTGTTCAACGCGGGCGAATACAAGGGCGAATATGTCAATAAGCTGCTCGACTACTGCAAGCGGAACCTGTACGACGTCAACAACCCACGCAACGCATATGGGCACTGGCACTACACGTACTACTACTACAGCCAGGCCCTCTACCGCTTGGGGGGCGGTGAGTGGGACGAGTTCAAGCAGAAACTCTACTCCAAGATTCTCAAGGAACAGGCAGTCGACGGCTACTGGTCCGGCAACATCGGGCCAATCTATGTAACCGCCCTGAACCTGACCATGCTTCAGCTTGAGAACGCCTACCTGCCGATCTACCAGCGGTAACCGTTTCTTGCACAGCGCTGAGCGAATACCTGGGGGGGCGGCGAGCGATCTCGCGGGCCGCGGTCATGCTCCTGATGTTGCAACGGCGTCGCTGCCTTCAGTCCAGGGTCTTGAAGGCCGCGGGCAGACCGTCGATCAGGTCGCTGGCAATGAGCGATACAGCCCCCAGTTGTTCGGCTTGGAGATCGCCCGCCAATCCGTGGACATAGGCGGCCAGGCGTGCGGCATCGAATACAGGAAGTCCCTGCCCTGCAATGGCAGCGGCGATGCCGGTTAATACGTCGCCGCTTCCACCGGTCGCCATGGCGGGATTGCCGGTCGGATTGATCGCCAATTGCTCCGCACTAGCGATGACCGTTTGATGCCCCTTGAGCACGACCACGGTGCCGGTGGCGTGGGCCAACTCGCGGGCACATTGCTGGCGATCTGCCTGGACGTTCTGAATGGACGTTTCCACCAGCCTTGCCATTTCGCCCGGGTGGGGCGTCAGGATTCGTGGGCCGGCGTGGTCGCTCAAGGCGGCCCGGTGGTCGCTGAGGGCGTTGAGGCCATCAGCATCAACCACAACCGTCTGCTCGGCGTGGCGATACAGGTCGATCACCAGCCGATCCAACTGCGGTGAGCGGCCGAGTCCCGGCCCCACCGCCACGGCGGTGGCCCAAGGCAGCAGCCCTGCCAGGTCGGCCTGAAATTCCGCGGCTAACCGGCCTTCCGTATCGGCGGGCAGGGCCACGGTCATATAGCTGGGTTCAAACGCGGCCACGGTGTCCAGGCACGATTCGGCCACGGCCAACCGCACCAGTCCGGCCCCGCTGCGCAGGGCCGCTTTTCCGGCCAGCGCGGCCGCGCCGGCCATGCCCCGCGACCCGCCAATAATCAACACGCGGCCAAAGGTGCCTTTGTGGCTCTCGGGGGTGCGCGGGGGCAACTTTGGCAGTGGTGTCGCAGGTGAACTCATGGCGTGGCTCATAGCTTTGTGTGTGGGGGGGCCACCCTGGCTTGTGCGGAATCATCGCGCAACTGTCGAGAGGCCTTCCGCCGGGGGGAACGGCCAATGGCGGCTCGATTGCGGCAGCCGACATTCTACTCGTTGGCGGCACGTAGGCGGTACTGCTGGTGGCGTGCCGAGTGAGCGTGCCGTTGGTTTGCCCCCTTGAGCCGACCGGGAGAAAATGGAAGATGACCGCTCCATGCGGGCCGCGGCGAGAGCAGTGCTGCGGCTGCGCGCGATCGTGGGGGGGCCCACGATCGGTTTGATTCCTGCCGTTCAATCCGCGTACGATCTTTCATGGGACGACGAGGCCTTCGACCGATCGACAGCAGCATCGACCTCAGCCGGCACCTGTTTCGGCTGGAGGAGATGGAGCGTTTTGACCCGGCCAGCATCTTTGGCCGCGTGGCGCCGCTGGAGGTGGAGGTAGGCAGCGGCAAGGGAATGTTCCTGCTGTCAGCATCGGCGGAATTTCCCGACCGTAACTTTTTGGGCATTGAACTGGCGGAAAACTACGCCCGATTTACCGCCGCGCGGTTGGCCAAGCGGGATCGGGCCAACGCCGCGGTGATTGCCGGCGACGCCTTGCGATTCTTTCGCGAGTTCCTGCCCGATGCCAGCGTGGATGCCGTCCACGTGTACTTCCCCGATCCGTGGTGGAAGGCCCGGCACCGGAAACGCCGGGTGATGGTGCCGCCGTTTCTCAAGGATGTGGAGCGCGTGCTCAAGCCTGGTGGTGAATTGCAATTCTGGACCGACGTCGAAGAGTACTTTCAGGAGTCGCTGGAACTGTTGGCCGAACACACCAGGTTGGAAGGCCCGCAGCCAGTGCCGGAACGCGAGCCTTCCCACGACATGGATTACCGCACCAACTTCGAGCGGCGGGTGCGGCAAAGCGGCAAACCGGTCCACCGCGCCCAGTATCGGAAGCGGGCCGAGTAATGGGGAGCTCCCTCTTGGGTTCGCGGCGCTATTGTTAGCCGACTGGAATACGATGGATGCGACGGCGGGGGGAGGGCAAGCCCCTTTTCTGGTTCGCGGCGCTGTTGATAGCCCGCTGGATGGGAGAGCAGTTGCCAATGACTTGTTGGCAATGATGCAGTTCTGGACCGAGCGCCTCTCATCGACTCGCAAAGCGTGCATCCCCAATTGTTTGCGTAGTGTCACCTGGTCACCGGCCGGGAACGGCGGCCGCAACCGTTGGCCCTCGGTGGCGGCTGGTCTATGATGGCTTGCTCGATGGAGACTACTTGCATGACCAACAAGTCCGCCGCCGAGCCTGTGAACGTTGATCCCGAAGCCGCGCTGCAACGGTATTTTGGGTTTACCATGTTCAAGCCGGGCCAGCGCCGGGTGATCGAACACTTGCTGGCTGGCCGCAGCGCCGCGGCCGTGTTTCCCACCGGCGCCGGCAAGTCGCTGTGTTACCAGTTGCCGGCGTTGCTGCTGCCGGGGCTCACGCTGGTGGTTTCGCCGCTGATTGCGTTGATGAAGGATCAGATCGACGCGCTGACGGCGCGAAACATTGCCGCCGCCCGGATCGATTCCAGCCTCTCGGCCGAAGAATACCGGAGCGTGATGGATCGCATCCGCTCCGGCGATCTCAGGCTGCTGTACGTCGCCCCGGAACGGTTCAATAACGAACGGTTTCGGGAGCGGCTGGCCTCGCTGCGGGTGAGCCTGTTCGCCGTGGACGAGGCGCACTGCATCTCCGAGTGGGGGCATAACTTTCGGCCCGACTACCTCAAGCTTGCACAGTTTGCCAGGCAATACGGCGCCGAGCGCGTTCTGGCCCTTACGGCAACGGCCACCAGCGCGGTCTTGGACGATATCCGGCAGGCGTTCGATATCGACCGCGATTGTGCCGTGCGGACGGGCTTCTACCGCCCCAACCTTACGCTGCTGACCACGGCCGTCTCGAATCACGAGCGCGATGGGCTGTTGATATCGCAACTGCGGCAGCGCCCTACCGGCTCAACGATCGTATACGTTACGCTCCAGCGGACGGCCGAAGACCTTGCCGCCCGGCTTCAGCGGCACGGCTTCCCCGCCAGGGCGTACCATGCGGGCATGGACGATGCCGACCGGACGGCTGTGCAGGACTGGTTCACGCAGTCCGACGAAAACATCGTGATTGCCACGATTGCGTTTGGAATGGGCATTGACAAGGCGAACATCCGCTATGTCTATCACTACAATCTTTCTAAGAGCCTGGAGAACTACTCACAGGAGATTGGCCGCGCCGGCCGCGACGGCGAAACGTCCATCTGCCAGATGTATTACTGTCCCGACGACTTGGACGTGCTCGAAAACTTCGTGTACGGCGACACGCCGACCGCCACGGCCGTTCATAGTTTCGTTCACGACGTCTTCAAGCAGCCGGAGGTGTTCGATATCAGCGTCGAGGAAATGTCGCGAGAACACGATGTGCGGCCACTGGTCGTGCGTACGCTGCTGACCTATCTGGAACTGGATGGATACCTGAGCGAAGGCACGCCCATGTATTCGATCTTTCAGTTCAAGCCGCTGGCGACTTCGGCGGAGATTCTCGGCCGCTTCGATGCAAACCGGCAACAGTTTCTGGAAGGCATCTTTCGTCGCATCCGTAAGGCCAAGACATGGTTTCATGTCGATGTTCCCGCGATTGCTTCTGCCATGCGCTGCGATCGCCAACGGGTGATTCGAGCACTCGACTACCTGGCCGAATTGAAGCTCATTGAATTGAAGACCGCCGGCGTGCGCCTGCGATACCGGCGGTTGACATCTCCCCAGGCCGTGCAGCCGCTTGCTGAGTCGCTGTACGAGCGGATGGCTCAACGCGAGAGCCGCGAGCTGCAGCGGTTGCACCAGGTGGTCCAACTGGTATCGCACGATGGCTGCCAAACGTCGGCCCTGGGCGAGCATTTTGGGCAACCGCTGGAGGAGCCTTGTGGGCATTGCACCTGGTGCCTGGAACGGCGGCCCCAGGGGCTGCCGCCGCGCGAAAACGGGGCCATTCCCGAGGATGTTTGGGAAGAAGCGATGGCGTTGCGGCGCGAGCATCCCAAGGTGCTGCGCGATGCCCGGGTGATGGCGCGGTTTCTCTGCGGAGTCCCCAGCCCACAACTGACCAGGGCCAAGTTGAACCGCAGCCCTCTCTACGGGGCGCTTGCCAACGTGCCGTTTCAAACCGTGGTGGAGAAGGCATCGCAGTAGCCGGCGGCATTCGTGCTATCGGGGCGCTTGCGATTGATAGCGGACAGGCCGCCCGGGGAGTATGATGCGTGGCTGACACTGGAGCCATGGTTGTTGCAACAGACGGCAACCTGCGCATCCATGTAGCCGTACGGCGGTGGACATGCGCCTTCGTCTGCATCCTGCCCGGATTGTCACGCCGTCGATGGACCACCTGCGGAAGATCGGAGCCGAAATCATGCGGAGATTGGTGCTTTCCGTGTTTCTTCTCGCCGTTGCCACGTGCATGCTTGGGCAATTCTGGGAATCGGCAGCAGCGGCAGGGAGTCACGCGGATGCCAAGGCCGACGGCCCAGTGGTTGCGCCACCGCCGCGCGTTCCCTGGAACACGTCGCGCGTGATCGGCACACCAGAACCGCCGCCACCGCTCCGCGCCCGCAGAGCGTTCGAAAAACTCCAACTCACCCGTCCGGTTTATGCCGTGATCGAGCCCGGCGGGACAGGTCGGATGCTGGTGGTCGAGCAGAACGGCAAAGTGTGGGCCTTCGGGCACGATGAGCAGGTGCAAACCAAGGAACTGTTTTGCCAGATCGACGATCACGATACCTACTCGGTCTGCTTCCATCCCAACTTCGCGCAGAACCGCTTGGTGTACGTGTTTGCCAACGGGCCGCAGTCCGACCGCCTCAAACGGTACAACCGAATCTTGCGTTACACCGTCACCAAGGATGAGCCGTACCGTTGCGACCCGGCCAGCCAAACGACGATCATCCATTGGTATTCCAACGGCCACAACGGCGGCGAAATGGCGTTTGGCCCCGATGGCTACTTGTATATCTCCTCGGGCGATGGCACGAGCGATTCGGACGGTGACCTTAGCGGGCAAGACCTCACCACGCTCACAGCGGCGGTGCTACGGATCGATGTCGATGGCGCTCCGGCAGGTCAAACGTATCGCGTGCCGGACGACAATCCATTCCTGCATATCAAGGATGCACGGCCGGAAATCTGGGCCTATGGCTTTCGCAACCCTTGGCGGTTGTGCTTTGACCCGGCCACTGGCGACCTTTGGGTAGGCGACATCGGCCAGGACCTTTGGGAGATGGTTCACGTGGTCCAGCGGGGCGCCAACTACGGCTGGAGCGTGATGGAAGGCAGCCGGCCGTTCTACCCGCTGCGCAAGCGGGGCCCCACACCCATTTCGCCACCCACCATTGAACATCCACACTCGGAAGCGCGTTCGATCACTGGCGGATTTGTTTATACCGGTTCCCGTTTTCCGGAATTGAAAGGCGCCTATCTGTACGGCGATTATGCGACGGGCAAGGTATGGGGCGCCCGGTACCACGGCGGCAAGGTGACCTGGCACCAGGAACTCGCCGATACGCCGTATCAGATTGTTGGGTTCTGTCACGGCCCTGCTGGCGAAATCTACCTGGTGGATTACGCGGGAGCGATCTATGCGCTGGAGCGGCGCGTTGAGGAAGAACCGCCGCATCCATTCCCTCGCAAGCTGAGCGAAACCGGGCTGTTCACCAACACCAGGGAGCACGAAACACACCCGGCGTTGATCCCTTACGACGTAGTGGCCCCGCTGTGGAGCGATGGGGCCGACAAGCAGCGGTTCATCGCCCTGCCTGGCGACAGCGAAATGGAGTTTCGGCCACGGGCCTGGAAATTCCCTGAACACACGGTTCTGGTCAAATCGTTCAGCCTGCCGACGGTTGACCCGGCGACCGGCCAACGGCGCGACCGCCGCATCGAAACCCGGCTTCTGACGCTCCAGCAGGGCGAGTGGCAAGGTTACACGTATCGCTGGAACGATGAGCAAACCGATGCCGAGTTGGTGCCCGCCGCCGGCCACGATGAAGCGTTCTGGGTGGCCGACGACCGCGAGCCAGAGGGCAAGCGACAGCAAACCTGGCATTTCCCCAGTCGCACCGAGTGCATGGTGTGCCATTCGCGAGCGGCCGAGTTTGTGCTGGGGCCGCATACCAACCAGATGGACCGCCAGATTCAATACCACGGCACGACGGTCAATCAGATTGATCACTTTGCCGCTTGGGGCGTGCTCAAGGGCTATCGCCGTCAGGCCGTGCCGCCGCAGCGGCGACTGGTTGATCCGGCCGATGAGTCGGCCCCGCTGGAACTGAGGGCCCGCAGCTACCTGCACGCCAACTGCGCCCAGTGCCACGTGGAGGCCGGCGGCGGCAACTCGGCTTTCTCGATTGATATCGCCACGCCGCCAGAGCGGTTGGGGGTGATCGGCGAGGTTCCCCGGCACGAACGATTCGGCCTCGACGACGCGCGGTTGATCGCACCAGGTAGCCCCGAAACATCGGTCCTGTACCACCGATTGACGACGCTCGACCGGGGCCGCATGCCGCCGCTGGGTTCGGCCGTGGTCGATCACGAAGCGGCTGAAATGATCGCGCGCTGGATTCGCGATATCGGCCCCGTGGAAGCACCGCCGCCGGGTGATTAACGCTATCCCATCAGCCGGTCCACGCATTCGGGCAGATGGTGCCACTGGTCGGGAGAAGGATGTGCGAGCGATTCGTACCGGAGTGGGGCGGCGCTTGTGACGCATGGTGAGTGTGTTAAGATGCGCCCCTTGCGGCCAATCGAGACGCACTGGATGCACTACGTTCCCTCGGCACGCGGCCCAACAGAGGCAAGCCCATGGAGAATCTGCACGACGAACCTACCAAGCGTCGGCTATTGGAGGTCGCCGGGCGCGTCTTTGCGGAGAAAGGGTTTCGCTCTGCGACCGTGCGCGAGATTTGCCTGGCAGCTGAAGCCAACGTGGCAGCGGTGAACTACCACTTCGGCGACAAGCAGCAGTTGTACCTGGAAGCCGTCAAGCACGCCCATCGGCAGCGCATCGAGCAGTTCCCGCTTCCCGAGTGGCCTCCCAATACCTCGGCCGAAGTCAAGCTGCGCGATTTTGTACGGACGTTTATCGCTCGGGTGCTGCATGGCCAGGGGCGCGGCTGGGAGGTGCAGTTGATGATGCGCGAAGCGCTCAGCCCCACCGAAGCCACGGCCATACTGGTGCAGGAATACATCCGACCCCATTTTGAACTGCTGAACCAAATCCTGGCCGAGTTGCTTCCTGAATCGTACCCTGCGCAGCGGCGGCGTCTGCTGGCCTTCAGCGTGATCGGCCAATGCCTGCATTACCGGGCGAGCCGTCCGATCATGCAATTGCTGCTGTCGGAGGAAGATTTCCGCCAGCTTCAACCCGACCTGCTGGCCGATCACATTTCCAGCGTGATGCTGGCGGCGCTGGGAACCATTGCCCCGCTGGCCGAAGGAACCCGCTCGCCGCGGTGATGGCGTGAGCCAGGCCGCGCTCTGCCGCGAGCGCCAGGGGGGGCCCAGCGGGCCTGCGCGCGGTTGGACGTTGGCAGTTGCTCCCCCCTCCAGTTGGACGATTTGAGCGCACCGCCTGCGCATGGTACAACAACGCCCAAACAGGGGAATATTGTGGGCGGGAGCGCCAACTTTTGCGTTGGCACGGCCGCAACCACATGCCCGGCCGCAGGGAGCGGGCTGGGTACCAACCGACCTTACAATGCCGCAGCGCAGAGGACATTCATGGCCCGACGGGAAAGTACCGTTGCAAAGGGGTGGTGGGATTACACCACGTTGGATGAAGAGCTGATGGCCGATGCTGCCAAGCTCACGCCCGAACAAATGCTTCAGCTTTCGCGGCCCGGCTTTGAAGTGCGATTCTACGACACACTCGAAGAGTTCTATCTGGCTGAAGCGCTCGAGTACATCGAAGCCTGGCGGCAATCCACCGAAGACAACCCGGTGGGCATTTGCGGTCCGATCGGTCCGACCGAGCAGCTTCCGCTCGTGGCTCGGCTGGTGAACGAACTGCAGTTGGACATTCGCAGCGGCCATTTCTGGGGCATGGACGAGTGGTACGCCGACGGCAAAGAAGTGCCGCCCACGCACCCGCTGTCATTTGAGCGGGCGAATCGCGAGTTGTGCTTCGACCGGATCGACCCCAAGTTGATGATGCCTGCCAGCAACATCCACTATCCCAAGGCCGACACCACGGAGTTTGTCCAATCGTGGGAAGGTGTGCGGTGCGCGGTCATGCAAGGCGGCCAGGGCGAAGTCAAGCACTGGGCGTTCAACGATCCCCCCAAGCGCGAAGGGCAGTGGATCGACGAACCGCCCCCGCCGGAAGAATACCGCAAGCTGGGCACCCGCCTGGTCGATCTGCATCCGATGACCCTAATTCAGAACGCCCGCACCAGCGGCGGCGGCTATGTCGCTGGCGTGCCCACCCAGGCGCTAACCGTTGGACCGCAGGAAACGTGGAAGGCCGAACGGGTTTCGATCTGGCAGGCCGGCAACCACGACAACCCCTTCGGCATGCGGCTGACCACGCTGATGATTGCCAAAAAGATTCCCGACACTTCGGTGCCGATGTCGCTATTGGCCGATCATCCCAACGTGCGTTTCAGTTTCTACCGCCACGGTATTGGCACCTGCGAAACAGAAATGCACTAATCCAGCGGTCTCACCGTCGTTCTCGGTTTGCCCGTCATTTGTCGGCATTCAAGGTACTGGAAGCCGGCAAGTTTGTCTGGGCGGATTGATTCCCATGGGTCGAAATCCATAGTAATCGTCCCTCGGTGGCACAGGGGGGGCCGAGTCGTACCCATCCAAGTGGATCCAGCACCGGCTCGCCGGTGGCCAGTATGGCCGCCGGCGCCGCTGCTGCGAGATCGGCAGCCCGCACAGCGCGTGCTGATCTGTGCTTCTAGAGCTCTTTGGTCCGGCGGTTCCGCGGCGCACAAGTGTCGCTGTCCCAGCTCACTGTGCCAATTCAATTCGCCCGAACCATCACTGGCGGGCGGGGCCGTGTCGCTGCCGTACACGGCGATTCCACCTTTCTCAAAACATTTTGTGCTTTGCGGATGCCTGGGCAGCGGATGGCCGCTTTCTTTCATGCGGTCTGGCGTTACGGTCGCTGAATCTGCTGGGTAGCGGAATGCCCGTCTCGTAAGTCCGTTCAATCGACGAGCCGCGGCGGCGCGTGCGGTCCATCATCGCTTCTGCTTAAGCCCGCCAGTTGCAGGAATGTGACGATTGGGAGAGTCGCATCGATTCTTCCCACCGCACGGCTACAGGCACAATGCGCAAAGCCCTCAGCATGGGCCTGCTTACTGTTCTATAGTTCTGCGAATGCCGCACTTCTTAGCGTTGCGGCCGTGAACGGCACCCATTCGCAAACGCCTGCTATGACGATGTTTCATGACCGAGTTTTTCTGGCAGCAAGACGACACCGAACAGCGGCAACGTGCCTTGCCGGCGCAATCTCCCTTTTCGTTATCGGGTGCGAGCACGCATTGCCCGAGGTAGCCGACCCGCCGGCACCGGTCGTGCAGGTTACGCGGCCGATCGAGAGAGACGTGACCGAGTACACCTATTTCACTGGCAGGCTCGATGCCGAGCAGGCCGTTAGTGTGCAGGCCCGGGTGACCGGCTACCTGGTTTCTGTCGACTTCGAGCCTGGGGCGGAGGTCAAGGCCAACCAGCGGTTGTTCCTGATCGATCCGCGGCCATACCAGGCGCAACTGGAGATGGCCAATAGCCAAGTGGCCCTGGCTGAAGCGAAGTCGGCACTAGCCCATGCCGATTTGGCTCGTGCCCGCGAGGCCAACAAGACGCCAGGTGCCATCAGCCGGATGGAACTCGATCGATACACGGCCACGCAGAGCGAGGCCGATGCGCAACTGGCCGCGGCCAAGGCCAATGCCGAGTCGGCTCGGTTGAACGTGGAGTTTACCGAAGTGCTGGCGCCGATCGACGGGCGCGTCGGCCGGAACCTGATTACGGTGGGCAACCTGGTTAAACAAGACACCACGCTGCTGACCACCGTGGTTTCGCAAGACCCGATATTCGCTTACTTCGACGTCGACGAATTCACCGTGCTGAAGATTAGCCGCATGATTCGCGAAGGCAAGATCAAAGGCTCCATCGAAGCCGGCGATATCCCCGTGGAGATGGGGCTTGCCGACGAAGGAGATCGCTACCCCCACGCCGGCACGTTGAACTTCGTCAACAACGCGTTGGACCCTTCCACGGGCACGCTGCAGACCCGGGCAGCATTTCCCAATCCCAAGAGCGAGCATGGTGCCCGGATGTTCACGCCGGGCATGTTCGTACGGATTCGGCTGCCGATGGGCGATCCGATCCGCGCGCTGTTGGTCCCGCAAGCGGCCATCGCCACCGACCAAGGCTTGAAGTACGTGTACACGGTGGACGAGAACGACGTGGTGCAATATCGGCCGGTGCGGCTGGGATCGCAACAGCCCGGCGGCATGCAAGTGGTCTACCCGGTACCGATGATACAAACCGAAGCAGGCCTGCGCGCGGTGGAAATCTCCGACGATGGCACGCCCAATGTTCCGCAAGGCACCCAGACCATTGATAGCATCGACGCCAATAGCCTGATCGTGGTGTCAGGACTCCAGCGGGTGAGACCTGGCCGCAAGGTACGGATTCTCGATGACACGCATTCGCCCGCGCCTGCGACCACGCCACAGCAGCATTCAAACATGCCCCACCAAGGCACCCCCTCCTCAGATGGTGCCAATGCCGGCAGTGACAAGCCGCGCGACGAGGAAACGGGCGACACACAGCTCCAGCCCGATTCGGGCAGCGTGCAAGACGGCGTTTCTAACGGATCGTAGGGTTTCCATCCTTAGCTGCGGCTGTTTGTGCCCTCGCGATGCTTTCGGTGGCGGGTCTCGGGGCTACGCCGTGCGGCATGCCTCGGCCATCGTTCGTCCCCCCCCAGTAAGGCAATCCCATGTTTGCCCGATTCTTCATTGAGCGCCCGATCTTTGCCTGGGTAATTTCCATTGTGATTGTGCTGATTGGGGGCGTTGCAGCCTTCATGCTGCCAATCGCGCAGTACCCGGATATCACGCCGCCTACCGTGCAAGTGACCTGCATCTATCCCGGCGCCAATGCCGAGGTTGTGGCCGAGAGCGTGGCGGCGCCGATCGAGCAGCAGGTGAACGGCGTTGAGAACATGCTTTACATGTCGTCGCAATGTACCAACGACGGCGTGTACAACCTCACCATCACCTTTGAACTGGGCACCGATCTGAACATGGCTCAGGTGCTGGTGCAGAACCGTGTGGCACTGGCGATGCCGCAGCTACCACCGCAGGTGCAGGTGCAAGGCGTTTCAACCAAGAAGCGTTCGCCCAGCATCTTGTTGGCGGTCAACCTGTACTCGCCCGATGGACGCTACGACGACCTCTACCTTTCCAACTATGCCACCATCCAGATCAAGGATGAACTGCTGCGCTTGGACGGCGTGGGCGACGTCACCTACATGGGCCAGCGCGACTACAGCATGCGCGTGTGGCTCGATCCGCAACGGATGGCCTCGCGCAACCTGGCCACGATGGATGTGATTGCGGCCATTCAGAACCAGAATGTCCAGGTGGCCGCAGGGACTATCGGGCGGCAACCGGTACCGCAAGGCCAACAAATCCAGCTCACGATGAGTACCCTGGGCCGCCTCAGCGATCCGGAGGAATTCGGCAACATCATCATCAAGACAGGCCAAGGGAACGACCAGCAGGGCTACACCAGCAGCCAGGTCGTGAGGTTGCGCGACGTGGCCCGCGTGGAATTGGGCGCCCAGAACTACGACCAGATTTGCCGACTGGACCGCTACCCTTCGGTGGGGTTAGCCATCTGGCAGTTGCCGGGGTCCAACGCCTTGCAGGTGGCCCAGGCCGTCAAGGCCAAGATGAAGGAACTGAAGGAAAGCTTCCCTGAAGGCGTCGATTACAAGATTGCCTACGACACCACACCCTTCATCGAGGAGTCGGTCGACGAAGTTTTCAAGACCCTCCGCGATGCCGTCATCCTGGTGGCGATCGTGGTCCTGCTCTTCCTGCAGGACTGGAAGGCAATGATCCTGCCGATGATCGACGTGCCGGTTTCGCTGATCGGAACGTTCGCCGTGATGGCCCTCTTGGGCTTCAGCCTGAACAACCTCACCTTGTTTGGCATGGTGCTGGCGATTGGTATTGTGGTCGACGATGCGATCATTGTGCTGGAAAACGTCGAGCGGCAAATAGCGCGAGGGCTCGATCCCAAGAGCGCCACCATCAAAGCCATGCAGGAAATTACCGGGCCGATTGTCGCCATCACCCTGGTGCTAAGTGCGGTATTCCTGCCCAGCGTGTTTGTGCCGGGCGTGACCGGTGAGTTCTTCAAGCAGTTTGCCCTGACGATCTCCGTGGCGATGATCATCTCGGCCATCAATGCCATGACGCTGACGCCGTCGCGGGCCGTGGTGGTCTTCAATTCGGAACAACTGGATGAGCACGGCCACCCTCGCCGCGAAGCGCTGCCGTGGTGGATTTTCAGTGTGCTGGGCGGGTGGCTCACGACCTGGATCGTTCAGCAGCATGCGCTGCAGTGGTGTGTCGAAGCCGGCCTGACCTCGGCTGGGGACGAAGGCGTCGTGCTCTCGTGGACGGGCTACATCATGGTCTTCGTCGGTGGGGCGATTCTCGGCGGCGCAATCGGCTGGATCATCATTGACTCGGTGAATGCCTTCCTTTCTGGCGTTTTCCGCGGTTTCAATCGCCTGTTCGACCGCATTACCCAGGTGTATGGAGCCCTGGTGGGCCGCATGGTGCGAGTGAGTGCGCTGGTGCTGCTGGTGTACGGAGTGCTGCTGGGACTGACCGCCTGGACGATGAAGACCGCGCCCAAGGCGTTCATCCCCCAACAGGACCAGGGCTACCTGCTGGTGAACGTGCAATTGCCGGAGTCGGCATCGGTGCAGCGAACGCAGGAAGTGATGGAGCAGATCGAACAGATTGTGCTGGGCGACGCAGGCGCCGGGTCCAACGCGCCGCCGGCGGAACGCCGCGCACCCGGCGTGGCGCACGTCATGTCGATCGCAGGGCAATCGGTGTTGCTGCAGGCCAACGCGTCCAACTACGGTTCGGCGTTCATCATTCTGGATTCGTTTGAAAAGCGGCATTCGCCGGACCTGTACGATGCCGCCATTGCCGAGCGGCTTGAGTCCCGCTTCAAGGCCGAGATCGACGACGCCGAGATCCAGATTTTCCGCGCTCCGCCAATCCAGGGCCTCGGCTCCGGCGGTGGATTCAAGCTCCAGGTGGAGCAGCGAGGCTATGTCGATCTGGACGAGTTGGAAGAGCAGGCCGGCCGCCTGATTGCCCAGGCCAATGCGAACCCGCGGTTGCGCGAGGTATTCACCATGTTCAGCGGCGATACCCCGCAGTTATTCCTGGACATCGACCGCACCAAGTGCGAATCGCTGGGCGTGCCGGTGCAGGACGTGTTCAATACCTTGCAAGTTTACATGGGCGGCTACTATGTGAACCTGTTCAACAACTTTGGCCGCACCTGGCAGGTGAACCTGCTGGCTGAGCCTGCGTTTCGCACGCGGCCCGAGCAGATGCAGCAGTTGATGGTGCGCAACAAGGAAGGCAAGATGGTCCCGCTCTCCACGTTGTTCAAGACGGAGGACATCGGTGGGCCTTCCATGGTGATGCGATACAACATGTATGCATCGGCTCCGGTGATCGGTAATCTGGCGCCGGGAGCCAGTTCTGGCGAGGTGATCGAAATCTTCAAGTCCCTGACCGAGCAGGAAGGAGTGACCGCCGAGTGGACGGAGATCATGTATCTCCAGATTCTGGCAGGCAACGTGGCGATCTACATTTTCGCCATCGGCTCGGCGCTGGTATTTCTGATTCTCGCCGCCAAGTACGAAAGCTGGAAACTGCCGCTGGCGGTGATCCTGGTGGTACCGATGTGCCTGTTGTGCGCGGTGACCGGCATGCTCATCGCGTCGCTGCCGGTCGATATCTTCGTGCAGATCGGCTTTCTGGTATTGGTGGGATTGGCAGCCAAGAACGCCATCCTGATTGTCGAGTTTGCCAACCAGTTGCACGAGGAGGGCATGCCGCTTCGCGAAGCCACCATCGAAGCCTCGGCATTGCGTCTGCGCGCGATTGTGATGACTTCGTTCGCCTTCATCCTGGGGGTGTTGCCGCTGGTGCTCGGTTCCGGCGCCGGGGCCGAAATGCGGCAATCACTTGGCACCGCGGTGTTCTCCGGTATGATCGGCGTAACCTTGTTTGGGCTGCTGCTCACCCCGGTATTTTTCTACGTATTGATGCGGTTCACCTTACGAAGCAAGAAACCTCAGTCCCAGGCCGAGGCGGCAGACGCTGCATCCTAAGTGGCCAAGGCTGCCGCTCTTCAGATTGCAAGCTGCCAGGGGCGGCAGCCTTGGCATGCGAAAGCCACGCTCGCCAGGCCGCACGTGGCTGTGAACCGACTACTGCTATGGAAGCGCTGGGGGGGCAATGTCTGGAGTTCGAACGCGTTGTGCTGGAAATCCTCAATCTCCCACGCCGTTTCAGCGGTATTTCGGTAAATCGCTTGTATGATCGTCAGTATTGAAGTGGACATTCGTTGCGCAGGAATGAGCGTCTTGGGTGCCCAGGGGAACCATGTATGAATGTCCTCGTGACCGGCGGAGCCGGATATGTCGGCGCGGCTGCGGTGAAGGCCCTGGCCGCGGCAGGGCACCAGGTCTGGGTGTACGACAACCTTTGCACCGGGCATCGGGCCGCCGTACCGCCGGACATCTTGATCGAGGCCGACCTGTTCGACAGCCAGCGCCTTCGCCAAGCGCTGCGCGAGCACAGCATCGACGCCGTACTGCATTTCGCGGCGTTCGCTTACGTGGGAGAATCGGTTTCCGACCCGGCCAGATACTATCACAACAACTTCGGTGGCAGCCTGTCCTTGCTGGAAGCGATGCGGGCCGAAGGCATCTGGCGCATCGTGTTTTCCAGCACCACGGCCACATACGGCGTTCCCAGCCGCAGCCCCATTGCTGAGGATACCCCCCAGCATCCGATTAACCCTTATGGCTTTACGAAACTGGCCGTGGAACGAGCGCTGGCTGATTACGCCGCCGCGTATGGATTGGGCTATGCGGCACTACGGTATTTCAATGCGGCCGGCGCCGCGGCCGATGGTTCGCACGGCGAAGATCACCGGCCCGAAACCCATTTGATCCCGCTTGTATTGCAGGTGGCCTTGGGACAGCGCGAGAAAATCGTCGTATTTGGCTCCGACTATCCCACGCCCGATGGCACCTGTGTACGGGATTATGTCCATATTGACGATTTGGCCGCGGCCCATGTCCTGGCCCTGGATCACCTGCAGCCAGGGCAGGGGTTGCAACTGAACCTGGGGACGGGCCGCGGATTTAGCGTGCGCGAAGTGGTTGACGCTTGCCGCCGCATCACCCAACATCCGATTCCTGAAGAACTCGGCCCGCGCCGTGCCGGCGACCCCCCGGAACTGGTGGCCGATGCCAGCCGGGCCCAGGGAGTTTTAGGCTGGCAGCCTCGCTATCGAGAGATCGAGGCGATCATCGAGACGGCGTGGCGTTGGCACCGGGCGAATCCCGACGGGTACCAGTAGCCCCCCGCTGGCGGCGCGTTGCGAGGTTCTGCGTGAAACGGCGTTCCGCAGTGGATATGCTGTAGGCTATTGAGGTGTTGAAATTTCGGGCCGTCGAGGCGGCCATTGAGTACCAACCGTTCCCCCCAAGGAGACATGCACCATGAGCAAGCTTACCCGCCGCACATTCGTCAAAACCACGGCGCTTGCCGCCGGCTATGCGGCCCTGCCGCTGAAGGCCCGCGCCGTGGCGCCCAGCGATCGGCTACGGACCGCGCACATTGGTGTGGGGGGGATGGGCGGCGCCGATCTGCGGTCGGTCGCATCGCATCCGGCCGTGCAGGTGGTGGGGCTGTGCGACGTGGATGCTGGACGGTTGGGCCAGGCGGGCGGACAGTTCCCCGACGCCAAGCGTTACGCCGATTACCGCAAGATGCTGGATGAGTTGGCCGACCACGTCGATGCCGTGGTGGTTTCCACCCCCGACCACACGCACGCTCCGGCGGCCATGTGGGCGATGAACGCCAACAAGCACGTTTACTGCCAGAAGCCGCTCACGCACGAAGTCTTCGAAGCGCGCCGCTTGCGCGAAGTGGCCGAGGAAAAGAAGCTCGTCACGCAGATGGGCATCCAGGTCCACGGCAGTCAGCAATACCGCCTGGCGACCGCCATCATTCAGGATGGCGCGATCGGCAAGGTGCGGGAAGTTCACGCCTGGTCGAACAAGAACTGGGGATATGACGGTGGCCCCATCGAAGCCAGCGGCACGGTCCCGGCCTCGCTGGACTGGAACCTGTGGCTGGGCGTGGCGAAAGAGCGGCCCTATGCCCCCGCCTTCCACCCTGGCCAATGGCGGCGATACATTGAGTATGGCACCGGCACCCTGGGCGACATGGGCGTTCACATCTTTGATACGCCCTACCGCGCGCTCAAACTGACGGCTCCGCTGTGGGCGCAGACCACCTGCCGTCAGCCCACCGGCGTGGGCCATCCCACGAAGAACAAGGTGGAGTACGAATTCCCCGGCACGCAGTACACCACCGAAAAGCTGCGGTGGGTGTGGTACGACGGCGAATGGGCCCCGCCGGCCGACCTCGATGTGCCGCTGGCTCAAGGCCAAAAGCTGCCCGGCCAAGGCTCGCTCTTCATTGGCGAGAAGGGTGCGCTGCTGCTGCCGCACGTGGGGGCTCCACAACTGCTCCCCGCCGATAACTTTGCCGACTACAAGGCTCCGGAAGTCGCGGCCGTCAACCACTATCACCAGTGGGTCGATGCCTGCCTGGGCCGGACCGAGGCCAGCGCCAGCTTCAGCTACGCCGGCCCGCTGACCGAGGCCCTGCTGCTGGGCGTGGTTGCCAACCGGTTCCCCGAGCAGCGTCTCGAATGGAATGCGGCGGAACTGAAGGTGACGAACCTGCCGGACGCCAACGATCTGATCCGCCGCGAATATCGCGAAGGTTTCAAGGTCGAAAACCTTTAGTCCGCGGCCGCGCCTGCGGCCCACTCGAGCGATTACGATGACCGAGGTCCCCGGCGGTGAGGATGAGCGCCGCCGGGGATTTTATTGACACCTGCGCAGTGAATGTCCGCTCCCTTTCGTACTGGCCCACCGAGATGCGGCCAGCTTGCGCCGGAAAACCGACGATTCTCGGCGCCGGTCGTTCGGCAACCTGACATTGGCAGCGCGACAATCAATGTATGCCACATTAGGGGAGTGGCGGGGCGACGATCGGCACTGGCCGCATATCCGAGGTCGTGTAGACGCGCATGTCGCGGCGGATCGGCCCGCGCGGATGTTGCTCGCGCTGCACTTGGTCCAAATGCTCGATCAGAATCCGGCGGACTTCGAGAATGGTTTCAGGATGCCGGTGAATGGTGGTGTGATCGGTGTGAACCACCTGCTCGCTGTCGGCGTTCTCAACCCGCGCGCTGGTGAGCGACACCACGCCATCGCCGTCGCCGCTGCCGTCGCCAATGATGTTGTGGTAATGCACCCCCGGAGGTTTGGGCGCGCTATACAGCACCGGGAGCAATGGACTGCTGGGCGACAAGGAGTCGATGCTGGTGCTGACGCGCCGAGCCATGTCGGGCCGGAGCACGTCGGGATTGTCGTTCAAGAACTCGCGGTAACTGGCAACCATCGACTGGGGCAGCGAGATCAGTTTGCTGGATAGCCACATGGTGGCTCCGTTGGCATAGTTGCTGCCCCGGTGCGGGCTGGCGATGGTGATCACCCTGCGAATAGACGGATTCGCATTGAAGAAAAACACTTCTTCAATCTGCTGCTTGACCTCGTCGCTGGCCTTCACCAGTTGAAACGGCGTTTCGCTCAAGGCCGACCAGTAAGGTTCACCGCCTTCCACGGTTTGAAGTTTCGAGACCAGTCCGCCCATGCTGTGCCCTACCAGCACCATTTGATCGAGTGTAGGCGTACGGCGCTGTGGGTCGAAAACGGCCCGCATCTCGCGGAGGTCTTGCCGCATCTGCGCCGCGCTGATCCAGAACGGTTGCCCCGTGGGATACAGATAGAACCAGAACTGGTAGCGGTTACGAATCTCGGGCATCCCCCGCAGATCGTTCAGCATTTCTGACCAGGTGCTGGGGCTGGACATCAGACCATGCACGAACACGACGGGCACTTTCTCGGGATCGTAAGGCTCGGTCAGGTACAAGCCGGTCTGGTTCTCCCAGCGGTCGGGCGTAAAGAAGCCCAGCTTGGCGAAGGATTCCAGCGATGATTGCTGAAGGAAGTAGGCCAGCGGCGTGGTCAGGTCCGATTCCAGCGGGACCCGCAACCCATTGACCATGATATCGCTGCCAGCCAGCGGGTCGTACAACTCCAGCAGCACCTTCCTCCGCGGCAACGATTCCCCGGATGGATGGGGTTCCTCGGGCAACAACCGCAGGAAAGCGGTGACGGGGGTCGCAATAACCGGGGGATAAAATTTGTCGCTGGCCGCGGCATCTTCCGGCGGCTTGCGAACGCCAATCAGCGGTACGCCCAGCCCATAGGTCTCGTACCGCTGGCTGATGCCTGTGACTTCATAATCTGAAACGAACTTGAACTCCGCGAAGTCGTGGACGGTCCATTGGCCGCTTCGGGTGACGACCTCGATATCCCAAAACTGGCGGGCCGTGCGAACCGAGTGCTCGGTCCGCATGCGGCCATCTTCTTGCCAGATTCGGAGGGTGCATTCCAGCGAACCGTTGTACAGGTCGCACGCTGCCCGATAGAGCGGATCGTAGGGGTTGCGGGCGTGAGCGTAGCGGGGATCGAACAGGAACAGCGAAGCGTGTGTCACCGCCGCGCAGTAGTAATCCATTGCTGATTCTGGATTCTTCCGCTCCAGTTGCTTGCCGGTGAGGAAAGCCAACTCGGCAAAAGCATAGGCCGTGCTGGGGTCGGGATCGCGGCCAATCCAGCCATGCAGCTCGACCAGCGCTGCATCCGGGTTTTTGTCAAACGTTTCGCGCAAGTTGTAGCGTCGCAGCACCGCGATCGTGCGTTCGCTCGGCTCCGGACCGCCCCAGCGCGAAATGTGGAGCCGCTCGGCCAGCCTGGTCTGGGGGACGCTACGAACGGAGATCCAGCGATCGCGGGCACAACCAACGCATGCGGCCAGTACGACCAGGCATAAAACCGCTGGCGCGCGATAGCCCCGGGCCGCGCGAGCTGCGCGCGGCTCAACCGCACAGCCAGGCGGTCGCCGCATGGGCCAAGAGCTTGCCACGGACTCCTTCACAGGCGCCAAGCTCCGCACCAGAGGTTCGGTTCGAGAGGGAACCGGATCATCCCAAGAGAGCAGGGAAGATTAGCGGCAATGCCCGCCTGGTTCAACGCCGGTTGGCCTGCCGCCGCTGCTGCTGCGGCACCGCTGGCGCGCGGCGTAAATCACATTGCAGCAGCCAATTGCAAGACAAGACAGCGGCCGAGCCACGCCAGCAGCCCGACATAACAAGAGCCGATGTGGACACTACGTGTCCTGGGGATGGGCGGAAAGTCGGCCCACGGACTGCTAGCAGCTACCCTTCAGCTTCAATCCAACCGAGTGTCTGGCCTGGCTGCACTTCCTGGTTCTCGTCGATCAGGCACTCGCGCAGACGGCCAGTGACGGGTGAAGCGAGATCGTACGTGGCCGGGCCGGCCAGCAGTTCGACCACTCGATCGCCTGCTTGCACGGCTTCGCCTTCCTCCACCAGCCACAGGCTAAGGTGGATGGGGCCGATGCTGCCCAGATCGGGAACCTGCAGGGAATAACGTTGCGGCGTCATTGGATGCCCCCCAGACCACTCCCGTGGCTCTCGGTGTGAACGGCGGCGCGCAACGACGCTACTGACGGAAGGCAGGCAGCTTCCTGGCCGCGCGTGCTACCACTTCAGGTCGAAGGCTTCTCCACGGTTTCGCCGTACGACTCTTCATCTTCAAAAGAGAAGTTAGGCGGCGCGTGCTACCACTTTAAGCCGAAGGTTTCTCCACCCGAGGCGCGACCTACGCCGCCCTTGAGCGGCTGGGTGCGCTTCTTCTTGGGAGTGGCGGGAGCCGCTTCGTCCTCGGGCTCTTCTTCCTGGGTGGGCTTGGGATCCTCGGGCACGGCTTGCAGAGCCTTCATCGAAAGGCTGATCCGCTTGGCTTGGGAATCGACCGAAAGCACCTTGGCTTCGACCTCTTGCCCTGGTTTCACGAACAGGCTGACGCGTGAAACGCGGTGCGGTGCGAGCTCTGAAACGTGAATCAGCCCTTCCACACCCGGCTCCAACTCCACGAAGGCGCCAAAGTCCATCGTGCGCGTGACGGTACCTCGGACCACGGTGCCCGCGGGATACTTGTTCGGGGCGAGATCCCAAGGGTTCTCAAGCAGATCACGCATCGAAAGGCTGATTCGTTCCGACTCGGGGTCCACGTTTTCAATCTGCACGCGGACGGTGTCACCTTCCTTCAGCACGTCCTTGGGATGATTCACGCGGCCCCAACTGAGACGGCTGACATGCAGCAGGCCGTCGACGCCGCTTCCCAAGTCGACGAAGGCGCCAAAATCCATGATCTTGCGGACGACGCCTTCCCGCACCTGGCCCGGCTGCAGCGACGAGAAGGCGGCCTGCTTGGCTTCTTCCTGTTCCTGCTTGAGCACTGCGCGGCGGCTCAGCACCAGGTTCTTGCGTTCAGGGTTGCACTCGGTAATGAGGCAGGCGAATTTCTCCCCCACCAGCGTGGACAAGTCTTCCACGTGGTACAGCGACGCCTGGCTGGCCGGAATAAACCCCCGAATGTTGCTTACCTGGCATTCCAGGCCGCCCTTGTTGTGGCCCGTGACGTGTGCCATGACCACGGTACCTTCCGACAGCGCCGACCAGTCGCCGCCAACTTCCATCGCCTTATTCGGCAGCGAAAGCTGCAGCAGGCCATCTTCGTTTTCACCGCGGGTGACGATCACCTCCACGCGATCGCCCACCTGGGGCGGCTCCTCAAACTGATTCAACGGCAACATGCCTTGCCGCCGCGTCCCCAATTCGACGAAGACGTCCTCGTTGTGAATGGCGACAATTTGCCCCTGCTCGCGCCCCTTGGCCGAGGATGGTTCGGCAGCCGCGGGAGCCGCCTGCGCTGCGGCCGTTTCAGCCGCCACGATTTCCTCAAGCGACATATCGCCCAAGGCTGCTTCCAGCTCCTGCTCCAGTTCCTCCGAGAGCGGCCCCCGGACACTGGGAAGCGGAGTGGTCCGCTGGGCCTTGAGGGGAGCCGTCGGACGGGGCCGGTCCTTCTTGTCAAACTTGCGTCCCCGGCGTCCACCCTCGCGCCGTTCCCGGCCTGGTTCACCTTCACCCGATGCGGCGGTCTCGCTCGAAGCTGCCGCATCGGCGGTGCCTTGATCGGTTGGCGCAGCGGGAGATGCCTCGGCGGTGCGTTCTGCCTTCGGAGGTGCCAACGGTTGTGGCTTGGGACGCGCCAAGTCTTCCGAGAAGCGTTGCGATCCGATCCGAATCCGCGGACGCGCCGGAGTTTCTGGGGCCGGTGTCTCCGGCGCAGAGGCTTCCTGCGCAGTTGTTTCCTGCGCAGAGGTTGCTTGCGCCGTTGTTTCCTGCGCAGAGGATTCCGCTACCGTTTCCCCGGTGGTATCGCCGGCTGGGGCCGGCGCCGATTCGCCCTGCGGCTCTTGAAGCGGCGAAGCTTCTGGGGATGACTCGGGGGCAGACTGTTGCGGAGTCGGCTGCTCTTGGGGGGCGTCGTGCGGTTGGGACATGTCTTTGGGGGTCGAATCCGGCTCCGTCATCGGAGAATCCACTAGCATCAAAACGAGTGAGGGAGACTGCCGTAAAGCCTAGCAGTGTACCAAGTATCTACTCTTTACAATACCAATTTCAGGACCGCCGGCCCACCTTTGCTACCGTGCGATCGAACGGTTCCATTTGGGCGGACGGGAGAACGTCTGCCCTAGCCTGCGCCACCGTGTGCAGCGTGATACCGCCGGGGATCGTGCGGCCGGTTCGCCAGCATCGTCCGGGGGGCGAATTCAGACCGCCCATTCGATCCGGCCCCCCCTGGCAGCGGCGCATCATACCGGAAACCACGTCGGTGCCACTGGTTGTCCCTCCCTGGTGGGCTGGGGGCTAGTGGCGGCGCACGGCCCTGAAACCCCTTCGCGGCCCTGTTCTTCATGGTTTGACTGTATCGGTTTTGCCATCTGTGCCGAAGGAATGGGTAGTGCGTCCTTGCACCGTGGCCTTGCAATGGCTGGCCTCGGCGCGGGCCAGCCGAAGTTTTCACAGTCAGGGGGGAGCGATAGCAGTGAAACGAACTATCTTGCCTATTTTGCTGAGTGTCGCGCTGGTCGGCACGGCAATCGTTCAATCGGCGCAGGCCCAGCGTCCTGCGGCTCCCGAGGTGGCCTTGCTCGATCTCAACTACGTTTTCAAGAACCACGCCGGATTCAAGGCTTCCAAGGCCGAACTTCAGGCCGCCGTGGACATGGCCCAACTGGACATCAAGACACGCCAGGAAAAACTCCAACAGATGCAGGCCAAGCTCCAGGAGTCCACGCCAGGCAGCCCGGACTTCCGAGCGTTGGAAACCCAGATCACCAAGGAATTGGCTGACCTGAACCTTTCCGTGCAACTGGAGCGCAAGCGGTTCATCGAACGCGAGGCCCAGTTGGCCTACAACGTGTACAAGCAGGTGTTGGACGAAGTCACGCATTATTGCCGGCAGCACGGCATTCGGATGGTGCTGCGGTTTAACGGCGAACCGCTGGATATGAACAAGCCAGAGCACATCGCTGAACAACTCAACCGCAACGTGGTGTACCACGAAAGCACGATCGACATCACGCCGGTCATCCTGCAGCGGCTCAACAGCCAGTCGGCTCCCACGGCCGGCCAGCACCAGGCCACGCCCTACCGTCAACCATCGGTGCCTGCCACGTCTAATCGCCCTGGCGTGCAACCTCGGCGGTAGACCGCTCCACCGGTTCACCCTAATCGCCAAGCCGCACCGTGACGGCCGGGATGCCCCTACGATAGGCACCCCGGCCGTTTCGCATTTGCTTGTCGAATGTGGCCGCATTCCCGCCGCCACGGGCACGCCGCCTGGCCGCCGTTGGCCAGTTATTACCCGGCAAATCGTTTGGGCCGGGGGGTGCGCATCGCTTAAACTGGTGCCTGCCGCAGCAGGTGCGGGGGGCGCGCGGCCACGCGGGCCTCGGCGCCTTGTGCCGTATTGCACCCATCGATTTCTTTCAAGACGTTGCAGCGATGCGTGAGATGCCAGCGATTTGCCGTTTCGGGGTGGTGGCCGTTTGCTTTTCAGCAATGGTTTGTGGGCTAGTGACTGCTTCGGCCCTGGCGGCCGACAAGGCCGGGGCGCCCAATTACGCCCAGGTGTCAGCACTGCTGAACAAGTACTGTGTGGCCTGCCACAACGCGGACGAACCCGAAGGAAAACTGGCACTGGATTCGTATGCCAATCTGCTAAAGGGTGGCGCGCACGGTGCGGCCGTCCTGGCTGGCGAGAGTGCGGCCAGTCGCCTGATCCGCGTACTCAACGGCCAGGCGAAGCTGCAGATGCCGCCCGAGGGAAACGAAGCCCCCAGCGAAGCCGAGCTGGCTCTGCTGGCTGCCTGGATCGATGCCGGAGCCAAAGGCCCTGCAGGCCGCGAACCGCCCCCAATGCTGCTGACGCCCAAGCTGCCAGCGTCTGCGGATGTCTCACCTGTCACCGCCTTGGCCTATAGCGACGATGGTCGATACCTGGCCGTGGCGCGATTCAAGACCGTGGAACTTCGCGACGCGCGTGGACATCGACTCTTGCGGGAACTGAAGGGGGCCGATGGCAAGATCACCCGACTGCATTTCGCGGCGTCGGGCGAGCGGTTGATTGCGGCGTCTGGCATCAACGGTTTGTATGGCCAGGCCTGTGTCTGGAACACCGCCGACGGCGCCCAGGTTGCCGATATCAAAGGTCACCGCGACCTGTTATACGCGGCGGTACCAAGTCCCGACGGTAAGCACCTGGCCACCGCGGGATATGACCGACGCATCATCCTGTGGAACATGGACGATGGCCGCGAACTGCGCACATTCCAAGGGCACAACGGAGCCGTGTTCGATCTGGCTTTCAGTCGCGATGGCAAGGTCTTGGCCAGCGCCAGTGCCGATGACACCGTCAAACTTTGGAATGTGGCAACCGGAGAACGCCTCGACACGTTAAGTCAGCCGCTCAAGGAACAGTTTGCCGTGCTGTTTGGGGGCAGCGATTCCATCGTGGCCGCCGGCGGCGATAACCGCGTGCGCGTGTGGAAGTTCGTATCGCGGGAGCGCCCCAGGATCAATCCGCTATTGATCGCCCGATTCGCGCACGAAGGCCCGATCACGCACCTGGCTTGGGCTCAGCAGGGAAAGTGCCTGGTAACGGTTTCTGAAGATCGCACGATCAAGCTTTGGGAAACCAGCGGCTTTACGCAAACCCACGTCATTGAGCATCAACCGGATGTGGTCGCGGCCATAGCGGCCTGGCCAGGCGGCGATATCCTGGCCGTGGGGCGGATGGATGGCTCCTTGGACTTCTTGAAGCTTCCAACCTTAGATTCTTCGATTCCCAAGGCCGGCTCAGAGCCATCAACCGGCGGCACCGTCGAGGCGGTGGCCCAAGCTGCCGATTCGACTCCCGTTGCGATCGCCGAACACGAACCCAACGATTCGCCGCAGCAGGCGCAGGTGATTCAGGTGCCGGCCCTCGTGCGCGGTGTGATTGAGCCGATCTCGCCATCGCGCACGGGAGCGGACAGCGACCTGTACCGTTTCCAAGCCAAGGCAGGGCAGCAGTGGATGATCGAGGTGAACGCCGCCCGAAGCAAATCGCCCCTGGATTCCAAGGTGGAAGTGCTGACAGCCGAAGGCGAACCGATCGTGCGCGTCAAGCTGCAAGCGGTGCGCGATTCGTACTTCACGTTCCGCGGCAAAGACTCCGATATCAGCGACGATTTTCGCGTCCACAACTGGGAAGAAATGGAACTCAACGAGTTCCTGTACGCCGATGGAGAAGTGGTCAAACTGTGGATGTATCCACGCGGGCCTGATTCAGGATTCAAGGTCTACCCGGGCAGCGGGAAGCGGTACACGTACTTCGATACGTCGGCCACCAGCCATGCACTGCATGCGCCGTGCTACATTGTGCGGCCACTGGAGCCTGCCGCCGAGCCGATCCCCAACGGCCTGCCGGTCTTCCCGATCTACTTTGAGAACGACGACGATAGCCGCCGCCGCTGGGGAAGCGATTCGCGATTGACCTTCACGGCACCAGGCGACGGCGATTACCTGGTTCGCATCTCCGACGTGCGCGGATTTGGTGGGCCGGACTACACGTATCAGTTGACGGTCCGCCCGAGGCAACCCGATTTCAAGGTGACCCTGGCGACGACCAATCTGAACATTCCGCCCGGTGGCGGACGGGATGTTGCCGTGCGAGTGGAGCGATTGGACGATTTTGACGGCCCGATCCGCGTTGACCTGGCCGGCCTTCCCGCCGGATTTGAGGCCACCACGCCGGTGGTCATCGAGCAAGATCAAATCGAGGCGCTGGCTGTCGTGTATGCTGCGGCCGACGCCACGGAACCTTCGCCCGAGGCCCTGGCTGCCATGAAGATCACGGCTACGGCCACCATCGCAGGGGAAGAAGTGACTCGGCCCGTGCCGGGATTCAGCCAACTCAAACTGGGGCCTGCCCCCAAGGTGCGCGTAACCTTGCTACCGGCCGACGACGCAACCCAGCAGGTTGCCACGTGCGACGACCAGGGGCGACTGCAAGAACTGGTGATCGCGCCGGGGCAAACCATTACGGCCAAGGTGCAAGTGGACCGCGGCGATGTGACCCAGCCGATCCGCTTCGGCGGCACCGAGTCGGGCCGCAACTTACCGCATGGCGTGTACGTCGATAACATCGGGCTGAACGGATTGCTCATTCCTGAGGGGCAGACTGAGCGAACCTTCTTCATCACGGCCGCCCCGCACGTTTCCCCAATGCGACGTCTGTTCCACTTGAAGGCCGAATTGGAAGGCGGCCTGGTTTCGCAACCGGTGTGGCTGCGCGTGCAGGTTCGCGATGCGGAGGCCACACGTTGAGGCCCCCGGAAACCGCACCTGCGGAGCCGCCGCGGCCCCCCCAAGGATGTTGCCTGACTCCCTGAACGATTGTCTGGCGGCGTGGACGCCTCGCCAGAGCCGAGGCAGGAACCATCCCAGTTGGCGCGATTGGGGGGACTGGCTCGGCTTGACCCCTTGACCGGCCGCATTTAGACTTTTTCATCGGTAAGCTATTAGGGTGCTTACCGTAACGCTGCGCGACCCCCCCCAGTATGGGAGGGCGTGTTGGGCAGCGTAACGATCAATTCCCCCCTGCTGCTTCGCGAAGGCTATCGGTAGTGAAACGTGCCCTCATCAGCGACGTCCACGGCAACCTGGAAAGCCTGCAGGCCGTCCTGGAGGATATCAAGAGCCAAGGGATCACGGAGATCTACTGCCTGGGGGACATTGTCGGCTACGGCCCCAATCCCAATGAGTGTGTCGATCTGGTGATGGAACATTGCCAGATCAGCATCTTGGGTAATCACGACCAGGGAGCCCTGTTCGATCCGGAAGGCTTCAATTCGGTAGCCGAGCAAGCCATCTTCTGGACGCGCGAACAGCTTGAACACGCCAATGGCGATGCCAGGGCGGCACAGCGCCGGTGCGACTTTCTGGGCGAACTTCGGCGTACTCACCGCGAAGACCAAATGCTGTTCGTCCACGGGTCGGCCCGCAAGCCGCTGAGCGAATACGTCTTTCCGGAGGACATCTACCACACCAAGAAGATCGAAACGATCTTCATGTCCGTTCCCCAGTACTGTTTTCAGGGCCATACGCATGTGCCGGGCGTGTTCACGGACCGGCCCAGTTTTTCCAGCCCTGAGGAAATCGACTACACCTACAAATTGGGCGAACACAAGGTGATGGTCAACGTAGGCTCCGTGGGACAGCCCCGCGACGGCGACCGGAGAGCCTGCTACGTGGTTTTGGAAGACGACGTGCTGCACTTCCGCCGCGTTGAGTACGACGTCGATAAGACGATTCGCAAGATTTACGCCATCCCCGAGTTGCATAACTCGCTGGGGGATCGGCTGCGCGAGGGCCACTAGCTGGCGCGTCAGGCAGTTCATGCTTCGCATAAGCATGCGTCATTGCGACGGCAGACCTGCACGCCGAGCATGTTTAATGGGGCCAACGGAACGCTTGGTTGCGCTACCGCTGGGTCCGTTTGGCGAGCAGTTCTAACAGGACGGGCCGGTTGGCTTCTGACACTTTGACAAAGATCTGCGTCACGCCAAAGCCCGAGTAGCCATTGATGCGGAAACCGCCTTCCACCTCACCCTGGATTTTGAGGTGGCCCGGCGGATAAGCGTGCCGGCACGAATCGCTGCGGCCGATGATCAGCCGCTCCACGATTTCATGCGACTCCAGCCACGCGATCTCTGTCTTGAGGCTCTTGTCGAGCGACGTGTGCCGGCCCCGTTTGCTCACGCGATTCGCTCCTGACCTTACTGGTTTCAACGCAGCCCTCCGGGGCGCCCCTGCGCCGCAGATGGCGGGCATCCGGCCATCGCAGCTTGATGAGTGTCCTCCGGGGGGATTGCCGTCCATTCTAGCGGCCCGCCGCCGAGCTACGTAGACCGCTGCTGCGTGGTGGGGAGTCCGGCATCCCGGCCACGGCTACCGCCGGCGCAACGGTGGTTGGTGGTGTTGCCGCCTGCCGCTCGCGTTCGCGCCTATGGGGCGGCGCGATTCTGGCCGTTGCGCCCATCGCAGATTCGCTGATCCGATGGTACCTTAGCGGCTCAACGGCCTGAAAGGTGCAGTGCGCATCCGGCGGCCATCGTTCCAGGAGTTTGGAACGGGACGCTGCACGAGGAAAGCGGCACTGTTTTCGGAAGGCGTCGCGTTGGGAATTTGGCGTGTGATCGGTAGTGTCCCATTACTTTCGGCCGCTTGGGACGCCGCCTTTCCCGAGGTTGCGCCGCGATAGGATTACACCGTTATTGGAGAGAGGGTTACGCGATGGCTGAAGCCTCCGGCCCATTACGAGGAATCGCCCAAGCGGCGGCCGACATGGTCGAAGACGGCCAGGTTGTCGGCCTGGGCACCGGCAGGGCGGCCACCGCGTTTATCCACGCGCTGGCCCTGCGGGTGCGGCAGGGGCTGAACGTGCGCGGAATCGCCACCAGCCACGAATCGGAAGCATTGGCACGCCAATTGGGAATACCGCTGACCAGTTTCGAGGAAGTCGATGCTTTGGATATCGACGTGGACGGCGCCGACGAGGTCGATCCGCACGGCAACCTGATCAAGGGGTGGGGAGGTGCCCTGGTCCGTGAACGGATCGTGGCCAGCGCCTCGCGGCGGCTGGTAATCGTCGTGGGTACTGAAAAGCTAGTGCCCGTCCTGGGGACCCGGGGACGCTTGCCCGTGGAGGTCGTACCGTTTGGATTGCCGTTCGTTCGCCGCCGGTTGGAGACGCTGGGCTTTCCTTCAACTCCGCGCCAGCAGAATGATAGAATCTGGCTTTCCGACAATGGCAACGCAATCCTGGACTGCCGCGTGACGCCCCTTAAACAGCCGCAAAAATTGGAGGAGCAGATACTGGCCATACCGGGCGTGGTCGGGACGGGGTTGTTCCTGGACATCACGGATACGGTCTTGATCCAGGATGGCGACGAAGTCGTAGTGCGCAAGGTGCGAGGCGATTCATCGCACTGATGCCGTGTGGCTTGGCGCCAATGGAATCTGGCGGTGCGAGCGAACATGGCGCTGCTATGGCCTGATTCATCGAGCGAGTTTTGCAGGATGCTTTCCCTCTGCCGGCAACAGTGGCCCCGTGTCGGCGGCCCCGTGTCGGCGGTCCCGTGTCAGGAGCCCCGCACGCCAAAGGGCCGACATCCGCTGGGCAAGGCATGCAATAAAACGAACGACCAACCGCGAACGATAGCGGCGCCGGTCTGATGGGGGGGAGCTCCCTCCGTAATCTTCACCTCTAACTCACGTTACAAAGTCCTGCCTTTCGCTGCGTGCCAACGATTGATTGCCTTTGGCACGTCTTGCCGCGATCCGGTGTTACCGTCCTTGCTGGAATCAGGTTTGACATGACCGCGGAATTCACAGGTTCCCAGGCTGTTCCGTTCTCGCTCGACTATCGCGCGTCGGGCGTGTTGCTGCATATCACCTCGCTGCCGTCAGCGTATGGCATCGGCGACTTTGGACCGACTGCGTACCGCTGGATCGACTGCCTGGCGGAGGCAGGGCAATCCTGGTGGCAACTGTTGCCTCTGGGGACCACCGGGTTGGGCAACTCGCCGTACCAATCGCGGTCCACCTTTGCGTTGAACCCCTTTCTGGTCAGCCCCGATTTGCTGATCGAAGACGGTCTGCTGCAAGCGTCTGACATTCCGGCCCCGGCGTTCTCGCCAACGCACGTCGAGTACGACGCTGTCGCGCTCTTTAAGCACAACCTGCTGTCGCTGGCCTGGGAGCGGTTCGTCAGTGGGGCCGCGGAGCAGTTACGAGAAGAATTTGAACGATTTTGTATCGAGCAAGGGCATTGGCTCGACGACTACGTGTTGTTCGAGGCGCTGAAGGTTGCCTATCACGACGCCTACTACCTGGACTGGCCGCAAGAACTGGTTCGCCGCGATCCACCGGCCTTGGCGCAGGTGCAACTCGAACTATCGGAACTGGTCGACCGCTTCCGATTCGAGCAGTTCCTGCTGTTTCGCCAGTTGGAAGCGATGCGCCGCTATGCCAACGAGCGCCACGTGTGGCTGATGGGCGATCTGCCGTTTTTCATTTCGGCCGATTCCGCCGATGTCTGGTCGCATCCGGAGTTGTTCCTGTTGGATGAACATCAGCATCCGCGCGTGGTGGGCGGTGTGCCGCCGGATTACTTCAGTGCCGATGGTCAGCGTTGGGGAAACCCCGTTTACGATTGGGAGGTACTTCGCCGCACCGGCTACCGCTGGTGGATCGACCGCTTGCGCGTGCTGCTCTCCCAGGTCGACGTGCTTCGGCTGGACCACTTTCGCGGGTTTGCCGCGGCCTGGCACATTCCGGCAGGTTCACCCACCGCGCGCACCGGCCACTGGGAGCCTGGTCCCGGCGAGGACTTCTTCAACGTGGTCCGCGAAGCGCTGGGCGGACTGCCTTTCGTGGCCGAAGATCTCGGCATGATCACCGACGACGTTCGTGAACTTCGCAAGCAGTTTGACCTGCCGGGCATGCTGGTGTTGCAGTTCGCCTTTGATGGCGATCCCCTCAACCCTTTTTTGCCTGCCAACTATGGGCACAACGCGGTGGTGTACACCGGCACGCACGACAACAACACCACTCGGGGATGGTACGATACGCAGACTCCGGCCGAACGCGAAGTGATTTGGAGGATGCTCCAGCGTGAACCGGTGCCACCGGAGCACGTCGCCTGGGAGTTCATCCGCGAGGCCTGGAATTCGGCGGCGGCGCTGGCAATTGCCCCGCTCCAGGACGTGCTGAACCTGGGCTCAGAAGCCAGAATGAACATCCCAGGCCAGGCCGAGGGCAACTGGGATTGGCGGTTCACCTGGGACATGCTCGACGACTCCGCGTTCCAGCGGCTACACGCGTTGACTGCGGAAACTGGCCGGGCGGCCAAGCGACGCCCTTAGTACGCCCGCATGCTTTTGCCCCGAAACAAGCAAGCTTGAAGTTGCACACGAAATACAGTGGAATCGAACGTAAGACGCACAGCATATCGCATGCACAACGCCTGCAATGCGATGGAAACGGCCGCAAGACTCGACACCGAACTAGTCGCTGGCGGCTTGGGTCGTTAGGATTGGTGCGACAGATCGGGCCGAGTGGCGGAATGGCAGACGCTGGGGACTTAAAATCCCCTGGGGGGTAACCCCCGTGCGGGTTCGAATCCCGCCTCGGCTATTCACTTACGGCGATTCCAGTTATCGCAAGCACGGTCAACACTCCAAAAACACTCCACGGCGGTCTACTCGGCTCGCTTCTGGAGAAAGTCGGGAACGTACACTTGGGCGGCGGCGTCCTGCATCTTGTCGGCCAGTCCGATATACCCCAGGGTGGTGGTGAATGACTTGTGCCGCATCTTGCGTTGCAGCACCGGTGCCGGCAGCCGGTGCGCATTCAAGGTCGCGTACCCGCGCCGCAGGGCGTGGAATCCATAGGTGTGGCACGTATCGGTGCATTCGTGCGGCCGTGGGTCGCGGCAGGGCAGATTGATTCCCGCCGCTTCTTGGATGCGCCCAAACTCGTTCCCTAGTTCCTTCTTTGGGTGCGGCCAGTGGAACACCAGCGGGTGGAACGTCACCAGCCCCCGCACTTCGGCCAGGGCCGCCTCGGGCCTGCGCAAGCCCCAGGAGCAACCGGCCCGCCGCGCCGGGGCCTACTACCTGCCAGGCCAACTGCGCCGCGCCGCCTGAAACCGCACCTGCCAACGGTTCTGTGAACTGTCCGCGTTGGGCACAAGCGTGGTGCCCCCGTAGGTCGGGCTATTGCCGGACGCAATGCGGCTGGAGTGTGAGAAACCGTTGAACCCCCAATCAACGGCGCATCTCCATGCCTGAGGCCGGGGGAACCGGCCCACAGCGCTCCATTCTGTGTACCGCCTGGGTGCGATGGGCGATGCCCGTTACTCCTCTTGCTTGGTGGGTTGCGCAGCGGCCGCTGAGAGATGGGTTTTCAGCCCAGGACGCGCCTTCATCAGCGACTGGATGCCTTCCTTGGTGGCCTTGGTGTCACCAAGATTGACATACTTAAGCGCTGGCATCGTCTTGAGGTATTCCAGCCCGGCATCGGTGATCTGTGTGTTGTAGGCGTACAATACCTCGAGATTGGGGTGGTCTTTCAAATGAGCTAGTCCCTGATCGGTAATTCGCTCACCGTCAACGTGCAGGGTAGTCAGGCTGGTCATTTTACTTGCAGCCTGCAGGCCATCGTCCGAAATCATGTTGCGAGTCACGTCGAGCGATTTAATCCGGGGCAGTTTCGTTAAATGCTTTAGCCCCTCGTCACTTATCGCACACCGCATCAGATTAAGACTCTCCAATGTCGGCATCTGTCCCAGCGCGGCCAGCCCTTCATCGGTTACGTGACGGCAATCCGTGAGATCGAGCCTCTTCAATTGCAAGCCGACCAGTTCCAGCAGATGCTCATCGGTGATCGACGATTCGACATCCTGTTTTCCAAGTTGGAGTATGTACAGCTTGGGCAGGCGGTGCAGTTGCTTGATGCCTTGAGGTGTAATCGAAGTCCCACTGATATAAAGGTGAGACAGTTGACGAAACTCAGCGATGGCTTCGAGAGCAGCATCGTCAATCGACGCTCGGGTCAGTT
>CAZEEG010000036.1:0-47183 GCA_964511065.1 uncultured Pirellulales bacterium | reverse complement strand
GAAACCGGCCGTGGGGCTAGCAATGCTCGCCGCAGCCTGACTTTGCAGTCCTCCTGACCGCTACGGATGTCGCCCCGGCAACGGCGCCCCAGTGCCGCGGCATGCCTGAGGGCGGCCCCCCTCGCAACTCGCCGGTGCGCCATAGCCGGCATAAGCCGAAAGCCCCCTTGGTGTGGGCACAAAATTCAATTGGTTCGCGGTGGCCGCCCTTGCTACACTGCTCCCATCAACGGGACTGCATATTTCGACCATCGCTACGGGGCAGAAGCGGGAGGGGTGTTCCCTATGAGCCGAGGTTTCGCTGGCAGAGCGTCGCGACGTGCGTTTCTGGTGGCCTCCACGGTGGGGTATGCCGGATTGTGGTTAGGCAAGGCGGGACCGCTTTCCGCCGCGCCGGCCAGGCGTTCCACGCATCCGGCAGGCGGCAAGGCCAAGTCCACGATCCTGTTCTTCTTGTGCGGGGGTGCCTCGCACATCGACACCTGGGATTTGAAGCCCGATGCCCCCACCGAGTACCGCGGCCCGTTCAAACCCATCGAAACGTCGGCCCCCGGCATCCGGTTGTGCGAGCACTTGCCGCTGCTGGCCCAACAGGCCCATCACCTGGCCGTGGTGAACTCGGTCGATGGCCGCGTGAATACCAACGACCACCACGCCGGCTACTATTACAACCTCACAGGGCACGTGCCCGACATCACCTTCCGCACGCTGGGCAACAACCGGACTCCGATGCCGGACGACTGGCCGTACATGGGCGCGGTTGCGGCCAGCCGCCGGCCGCAACACCCGCAGTTTCCCAACGCCATCACGCTGCCGCATAAGCCCAGCCGCGCGCCGTACACGCGGCCGGGCCAGTTTGCCGCCCGGTTGGGCGTGGAGTACGACCCGCTCTACGTGAACGGCAGCGCGGACGAACCGCTGAAGTTCAGCGCTCCGGCCCTGGCCCTGCACGGCGACTTGGATGTGGGGCGGTTGACGTCGCGGCGGGGACTGCTGGACGACCTGGACGCCTCGCGCCGCGAGTTCGACCGCTTTGCCGCCGTGCAGACTTGGGACCGGCAACAAGAACGGGCGTTTTCGCTGCTGGCATCCTCGCGTACCACCCAAGTGTTCGATGTCTCCAGCGAACCGGCCGCACTCCGCGAGCGCTACGGCGAAAACGTCAATGGCATGAGCCTGCTGTTGGCCCGGCGACTGGTCGAGGTGGGCGTGCCGTTCATTACCGTCTTTTGGATGGAAAACCGTTCGCTGACCAAGAAGTGCCGCAGTGCCGGCGGTTGGGACACCCACGGCAACAACTTCAACTGCCTGAAGGATGACCTGTTGCCGGTCTTCGACCGTGCCTACTCGGCCCTGCTGGCCGACCTGCACGAGCGGGGGCTGCTGGACCAAACCCTGGTGCTGGTGACCAGCGAGATGGGCCGCAAGCCGATGATCGGCGACCGGCGCAGCGGCGGCGTGGAAGGCGCCGGTCGCGACCACTGGACCTACTGCCTCAGCAACCTGCTGGCCGGGGGAGGGATTCGTGGCGGTCAGACCTACGGGACCAGCGATCGGTTGGGCGAGTACCCAGCCGCCAACCCCGTGACCCCCGCCCACATCACCAAGACCGTTTATCACGCGATGGGGATTCACGATCTCTCGGCCACCGATAAGAATGGCCGCGTGTTCAACCTGCTGGAAGAAGGCGAGCCGATCCACGCCCTGTTTTGATCAACCTGCCCCCCGAGTAGGCCCCCCATCGAATAACGCCACCGCCCGGGCAACGCGGCCGACAGGGAGGGCGGGGGGGCTGCGCCGATTTTGCCGGCAACCGGCGCCGCGCACCGCGGTGGCCAGCAATGGTACAATCTGTGGCCGCATCCTCTCGACGGCTCTGCCCCAGGCGGCTACAATAGCGGACTTCCCGCCCCCCTGGCCGGTGCAGGTTGTGCCCGGGACGGCTGGGCTGTTCTCTTGATTTCAGCAGCATTCCTTGAGACGACGGTAGAACGATGTACGCCATCATCGCGGAAGGCGGCCGCCAACTGAAAGTGGAAGAAGGCCAGCAGGTACAGATTGATTACCGCGCTGCCGAAGTTGGTTCGACGGTGACCTTCGACCGCGTATTGGCCCTGCGCGACGCCAGCGGACTGCAACTGGGTGCCCCGGTGTTGGACGGTGTTTCCGTCACCGCCGAAGTGGTCGATCCGCTCACCCAAGGCCCCAAGCTCACCATTCAGAAGTTCCGCCGCCGCAAGGGTTACCGTCGCCGGACCGGCCACCGCCAGATGTACACCACGGTGAAGATCACCAAGATCGGCTAGTTGGGCCAAGCCCCCGGCCAATAGCTGGGGGCCAGCATCCGGGTGCCGGCAATTCTATAGGTCCGGCAATTTTTCGTTCCCGGGCGACGATGCGGTTTATCCTCCCCGGGGTCAATGTGCGGCCAATGTCGCGCCATGCGGCCGGTGGAACCGGCCCTACAGCGGTAGCCGCCGGTTATTCGCGGTGATGATCGCGCCTGGGGGGCATCGACCGGTGAAACCGGCCCGGCAGGATTTCACGGGGCCGAACCGGCGCAACGGTGCAGCCCCCCACCGTTACACTTTCTTTCGCCGCCGGCGGAGCGACCATCCGCGGCGCGAGGTGCCGAACCCGTCTTCCGGTTCGACAATGTACGAGCCCGACATCAAGCGGTAGAAGAACAGCAAGATAAAGGTTCCGCCGGTGGCCACGACAAATCCCAAGGGGCTGACCGGCGTAACGCGATAGGTGTCGAGAAAGTACATCATCAGCCCACAGCCAATCACGCTGCCTCCGATGCCCAATAGCAGCGTAGTGACGGCTCCGCCGGGGTCGCGCCCTGGCATAATCGCCTTGGCCGACAAACCGACCAGTGTGCCGAAGCCGACCCATACCAGCAGGTCGTGCATGGCCTCGTTCACCAGGTTCATGAAATTCCCGTCCATGGTCGGTTCCCTCGATCCGTCGATCCCCATGGCTGGCGGGGGCGGCATCCGGCCGCCGCTTTCCGCTCTAGCGATTGCCTGCAAGCGCTGCTTTTCATCGCGGCGGAGGTGCGATGCGCCGCCACTGGGGGCGCGCGGCCTGCCGATGCGCTAGCGCTTCCTGTTCCTACAAGCATCGACCATCAGCGCGCCAACCGTGCAAACCGCAAGGGTTGCTCGTCCCATTTTGACTATTTACACCTGCCGGACCCCAGGCGCATCAAGCTGATGTGCGAGTGCGAACCGCAAAGGTTCCTTGCCCCATTTTGACTATTTGCCCGAGAATAGCCCCAGCAGGCGCCGGAAGCAGTGGGCTCATTGGGAATTTCACCTCTCGGCACGACTCATGCAATAAGGGGCACGTTCGGCGGCTTCCAGCCGGCTGGCAGCCAGAAGCCTTGGATGGATTCAAGGTTTAGGTTACAACAGCCGGCCCGGCACCCAGGCCGGAGCCCCGCCCCCAATTGTAAAAATTGGAAAACCCTGCGTAGATTTTGCATTTTCATCCCGCACATTGGGTTCGAAGCCCTTCCAAGGAGGGAAACGTGGCTTCATGGCACGCATTGGCAGTTGCCCTGGCGACCCTGGGCAATGCCCCTGCCGGCGAAACGGTTCTTCTGGATTTCACAGCACCTTGGTGCGGCCCCTGCAAACTGGTCCAACCCACCGTCCAGCAGCTTCAACGGGAAGGGTATCCGGTTCGCGTCGTCGATTTCGATTCCAATCGGGCGTTGGCCGCTCGCTACAACGTGACCCAAATCCCCTGCCTGGTGCTGGTGGTCGATGGGCGCGAAGTGGACCGCGCCCTGGGCCCCGCCGAGGCAACCCCGCAGCGATTGCGGCAGATGCTCCACCGGGCCGGTGCCCGGCCTCAATCGGCAGCCGACCACGCCAATAACGGTGGGCCGGCGATGGGCCCCGACTCAGCCTTTCGAGGTGGCCGCGGTATTCCTGCCCGGCCGGTTTCCGACTCCCTGCCGGCCCAGACATCGTCGACGCCGCTGCTGGAAGACGGTAGCCGCGGCAGTGGCGCCCGCGCTGGCGGCCCGACACGGCCCGCCCCCTCGCCGGAAGAATTGCAACCGCTCATCGATCGCTTGATGGCCGCGAGTGCCCGGATTCGCGTCACTTCCAATGGGCAAACGTTCGACACCGGGTCGGGCACCGTGATCGGCTATCGCCAGGGCGAGGCCTTGATCCTCACCTGCGGCCATATCTTCCGCGACTCAGCGGGAAAAGGCCGCATCACGGTGGACTTCTTTGGACCCGATGGCGAACGCGGCGTATCTGCCCAAATGATCGGCTTCGATCTGCGGAGGGACGTCGGTTTGATCGTGGCCCGGCCTGCCCGCCCCATCACCCCGGCACCTGTCGCCGCCGTGGGATACAACGCCCAGGTGAACGAAACCGTGATCAACATTGGCTGCGACCACGGACAGGACGCCACGGCCAAGGTCAGCCGCATCACGTCGATCGACAAGTACCTGGGCCCCCCGAACCTGCAGGTTGCCGGCCAGCCCGAGGTGGGGCGTAGCGGCGGCGGCCTGTTCAATCTTCAAGGCGAAGTGATCGGCGTGTGCAACGCCAAGGACCCTGAATACAACGAAGGGCTGTACGCGGCCCTGGCCTCCATCCATGCCGAACTGGACCGGCACGACATGCAACAGGTGTACGATCGCCGCGAGGCGCCGCTGAACCGGTTGGTCGGCAGCAGCCCTCCGGAGATGCCCTCCTCGATGCCCATCTCGCCCGGTCGCCGCAGCGAGGTGTACAACCAGTCAAACGAGGCCGGTTTGACCAGCGACGAGGCCGCGGCCATGTCGGCCATTCAGGCCCACGCCTCAGAAATCACGCTGCTGGTTCGCACGTCGTCGGACATTGCCGACGGCCGGCGGGGAGCGGTTCTGAGCGACCTGTCGCCGCAGTTCCTCCGCGAACTGGCCGCGTGGAAAGAAGCGCAGCAGCCGCAAAGCCTAACCACGCAGAAAGACATCCAAGCCATTCCACCCCAGCCCAGCCACATGGACCAGGGCACGTATCCAGGCTTTCAAGGTTCCGGCGGCCGGCAAGGGGTGACCTCCAGCCCGGCGCAAGGCCCGGGCGACATGGCCAGCGTGCCGCCCTGGCGGCGCTCACCCAACATGGCGTCCGGGGCGGGCCGCTCCATGCCTGCTTCCGGCAATGGCGCCAACTTGCGGTGGCGGCCGCGCAACTAACCGCGGCCGGCGGCCTCAGCCAATACGGCCCGACCACGGGGCACAACTCGTCAATCCCTGAACAGCTTCCTGGTTATTCCCGGTGACAGAACGATCGGCGCAAGGGTCGCATGCGCCGTACCCCAGAGGAATTTCGATGAACGTCCGATTGGTGGTTCAAGGGGCATGGTGCAACCCAACGCATCGAGTGCCGCTGGCGACATGCCGCCCAGTCACAGGCTGCCCCCGCTGGGCGCTGCTGGTGCTCGCCGCGGTAACGGCCGCCGGTTGCCATTCGCCATACTATGCCGACAAGGGCGCCCTGTTTGGCGGCGGTGCCGGCGCCTTGACGGGCGCCGTGATTGGCAACCAATTGGGCAGTACCGCCGGTGGCGCCATCATTGGCGCCGGCGTCGGGGCGTTGACGGGTGCGGCCGTCGGCAATGCCATCGATGAAGTCGATGCGCGCAACCAGGCCCGCCTCCAGGCGCAACTGGGGCGCCCACTGCCGCCCGGCGGCGTGAGCGTCGAAGACCTCATCATGATGACCCAGGCCGGCGTGACCGAAGACGTGATCGCCACGCACATCCAATACCATGGCATGATTCGCCCGCTCACCACGGCCGATCTCATCCGTCTGCAACAATCGGGCGTTTCTCCCCGGGTGATCCAAGTGGCCCAGCAACCGCCGCGGGCGCCGATCGCTCAACCGGTCGCCTATGGACCGCCGCCGCCCGTCGTCGTGGAAGAAATTCACTATGTCCCGCCGCCGCCACCGCCGTGCTACTATCGGCCGCGGCCCCGGTCACACATTCACATTCACGGCAAGTTCTAGGGCGCGCCAAGCGTGCCGCTCCCGCTGCCTGAGCTGATTGCGCGATGGCCCACATGCGCGGCACCCAATGGTGCGGTGCCCAATGGTGCGATTGCCGCATGCACGCTGCATCGGGATTGGCCGCCGGCTTTCTATCCGAGCCAACTGCGCTCGTATTCGGAGTCTTCGACCGAGGTAGCCGTGGCGGCTACGGTCAGCGGCCGGAACGTATCGACCATCACCGCCAGCTCGCGAGTCTCCTGCTTGCCGATGGAGGCTTCCGCCTTGCCCGGGTGCGGCCCATGCGGCAAACCGGCGGGATGCAGCGTCAGGGACGCGTAGCCGATGCCCTTGCGGCTCATGAATTCCTCGTTGGCGTAGTAGAGGACTTCGTCGGACATCACGTTGGAGTGATGGTAAGGGGCGGGGATGGCATCGGGGTGATAATCGAATAACCGTGGCACGAACGAGCACAGCACGAAGCCCTGCCCTTGGAAGGTTTGGTGGACGGGCGGCGGTTGATGCAACCGTCCGGTGATCGGCTCGAAGTCGTGAATGGAAAGCGCCCAAGGATAGTAGTAGCCGTCCCAGCCCGCCACATCCCAAGGATGATGGTCCAGCACCACGGCCGTAAGCACGTCGTTCTGTTTGACAATCAGCTCGAACTGGCCGCTTTCATCGCGCGGGGGCACAAACTGCGGCGTGCGTATGTCGCGCTCGCAGTATGGACTGTGTTCCAGAAACTGCCCTCGCTCGTTGCAATACCGCCGGGGCGGTGCAACCGGTCCCGCACTCTCGACCACCAGCAACCGCAACGGCTGTTCCGCATCGGCGGCACGGTAACGGTGCAGGATGCCGCGCGGAATCACCAGGTAATCGCCCGACCCAAAGGCCAGTTCGCCAAACTCGCTTTCCAGCACGCCTTGCCCCTCGCTAACGTAAACAATCTCGTCGGCCTGGGCGTTGCGATAGAAGGGGGAGACCAGCCTCGGGGAAGCAACGGTACTTGCTGCAACGGCGTCTAGCGAGATGGCCACGTCGGCATTGAACAGCAGCAGATTGCGGCGTACCACCAGGCTGTCAGCCGCCGGCAGTTCCCCCAGGCGAAAATGCCGCATCCTCAGCCGAGGGTCGTCCTCAGCCTGGTGCTCCACGCGGTCAATCAGCCGGGAACCGGTCACCCGAGTCGGTGGGTGCACGTGGTACAGCAGCGAAGCGGGTCCGGAGAACCCCAGGGTCCCCATCAGGTGCTCGCGGTACAGTTCACCACTGGACTGACGGAAGACGGTATGCCGTTTCCGCGGAACCTCACCCCGTTGCACATAGAATGGCATCGGCACACCCGGAGGCTAAGACACAAAGACAGGGGCCACGGCGACAGGGGCCACGGCGAGGAGCAACCGGCGGTGGCCGCGCCCCTTCCCCCCTATTCTCACGATAGGGGCAAACCGCCGGGCGGACAAGCAAACCCAACCCCGGGGGGCCGGGCGACCGTATGGCTGGACATCGTGCGCCATGCGCACACATTTGCACGCGCCGGCCCGGCCATGGACTGCGATTCTTGGTCCGTAACGCGGAGCCGATAGCGCGCAACCGATCAGCAGGTCCGCTCACTGGCTGCAACGCTGCCCACGGACCGGCCACCAACTGGCATTGCGAGCCAGGTCTGCCGTGCGCCAGCAGAATCAGCCACATTCAAGCACGGCGGTATCCAAGCCGTGGGACAACTGTGACGCTCTGATCAAAAGCTGGGATGCTGCCCGTTTCGTTTGCGCATCACGACTTCGTTGCCGGCCGAACTATAGACCACGTCGTCCATGAACGCCCGCATGAGCAGCACGCCCCGCCCATAAGACTTCTCGAGGTTTTCAGGGTCCGTGGGGTCGGGCAGGTTATGAATATCAAAGCCGGGCCCCTGGTCGCGGATGGTGAACTCGGCCATCTCGGTCGTCAGCCGGGCTTGAATGCTGATCGTTCGATCGCGATAGGGCGATGCTTCCAACCGGCTTTGAATCAGGCGGCGGTACGCTTCTTCGTCGGTTTCGCGCAGTTCCGAACCAACTTCCAGGTTGCCGTGATACAGGGCGTTCACCAGGGCCTCTTCGAGCGCCACACTGACCTGGAGCCGGGCCGTTTCATCGAACAGCCCGATATGCTCGATGCTTTCCGAAAGATATCCCACCAGCAGCGACACCAGGGCCGGATCGGTTTCCAGTTCAAAACTGCAATCGCTGGAGGCCATGCATCCCAGCAGCCGCAACCGGCTTCGCTGCTGCCGCGAAACGGCCAGCAACCGCTGTACGGTTTCGAGCAGATATTGCGAGAGCAGCCGCTTGGGCACGTAACTGGCTGCGCCCTTTTGCAATGCTTCGGCGGCGATTTCCTCGCTGCCAGCCGAGGTCATCAGAATGACCGGGATGTGGGCGTGGTTCTTGCGAATCGTCGTCACCAACTCCAGGCCGGTCATCTCGGGCATCACCAGGTCGGTCAGTACCAGGTCGGGCGGTTCTTCCTGGATCCGAGCGAGGGCCTCGGCGCCGTCGGTGGCATACTCGACCTGCAGGTCGATATCCTTCTCAAGCAACCCGCCCGCCAGTCGGCGGTCGGTTGCCAGGTCGTCCACGATAAGAATTCTAGGCATGCGAGCCTTTCCTGATCGATTCGGTGGCTGCGAACATGCAGCGGCGTCAACCCAACTATCTTGGTTGATTCGCCCGGCGGTTTCCAGCGGCCTGCCGGTTTGCCGCAACCAAAATGCCCCCTGTTCTCCCGCTCTGGAGCAGGAAAACCTGGGCTGGCCCCCCCTCCCACTTAAGCGACGACACCGCCAAAGGTGAAACACACCGCCCGCGAACCTGTGCATGACCATCGGCATGTGACCATTGGCACATGGGAGGGGGCGCGGGGAGCTTCCGGATTCACCAGGGGGGCGGTATGCCCGGGCAGCACCCAACCGCAGAGGGCCGGGGGCACTGCGCACCTGCGCCGCGATTACCTGGCCCTGGCCGGCATGGGCAATTCGCCGGAACTCAGAAAATGCTGGAGTTCGGGCACGAGGCGATCCAGGCCGCGTTCGATGGCCGCCAGGTGCCGCAAGCCGCCCTGCGTCGCGCCTGAACGTGCGAGCACTTCTAACTCCAGGGCCTCAACAAACGGCGGCGTCTCGCCGAAGTTGCGCATCGAGCCCTTGAGCGCGTGGGCGGCACATGCCAGGTCGTGGGAACATTCGTGCTCGACCGCTTGCTTCACGCGCAGCAGCAAAGTCGGGTACTCTTCCAGGAACGCCTCGACGATCTCGCGGAGCAGGTCGCGGTCGTGCTGGACGGCGTTCAGGGCGGCCCCCCAATCCACCATTGGCGAAACACCCCCGTTCGTATCCTGGGGCGGGGCCACTTGCGACTCGCCGACCACTTCGGCCATCGTTGCAAACAGGGCCGAGGCGCGGATGGGCTTGGCCAGGTAGCCATCCATTCCCGCTTCCAGGCAACGCTCGCGATCGCCCTTCATGGCATGCGCGGTCATGGCGACGATCGGTACCCGGCGGTCAGTGCCGCGCTCCTGCTGGCGGATAATCTCGGTGGCTTCCAGCCCGTCCATGTCGGGCATCTGAACATCCATCAACACCAGGTCGAAGGGCGACGACGCCAACGCCCGCAGCGCTTCGCGTCCGTTGTTCACCACCACGACGTGATGCCCTTGACGGCGCAACAGCCCCACCGCGAGCTTCTGGTTCACCAGCGTGTCTTCGGCCAGCAGCACCTTGAGCGGCCGCATATGGTGAACCGCCGGTGCCTGGGCCGCGGCCGGCGTTTCGGCCCCCGTATCGAGCACGACGGCGATGGTGTCGAACAGTTCCGACTGCTTCACCGGCTTGATCAAATGCGCGGCGATTGCCTGCCGTTCGCACTTGCGCAAGTCGTCCGGATCGCTGGCTGAAAGCATCACGATGGCCGGCAGCTCGCGCCGCGTGTGCTGGTGGATGCGGGTGATGAGCCGCAGGCCGTCGATGTCGGGCATGCGGGCGTCTACGATGGCCAGGCCAAAGGGCTGGTTCGCGGCCTCGGCGGCCTGGACGTGCCGAATCGCTTCCGAACCGCTGGCTGCCGCGGTGGCCTGGAACCGCCAATTGGTCAGCATCTGTGTCAGCACGCGGCGCGAAGCGGCGTTGTCGTCGACCACGAGTACCCGCAGGTTTTCCAGCGACGTGGGAGGCAGCGCCGGCTCCTGCTGCTGGGCAGGAAGGCCAAAGCGGCACGTAAAATAGAAGCGGCTGCCATGGCCGACGCTGCTTTTCACGCCGATCTTGCCGCCCATCAGCTTCACCAGCCGCGTGGAAATGGCCAGCCCCAGCCCGGTGCCGCCAAACCGTCGCTTCATGCTGTTATCGGCCTGTTCAAAGGCATCGAAGATGTGCTGCTGTTTCTCGGGCGGAATGCCAATCCCGGTATCGCATACCGAGAACTCCAGCACCACGCCGCGGGAGCGCCGTTCTTGCAGGCGGGCTGATACCACGATCTCGCCGCGGTCGGTAAACTTGATGGCATTGCCAACCAGGTTGATGATTACTTGCCGCAACCGGTTGGCATCGCCCAGCACCACGGCCGGCACCTGGGGATCGATATCGCAGACCAGTTCCAACCCCTTGCTGTGGGCGCGGAAGGCCAGCGACTTGAGCGCGTCGCCAATGCGTTCGCGGAGATCGAACGGCGACGATTCCAGGTCGAGCTTGCCGGCTTCAATCTTGGAGAAGTCCAGCACGTCGTTGATCACGGCCAGCAGCGATTCCCCGGAGTCCTGCAGCAGTTGCAGATATTCCCGCTGCTCGTTGGTGAGCCCCGTGCCCATCAGCAGGTCGGTCATCCCGAGGATGGCGTTCAGCGGCGTACGGATTTCGTGGCTCATGTTGGCCACGAACTGGCTCTTGGCGCGGTTGGCGGCTTCGGCGGCTTCCTTGCTCTGCTGCATGGAGGCCTCAGCCTGCTTGCGGGCCGTGATGTCGCGGATGAAGATCGCAAAAGCGGCCGAGCCTTGCAGCGGGATCGGCTGCGTGGCCATCTCCGCCATGAACGTTTCCCCACTCTTGCGCCGCACCGGCATCTCGAGCCGCTTGGCCAGCAGCGAGCCGACCTCGCCCGCCCCTGCGTAACGCAGCAGGTTGTCGCGGTGGCGGTCGCGGGCAACGGCGGGCAGGATCAGGTTGACCAGGTCCTTGCCGGCCACCTCGCGCCGCGAGTAGCCAAAGAGCTTTTCCGCGGCCCGGTTGAATTCAACGATCTTGCCCTCGTGGTCGCTGAGGATAATGGCGTCCATCGAGGCTTCGAACAGCGCCCGCTTGCGAACCTCGCTTTCGCGCAGTTCGGCCTCTTGCCGTTTGGAATCGCTGACATCCCAGAAAATGCCCTGCACGCCGATCACGTGGCCGTTGCCATCGATGACCGGCGACTTCATCACCTGCATATACCGCAGCGTGCCATCGGGCCCCTGGTACTGTTCCACATCGCGAAAGACCTCGCACGTGTCCATCACCCGAACGTCGTCCTGGCGATATTTCTCCGCCAGCGGTTTCGGGAAGAAGTCCCAGTCGGTGCGGCCCAGCACCTCCTCGGGCGGGCGGCCCAACAGATCGCAGAGCGTACGATTGGCAAAGGTCACGCGGCCTTGCCGGTCCTTGCGGACGACGTGCACGGGGAGGTTTTCGACCAGCGACGTGTACGACGCCTCAGCCTCGCGGAGCGCCTGCTGGGCGCCTGCGGATGCGGCATCGGCCTGGGACAGTTGGGCAGACAGTTGGTCCACCTGCTGCTGCACCGCCTGCTGGGCCCGCAACCGCTCGCGCCATTGCCGGACCTTGACCACGGAGAACCAGGCCGATCCCCAAATCAGGGTCAGCACGGCAATCCGTTCGATGGCGATCGCCGCCGTGGAATTGATCGGAGGCAAGAGGGTGACACTGAGCACGGCTGCCAGCGAGGCAACCGCGGCCGCCACCCAGGCGGCGTCGGACTTGCCGGGCATTTGCCCGGCCGCGGCAACGGCCAGCACGTACAGCAGCCAGGCGACTCGGAGCGTTGGCCAGGCCAGCTCCAGCGCGAACCCCAAGCCAACGGCGAGAAAAATCAAGATCAAGAACAGGGCGGGAGATGATTTCATGTTGCCGCCGAGACGTGCATTCCCGGCTCCGCGCTTCAGCCCTATCTGCGTACGACCGCACTCTTCAGCCTATCGCAGGGAGCAGCCCGGGGCAACAACTGCCACGTTCCGATTGCCGGCCCATGGTGAATGTGCGGCCGGCCCGGCGGACGTTGTGCCGGTTGTGCAAGCGGGGAGAACCCCGAAGCGGGGGTGGCCATCCCGCCAGGGGGCGCAATGGCCAGCGAGGCCGTGAGGACCGACGCCACGGTTGAGTGGCCGAGCAGCCTCTCCAGTCTCCCCCGCGCGGTTGACCGCCCCCCAAGATATAGACCTGTTGATCCGGCCGGTAGAACCGGGCCTACGCCTTTGCGCCCCTCGGGTCGTTGGCCGGTGGAAGCCGGCCAATCGTGGGGCTGCGCGTGCTCAGCCCCGGGTGATGGTCTCGTTCAGGTTCAGCAGCAGGTTGGCGATCACGGTCCAGGCCGCATGTTCCGCCGCGTCCAATCCTTCGACGGGGGGCGACTCTCCGGCGGTGACCAGCTTTTGCGCGGCTTGTTCATCCGCGCGGTATCGCGCCAGGCTCTCGTCGTATAGCGTGCGGCAGATCTCGATCTCGTGCGGCTTCACGTGCCGGCCCGACACCAGGCGGTAGGCGTAATTGAGCCGGGCGTCGAATGCGTCGCCACCTTCGCGGATCAAGCGTGCGGCCAGGTGCCGTGCCGCCTCGACAAACTGCACGTCGTTCATCAGGGCCAAGGCCTGCATCGGCGTGTTGGTCCGCGAGCGGCGGACCGTGCAGGCCTCGCGGCTGGGCGCATCGAAAATGGCCATCGTGGGCGGCGGGGACGTCCGCTTCCAAAAGGTGTACATGCTGCGGCGGTAAAGTGCCTCGCCGTGGTCCTGGGTAAACCGCGCCGTGTTACTGCCGGTATAACCCACCGCCTCCCACAAGCCCGACGGTTGGTAAGGCCGCACGCTCTTGCCGCCGATGCGGTCGATCAGCAGACCGCTGGTCGCCAGGGCCGTGTCGCGGATCATTTCAGCATCCATGCGGAACCGCGGACCGCGGGCGAGCAGGCGGTTATCGGGGTCTTTCTCCAAGTGCTCCGGCAGCACCTTCGCACGCTGCCGGTACGCGGCCGACATCACCATCAGCTTCTGCATGTGCTTGACGTTCCAGCCGCTGTCGACGAACTCGGCCGCCAACCAATCGAGCAACCGGGGATGACTGGGCCACTCGCCCTGGGCGCCAAAGTCCTCGGAGGTTTTCACAATCCCGGTGCCAAAGTACCGTTGCCAGTCGCGGTTTACCGTCACCCGGGCCGTCAGCGGGTGATTGGGATCGACCAGCCAGTGGGCGAGTCCCAAGCGGTCGGGCGTGGCATCCTCGGGCAGCGGCGAAAGCGCACGGGGCACCCCCGGTTCGACCTCTTGGTTCTTGTCTGGCTGATCGTACTGGCCGCGGATCAGCACATAGGTAGGCTTCTTGTTGGCGGCGTCCTGCATCACCATGGTGCCGGTGATCGAGTTTTGCAGCGACGTCACCTGCTGCTGCAACTGGGCGACTTGTTGTTCGAGGGCGTTGGTGATGATGCCGGCTTTATCCCAAAGCACGGTGCCATCGAACTGGGTGAAAGCCCAGCCGTTGAGCTTGGCGCCGGGCTTCAATCCGACCTGGGCCGGGTCGATTTCCAGCTTGACCCACTGCCCAACGGGCGGAAGATCGCCCAATCGCCTCCGGCTCGGAGAGTTGTCCTTTCCCCAGTCGATCAGGTTTTCGCCCCAGTAGGCGCGGTGCTCCCAGCTTCCGTCGTTGAACTGGAGCATGATCTGCCGCGGCGGATCGTCCGGGTTGAGGAACACGTAGGCAAACAGCTTGTCGCCCTGCCCAATGGTCAACGGTTGGCTGGCCCCCGTGAAGAAGTGCTGGCCCAACCCTTGGCTGCTCCGCTTGGCGGCCTTGCTGCCGCAGGCCACCGGGTGTTCCTCGGCCGTCACCCATTGCCACTGGCCGCCGGTCCCGCTGGCCGAAGGTTGCGCGCCCTGCGGCAGCTCGTCATCGATCCACACCACTTCCTCCAGCGCGGTTTCGCCGGCAGTTTCCTTGCGCTGCTTGGCCTCGGCAAGTTGCCGCTCCAGTTCGCTCAACTGCTGCTGTTGCTGGGAAGTGGGCAACCGCAAGATGGGCGGCGGTAACAAGGCGTTGCCATCCATCGGATTCTCGGTCAGGTTCGCAAAATATGCGAACAGGCTGTAGAACTCCTTCTGAGAGATGGGATCGAACTTGTGATCGTGGCACGACGCGCAGCCTAACGTCAGCCCCATCCAGACCGTGCCGGTGGTTTCGACGCGATCGACGGCGTACCGCACGCGATATTCCTCGGCAATCGAGCCGCCTTCACTCGTCGTCACGTTGCAGCGATTGAAGCCCGTGGCAATCCGCTGTTCCAGCGTGGGGCTGGGCAGCAGATCGCCCGCCAGTTGCCAGATGGTGAACTGGTCGAACGGCAAGTTGCGGTTGTAGGCCTGGATCACCCAATCGCGATAGGGCCACAGCGAACGCTCGTTATCCAGGTGCAGACCGTGGGTATCGCCGTAGCGGGCGGCATCGAGCCAGTGCCGCGCCATGTGCTCGCCGTAGCGGGGCGACTTGAGCAGCCGATCCACCACGCGCTCGTAGGCGTCGGGCGAATTGTCGGCCAGGAAGGCGTCGATCTCGGCAATGGTCGGCGGCAACCCGGTGAGATCGTAGGTTACCCGGCGAATCAGCGTTTCTTTGTCGGCCTCGGGCGAAGGATGCAGCCCCGCAGATTCCATGCGGGCCTGGATGAAAGCATCGATCGGGTTATGAACCGGATACTTGCCAGACACCTCGGGCACGGCTGGCCGGCGGACGGGTTCGAAGGCCCAATGGCCGGACCAGGGGGCGCCCTGTTCGATCCACCGCTTGATCAACTCTTGTTGCCGGGGCGTGAGCTTTTTATCGGAATCGGGCGGCGGCATCCGCAGCGCATCGTCCTGGGAGGTGATCCGCTGATAAAGCTGGCTGCCGGCCGGGTCGCCCGGCACAATCGCCGGAGGCCCCGATTCCAGCTTCGCCAGGGCGCTTTCGTGGATATCGAGCCGCAATTCGGTCGGCCGCTGCGCCGCATCTGGGCCGTGGCATGCAAAGCAGTTATCCGACAACAACGGTCGGATGTCGCGACTGAAAACAATCGGCTCGCTGTCGGCCGGTTGGGCAGCCACCGCGGCGGTTGCAGTCATCATCGCCAATGGCGCAATCATCATCGCCAACGGCGCCATTGCCACCACGGCAAACCCACACGTTTTACGGCCAGGCATCGTCGAGAAGGACATACGGCTACCTCAGGGAAGTCAACCTCTATCCGCCTGCGGGCCAGCGGCGGCCAGGCCGGTCCGCCGTACTTACACCGCGGGGACGGTGGGCAATTCCGGTGTGGCAAGTCGATCGGCAGGCAGCAGCGGCACCCAACCTACGGCCTTCTAACGCCGGGAGAGGACACCGCCGCCCAAAAAACGGTGGGACGCAGCGGTCCACTGGCCGCGCACCCTGGCGGGGGCAGCAAGCCATCAAACCGTTCTGATAGGATACCGCGCTTGGGGAGGGGGCTCAACGAAAGTTTGCGCCTTTACTCCCCCTGCGGCCCCGTAGCCAAAGTGCCGGCGCAAGCGCAGCGGCAGGCTCCAAGGTGGCGCGATCGGCCGTTTATTGACCGCTCGCGCCGCCGATGTCCGCTGGTCGAACGATTCGGCGCTGTAAGTCTTTCCGTTTTGAGCGCAACTGGCCGCATCTCGGCGGGTCAGCACGCAAGAGAGCGGGCATTCGCTGAGCAGGTGTCAATCGATCAGGAGGTGCCACCGGCCTGTTCACCGGCTTGTTCGCCGCCCGCAGGCGCGGCGGCTTCCGCCAACCGCTTGCCAACGGTCGCATTGCCAATCCAAACGGCGATCAGCACCACAACGGCGCTGATATTCATCGGCGGACCGTAATTGTTGCCGCCGATATAAAGGTCTGGCGAGAACAGGGACATGGCCGCCACAAACAGCAGCAACCGCGAGAGCGGGGAAAGCTTCGCGGCCAGGTAACCCGCTACGCAGGCAGACAGCGCGAGCACGCCCAGCACGGCGGTACCGCAGGCAATGCCTAACTCGATCAGGTTGCTGGTATTGGCCAGGTTGAGCACTTTGTTGGCGGTTCCTGCCTTGTTTTCCGGGTCGAGCTTTTCCAGCAGCAGCAGACTGGGCCGGTAGACAAACATGAACGGCAACAGGAAGCCCACCAGCGAGAACCGGAAGGCGGCCAGGGCGGTGGTCATGATCTTGGCATTGGCAATCGACGCGCTGGCATACGCGGCCAGGGCCACCGGCGGCGTCACCATCGACATCATGCCAAAGTAGAAGATGAACAGGTGGGAAGCCAAGGGCTGCACCCCCAGTTGCTCCAGCACCGTGCCCATCAAGGTGACCATCAGCAGGTAGCACACCACCGAAGGTACGCCCATCCCCAAGATCAGCGAGCAGAACATGATGCCGAGCAGGGCCAAAAGCAGGTTGGACTCGATCACCTGGCTGATGGCCGCGCTGAAGTCGCTGGCGACCCCCGTCTGCTGCACCACGCCGATGATAATGCCCACGCACGCGCTGGCGGCGACCAGCGAAATCCCTCCCCTGGCCGACTTGACCAGCGCGGTCAGAACCGGCTTGCGCAACACCGGGTGGATGAGCGCGAACAGGATCATGGCCAGCATGCCAACCACCGACGACTCGATGCTCTTCTGTAACCAGGTCCGCATCCCCGGTACTGGCGGGGGCCCCATCGCGATGCGGTGAGCAATGGTGACGACGAAGAACGCGGCAATCGCCGACCACCGCGCCGCGGCCGGCAGTGTGCTGGCCGGGTTCGCGAAGTTAAGCAGCAGAATCACCACCAGCGAACCGGTAACGGCGGTGAAGGGCGAAAACCCCATCACCAGCAGCACGATCAAAACCCCCAGCGAGGCAAAGAATACCAGGCCCTGGTAGGCATCGACCTTCGCCGGTTGCTCATCGGGGGCACGCACCGCGCTACCCACGCGGCGGGAGTAGAAGTGCACCAGCATCAGGATCGAGAGGTAATACAAGATGGCCGGAATCAGGGCCGCCCGGGCCACGTCCAGAAACTGGATCTGCGGCCGTACCAGTTCGATCATCATGTAGGCCCCGGCCCCCATCACCGGCGGCACCAGCGCCCCGCCCGAGGCCGCCGCCGCCGTGATTCCCCCGGCAATTGCCGGTGAGAAGCCGGCATTGCGCATCATGGGGATGGTGAAGGAACCGGTGGTCACGGCATTGGCCACGGCACTGCCGGAAAGCGAGCCCATCAGGCCGCTGCCGAGCACGGCCACCTTGGCCGGCCCGCCGGGGCTGCGGCCAAAAATCCGTTCGGCAAATGCAATGATGAACTGCGTGGCGCCGCTCATCTCCAGGAAACTGCCGAAGATGACAAACAGGAACACGTACTTGAACATCACGCCCGCGGCCACGCCGAAGATGCCCAGCGATTGCGACCAGGTGACGCTCACCAGGTATTCCAGGTTCTGCCCGGCGTGCGGCAGCAGCCAAGCCGGCATGGCCGGCCAGCCGTGGTGATACGAAAGATAGGCGTACCACGAATGCAGCATGAACAAGGTCGAGAGGATCGGCACCGTCCAGCCGATGGTCCGCCGCGTGGACTCCAGCACCAGCAACAGCCCCAGGATACCCATGTAAAAATCGGTACGGGTTTCGATGCCCGAACGGTCGCCCAGGGAAAGCCCCCCGCTCCACCAACTGCTGAACAGCGGTTCCGACTGCACGAACACGTAGCCGCACGCCAGCACCGTGCAACCGGTCAGCACCAGATCGAGCCAGCGGAGGGCCGTGTTGTCTTTCCACTTGGGCGAGATCGGCTGGGTGAGAAAGCACAGCATCAGGCCCAGCATTACAAAGATGGCCAGTTCGCCCTGGTTCGTCAGCCGCGGCATGTTCACTTCAGCCAGCGTGTACAGGCAGAGCAGAACCGCCAGGGTGGGCACCAGCACGTTGCGAATCCGGTCGATCATATCGAGGTTCCTGAAACCCGCCGCGCGCAACTGGCGGGCGAAATCGCATCCTTCAAATCAGTCGTAACGAGGCAGGTATCGGCGGGCGGAACACGGCCGTGTGGCGGCCCGGTCGGCATGAGGCCCTGCCAGCGGGGGCGGGGCAGATGCTCCCCCCTGCTGCGGCGGCGGGTTAATCGGCTGCACCTTCCGCGGCCTGGGCTACCGCGGAAGGTTGCCCGGTTCCGCTGTCGGCCGCGGCGGCCCGCGAACCGCCGGCCGAAGGCGGTTCCCAAATCCCCGGCTGAACGCCTTCCCAGGTCCGGTAAAACTCAATCGCGCCTTCGTGGAAGGGGATGCCCACGTAGCTGGGAGCAATACGGGGATTGAAAGCCCGTCCGACGGGATGGAGCTTGGTAACCTCGTCAGCATGCGTGCAGAGCGTTTCTGTCACCTGCCGGACCAGATCCTTGGGCGTGCTCTTATCGACCACCACCTGCACGTTGCCCACGATCAAGGCGGGAAAGTCTTCCGTCATATCCCGGTACATGGGTTTGCCGTCGCGCGTCTTCGCCGAAACGGTATGCAACTGGTAGAAGTCGTACTTTTCGACCAACCGCTTCAGGGCCGCCTCGTCGTAAGGGATGAAATCGACATCAAACGATCCCATCGCCTGCGTGATGGAAGGGTGCGGCTGGCCGGCCACACCGCCCATGAACACGGCGTCGGCCGCACCATCGCCCAGGCGGTCGACCGCCACGCTTTGCGGATCGTTGAGTTTGGTGATGCTCTCCCAAGGTACGCCGTGCTCTTCCAGAATCGGCCGTACAAACATCTCGAAGCCGGCGCCGGCCGGACCGATCACCACCCGCTTACCCTGCAGATCGGACAGTTGCTTGATGCCGGTATCGGGCCGGGTGATAAAGATACCGGCCAGCGGCGTGAGCGTGGCAATGGCCCGCACGTCGTAGGCCTTTTCCCAACCCTGTTCGCCGCGAAACGCAAAGTAGCTGATCGCCGAATTGGAGAGCCCCAGTTCGAACTCGCCGCGGCTCAAGCGGCGAATGTTTTCCTGGGTACCCTTGGTGCCTTTGACCTGCACCTTCCAGCCGGCCCAATCGCCCTGTTGCGGAGGAAACTGGTTCAGCACGTCGGCCATGGCACCGCCCATCACGGGAAACGTCCCGCCCACGGGCGCCGTACCAAAACTGACAAACCGGTATTGGTGGTCACCGCATCCGGCAGCCCACGGCAACAACGACGCCAACAGCACTGCAAGGCCAAATCGCGTCGACTTCATCGGAGCCATTCCTGAGAGCTTACGAGGGAGGGGCAAGCAGGCGGGCAATTCGCGAGCCTGCAGCCGCCAAGCATCGTGGGCCGGCTGCACAGACTTCGCTGCATGATCGACCGGGTTAGCGTAACACGGCGCCAGGGCGACTTCCAGTGCCGAGGCATCGGGTCGAGCCGGTTGCCCGCTACGGTCGATTTGTCGTACCGCGATCCAGAAATAGCCGCCTTGCCAGAAGGCCCTGCCCGACCGAAAACGCCGCTGCCGCTGCCGCTAGCCGGGAGAACCGTTCAAGAAGGGACAAAGGCGCAAAGGGGCAAAGGGGGAGAGGCGCAAAGGGGCAAAGAGCCGTGCGGCACAAATACCTGCTACCTGCCAGCGACGGCGCAATGATCGCTGGTGGGCAGATCGGCCGAGCGTTCGCGGGCCAGGCCGAGCGTCAAACCAGGGAAAGCGGAGCCAACGGTTCCTGACCGGCCGCTTGCAGTTCAGCCAAGGCCTCTTGCCAACGGTCGAGCTTGTGGAATGTCAGTTCCAGGCATTCGAGCAGCGGGCCGGGGTCCGTGAGCGGTTTGAAATAGCACGCTTCGGCGCCCCACCGCAGCGACTTGAGCATGGTATCCACGCCCACCCGTCCGGTCAGCATGACGACCTGGATGCCGCCATCGCGCCGCTTGATCTGCCGCAGCAGTTCCAATCCGTTGACGTGCGGCATGTCGATGTCGAGCAGGACAGCCCGATGTTGCCCCCGGGCCAGTTCGTCCAATGCCCTGGAGGGATCGTGCAAGGCCGTGATCTGGTAGCCGTGGCGGCTGAGTTGGTGCCCCATGAGTCGGGTAAATGGCTCATCGTCGTCGATGTGCAATACGTTGCGATTCGTTTCAAGCATGACTCTGCAATGGGTACGTGGCGTACGGACGTCTGCCCCCCGGAGGCCCCTTCAGACCACCACGGCGGCCCTGCCTGCCGGCTCGCGGGTTCGTCTGCCACGGTTGCCAGGGCGCAAGCCGCGGAACGATCGCAAGCATGAAAACGTAGCTCCCCTGGCGGGTGCCAGACGACGGATTAGCGGATTTTTGGCCCAGCGGCGCATAGCCCGGCCTGTCCTTACCCGCACGTCCATCCGGCAAACCTCCGGCAATGCGAGGGGGGCTTTCCGTTGCGTTTGCGACACGATTACCGAGGATGCCACCTGCGCCGGCAATCGCTCCACCCGCCCCCCTAACAGGCAGGATGCCGGTCACACCATCCCTAGCGATACGAGGAGGGCGCGAGGCAAATGGCGGGGCCAGTTTTCCCCGCCGGGGTGCCGTCCTGGCGCCTAACCGAATCGTATGGTTGGGTATCGGTTGGGCAGCCTGTGCCCCCCTTCAGCGGCCGCAGTACGAACCTGGGCATCCCATCGGAGAGATACGGTGAGTGCGGGCAAGTCAGCGATCTATTCATCCCTCGGCAACGATCCGGATTTCCAAGAACTGGTCGAGTTGTACGTGGCCGAGATGCCAGAGCGTATCGACCGCTTGAAGCAGTTGTTCGCTTCCGGCAATTTCCACGAACTCAATCGTTTCGCCCACCAGATCAAGGGTTCGGCGGGCGGTTATGGGTTTGAAGAGATCAGCCCCGCGGCAGCCCGGGTGGAACACGCCGCCACATCCACCCCGAACCTGGACGAACTGGAGCAGTCGCTCCATGAATTGCTGGATTTGTGCAGCCGTGTTCGCGGCGGCACCCCCGTCGAGTAATCCGTCGGCGTCTGATTTCTGAATTACTGAACTACAGGTAGCGGCCACCCACTCATGGCGCCCAATAAGCAGAGCGCAAACGTCGCCCCGCGGCTTGGCGCGGCCCGCCGCTTTGAAACGCTGTAGCACCTGCCTTGATGCATCCACGGGGCACGCCGATGCGCCGCGCTGCATCAGTACCGGTGGCGGTGTCCCGGCCGACACGGCCCTGCATTACCAACCGTAGTAGTACGGGTAAGGCACCCGGTACTGCGGAAAGTAGAACGTGTTGTAGGGGATCGTACCGGGCGCGTAGTAGATGTAAGGGTAAGGGGCGGGCACGGGCGAGGTGTAGTAATAGTACGGCCGAAAGTAGTACCGTCCGTAGTAGGTCCCGTAGGGCGTGTGGACATAGACACCAGGCCCGGCTTTAGCAGTTGCCGCGCTCCAGTTCCACATCAGGCCAGCCACCAACAGACCCAACACAAGGGCGATTCGCTTCTTCCACATTTGCTGAACTCCCGGCGAACAGATACTCCCATACGTCATCCTGACGGAGCGGCGAACAATCGTACGTTTGAAACGCGGGGTTGGCCAGTGCCTCCCCCCCGGACACACGATCTAGGTCGGTGATTCACGCACCGGCCTGATAAGGCACCGGGCGAGCCAACCCGGCTTCAATTCGCTGACCAGTACCGGCTCGCGACGGCCAATCGCATCCAACACGGCCTCGGCCGCCAGGTAACCGCTGCGTACAGCGCCTTCCATCGTTGCCGGCCAATGGGTTTGCGTCCAATCGCCGGCCAGGAACAGGTTGTCGATCTCCGTCCGCTGCGAAGGCCGCAATGTGTCGATTCCCGGCCGCACGGAAAAAACCGCGTGCGGATCCGTTACCACCTTGGCAGCAACCAGAGTGGCACGTTGAGCCTCGGGAAAGGCGGCTTTCATATCATCGACCACTTCGGCCACGACTGCCTCGCGCGGCCGCCCTTGCAACGAGCGCGAGGCACTAATCACCACCTGGTAATAGTGGACACCTGGGTCATGGACTGCGTGCGGCGCCTGGGGCGATGCTCCTGCTGAACCTGCGCTGCGATCCGCGCCCTGCGTGGCCGGCGAAGGTGGGTCGCTCGGCAACGGTGTTTGCGTATCCGCGCCGACAGACTCGCCCGCCCACTCGCTCGCCGGGCGACGAAACACCCACTGGCTCAACCGGCCCACCAGGACCGCGTGGGGCAGATCGGTAATGGCTCGATCAAACCACAAGTGAACCGCCGAGATGGGCGAGGATTGGATGCCCTTCAATCGCTGCACCGAAGGCAGGCTTTCCAGGTCCGCCGCATCGAACAGGCCCGGCACGTGCCGCCACGGGGCCGCGACAATCACCAGGTCGCACGGTTCGCGCGGGAACTTCTCCCGAGAGTCGCCCAGGTCGCCGCCAGCGTCATGGCCGGCGTGCACAGCCAGATCCACGCCACCCGAAGGCTCGCGCACCAGCATGGCCGGTGACGTTCTCCGGGAGGTTGCGGTTTCGTGCGGCCTTAACCGCACGGCGACCGCGCGGCCAGCCTGCAATTCCACTTGTTGAACGGCGGTGGAAAGCCGCAGTTCAACGCCCTGCTCGCTTAACCAACGCTGAAGCCGCGCGCCGTAAAGCTCGCCCAGTGGAAGCGTGGGAATCTCCACCTCGTAGGCGCCGCGGGCGGCCATGAAGCCATCGACGAACACCTTTCTGGCGTACATCAGGCTGGCGAATTCCACGCTTTCGCCCAGCGCGCTTTGCAGCACCAGTTCCCAAAACTGTTCGATGGCGCGAGGCGATTGCCGCTGCTGCCGCAGCCAGTCGCCCGTGGTCGAGGTGCGCAGCAGTCGGACATCGTTCAGCCGCGCCAGCCGGTGAAGCGCCCGGGCGATGCCCAGGCGGTCGCCCGGCGAAAGGTACTTCAATTGCCACAGCGCGCCGGCCAGATGGAGGGGGGCCGGCCAGGCGCGGCTGCCGGCAAAATCGTACCGGCGACCATCGGGGCCGATAAAGTGCAGCACGCGATGCCGCGAGAACGCCTGCTGCAACCCGGTGCGTCGGCAAAAGTCGGCCAGGTTCGTGCAGCATTGCATACTGACGTGCTGGCAATGATCCACCCAGGTATCGTGGGAGGGTTCGCGAAAAGAAGCCGCGCGGCCGCCCAACCGTCGCCGCGACTCGTACAACCGCACGCCGATACCGGCACCGGCCAAGGCCGCGGCCGCCGCCAACCCAGCCAGGCCACCGCCCACAATCGCCACCTGCGGCCGCTCGCCGGACGCCACGCTCATCGGCCGACCGCCTCGCCCAGGTAACGGACCACCGCCGGCTTGGCCATGCACCGGGCGGCAATCCATAGCTTTCGGGCGGTCGTCAGCCGGACGCGGTGCGTAAACACGTCGCCCCGCCGACGGCGAATTTCGTCCAGCAGACCGCGATAAATGCCCGACATGGCGCCGTACACGCCCACACCGTCGCGGTGCAACCACAGTTCCAAAGCGCGGCTTTCCTCGTAGAGCCGCTGGGCACGCTCTACCTGAAAATCCATCAGGTGGCGGAAACGCTCGTCGTACACGCCCCGGAACAGTTCCTCGGGCTGGTAGTCAAAACGCTGGAGATCCTCTAGCGGCAGATACAGCCGGCCGCGCTCCGCATCTTCCTTGAGATCGCGCAAGATATTGGTCAATTGAAAGGCCACGCCGGCCTGCTCGGCAGGAACCAAGGCGGCTGGGCTGCGAAATCCCCAGATATGAATGCAGGCCAGCCCGACCGTCGAGGCCACGCAGTAGCAGTACCGCCGCAAGTCGTCGAAGGTCTCGTACCGCCGAACCTCCAGGTCCATTTCCATGCCGTCGATCGCTTGATGCAGGTATCGGGCTGGAATGTTGTAGCGTGCCACGGTGTCGGCCAAGGCCGGGAAATAGACGTTCCGGTATTCACCGGCCAACGCGGCATTGAGGGCGTCGCGCCAGCGGGCCAGTGCTACCCGCCGCGTTTCGACCGGAAGTTGGCTATCGCCCAAGTCATCGGTCTGCCGCAGAAAGGCGTACAGCGCGCACATTCCTTGTCGCTTGGCCTGGGGAAGCAGCAAGAACGGGTAGTAAAAGTTGCTGGCGGTGCGGCGCGCCAGCCTTTGACAAGCCCGATAACTGGCCGAAAGCGATGCACTCATGATACTCCCACCCGCCGGGCCTTTCGCTCGGCAAGGTTGGGGAAGCACGCCGCGCCCAGGGAAGCGGCCAGCAGGCGGAATCGCTGCCTGCGGCCCACCACCGGCCGCCGCTGCCAGACATCGTAGCCCTGCTTCTCAATAGCCTTGAGGATGGATAGGCCACCACCGATGAACAGAGCCATGGCTACCCGCAACCGGCCCGGCATCGCCGTTACCAGCGGCCATCCGGCGTCGAGCATCGAGCGGGTACGTGTCACAAGCTGCTGCATCAGAAGGCGAAACTCGGGAGTCGCTTGCCGGGCCTGAAAGGTGGCCGTGCTCAGACCGGCGGCTTCCAAGGCTTCACGCGGCACGTAGATCCGCCCCATATCGAGGTCGCGGGCCAGGTCCTGCCAAAAATTGGCCAATTGCAAGCCCGTACAAACGTCATCGGAAAGCGGCAACAGCTCGTCGCGGTGCCGCCGGGCCAGGTACAGTACCAGCCGCCCAACCGGGTTGGCCGAGTTGCGGCAGTACCCCAAGAGCTGGTCCCAGGTTTCGTACTGCCGCACGGTTTGATCCTGACGGAAGGCGATCAGCAGGTCGGCCAGCGGTTGCCGTGGAATCTCAAATTGGGCAACCGTATCGGCCAGGGCGACAAACACCGGATGCCACGCCCGGCCGGCGTACATGGCGTCCAACTCGCTTTCCCACCACCCGAGCAGGCGCAGGCTTTCGCCATCGGCGGCCACTTCGTCGGCCAGGTCGTCGGCCCAGCGGCAGTAGGCGTACACGTTGCAGAAATGTTGCCGCAGATCATGCGGCAACAGGCGGCTGGCGACGGTGAAGTTCTCGTAGTGGCCACAGGCCAGGTTGCGGCAATATTGCCGGGCCGTTGCGGGATCGACCACGCCTGCGGTTCCCATGTTGGGGCCGAAGCGCAGGAGGTCCAAGGCAAATTGCGAGACAGACATGCAACTGGCGCGCTAGAGGAGCGGGTACCCCCTGCTATCAAAGCGAGCCTCGGCACGCTGCGGTTGCATTGCGGCCGGGTACCCAAATTCAACCGGCTGTATTATGATGCCTCAGAAGGAAGGACACAAACCCATGAAGATCATCCTCGCGAGCCCTCGCGGTTTCTGTGCCGGTGTGAACATGGCCATCGACTCGCTCGAATTGGCGATCGAACGCTTCGGCACACCGATCTACGTGTACCACGAGATTGTCCACAACAAGATCGTGGTCAACCATTTCAAGGAGCGCGGAGCGGTCTTCGTCAACGACCTGGACGATGTGCCCGAGGGCTCCGTGGTGCTGTTCTCCGCCCACGGTGTGGCGCCGCAAGTGCGGCAAGTGGCCAGGCAGCGGAACTTGTTCGCGATCGACGCCACGTGCCCCCTGGTGACCAAGGTCCATATCGAGGCCATCCGGTACGCCAAGGCCGGATACACCATCGTGCTGATCGGCCACGAAGGCCACGACGAGGTGATCGGCACCATGGGCGAAGCCCCCGAGGCGATCGTGCTGGTGCAAACGGCAGATGATGTCGCCACGCTCGAAATCAAGGACCCTTCCAAACTTGCCTATCTGACGCAAACCACGCTCTCGGTGGACGACGCCAACCGGATCATCGCGGCGCTGCGCGAGCGGTTCCCCCAGATTACCGGGCCCCCCAAGGAAGATATCTGTTACGCGACCCAGAACCGGCAGGAAGCCGTCCGCAAATTGGCCGACGAAGCCGATGTGGTCCTGGTGCTGGGCAGTCAGAACAGCTCCAACAGCCAGCGGTTAACGGAAATCGCGCAGGAACAAGGAGTTAGGGCGTACCTGATCGACCATGCCGGCGAGATTGGCGACGACTGGTTCCAGGGCCACGAGACGGTTCTGATCACCGCCGGCGCCAGTGCTCCAGAAAATGTTGTCCAAGAATGCGTGGCTTCGTTGCAGGATAAATATGGGGCCACGGTGGAATCCCGGATGGTCCGCCAAGAGGATGTCCATTTTCCGCTGCCACGCGAACTGCGGACGCTGACCAAGGCTCAATAGCAATCGGGCCGGGTTCACCGGCCAAACGCGGGGGGCGTGGCATAGCGGCATTGCGGTCCACCGCCCCCTTGGGCTAAACGGTTCCACCAGTACGCTGCGCTCGTTGCTGCGCGGCCGCCGGAATTGGCCCCCCGTCACCGTTGGTCCTTTCGGACAAGCGATTGCTGCCAGGCGAACCACGGCATGAGAATTGGCGATCTGGAACTGTTCCTGGTTCAACCTCCTTGTGCCAACGGCCAGCGGCGGGCGCTGATTGTTCGCCTGATGAGCGACTCCGGCTGGGAAGGCTGGGGCGAAGTCTCCACCACGCTACGGCCCGAGGAACTGGCCGGCGCCCGGCAACTGCTCACCGCCGCCCTGGCCGAACGCCATGTCGCCGATATCGAAGAAATCGCCTCCCAGGAAATTGTCACCCACTTGCGCATGGTGCCAGCCGTGGAATCGGCCTGCTGGGACGCCCTGGCGCGAGCGGCGGGCCTACCGCTGTGCCGGTTGTGGGGGGGCTGCTTTCGAGCCCGGATTCCCGTCTGCCGCAGTCTGCCGCTGGATGGCGATGGCTCGGCCGGGGGGTTGATCCAGGAAGCCCGGGAATGGGTCGAGCAGGGCTACCGCTCGCTACAGGTTTCCTGCATTGGCGGCGATCCGCAGTTCAACCTTCACCGGCTCAATGCCTTGCGGGCCACGCTACCCGACGGCGTCGAACTGCGCACCGACGGCCGCTGCCAGTTTGCCCTGCTCCAGGCGCTGGACTTGGTGGCCGGGCTGCCGCGCGATGGCTACCGGTTCCTGCTCGATCTTTCCGGCAGCAACGACCCGGCCGTGCTTGAGCGGTTGCATGGCGTGGCCTGCTCGCCGCTGGCGCTGGGACGTTCGATCCGGCACCCGGCCGACGTGATGCAAACGGCCAGCACTACCGAACATTACGTTCTCTCGCCGGAAAGGCACGAGGAAGGTTGGCGCAGTGTCCGCCGCAGCGCCGCCGTGGCCGACGCCGCCGGCCGAACCGCTTCGCTCTCGGTTCCCTGCTCGACAGGGTTGGCGGCCGCCATGCTGTTGCACCTGGCCGCTGCCGCACCGGCGCTGGCGGCAGCCCACGACGTGGGCGATCTCACGGCCAGCAGCCAGGTTCTGGAAGAACCGCTGCAACCGCAGGATGGCATGCTCGCCGTGCCCCTGGGCATCGGGCTCGGCGTGGAGGTCAACCGGGCCCAGTTGGAAGCCTTCCAGGTGGGATAGGGCCGTTATGCGGACTCCAATTCCAGCGCCTTCATGAGCGCTTCCACAAAAAAGAATTCGCCCCACATCACCGATTCGTCCACGCCCAGGTTCTTGGCCGTGTGATAAACGCCGTGCTTGAGAATGCCTTCCCAGCCTTCATCGTCCACCGCCAGGTACTCGGGCTGCACCAGGGCATCGAGCATGGCCAGGGCCGTGTCGCGGTAACGCTGTGCCAGGTCGGGGCACCTGGTCTGCCGCGACAGGTCCAGTAGGCCACTGGCTGCGATGGCGCCGGCCGAGCTGTCCTTCTGCGGCCCCCAAGGCAGCGGCAGCGAAAGATCGGCATCAAAATCCCACCAGGGCACGCGGTCCTCGGGCAGGTTCTTCAGCCAGAAATCGGCGTTCAATTCGGCGGTGGTCAAGGCGTCGTCGTCTTGGGTGAGCGCATACACCTGGCTGTAGCCATACAGCGACCAGGCCAGGCCGCGTGCCCAGGAACTATCGTTCCGGCTTCCCTGGTGCGTGGTTTGCCGGATGAACTCGCCCGTTTGCAGATCGAAGATGCCCTCGTGCGCCGTGGAACCATCGCCCCGGACCAGCCGCTTGCGCGTGGTGCGACAATGTTCCCTCGCGACCGCGTATAGGTCTTCGTCGCCCGATGCCTTGGCCGCGTAGAAGATGAGCGGCACGTTCATCATGATGTCGATAAACAGCGATTCGGGCGCGACAAAACTGCGGAGGTACTGTCCCAGCGGCATGAACCGCATGGCCAGCGTGCGACCGGCCTGGATCAGAATGCCCTGCAGTTCTGGATCTCCGGTCAACTCGTACCACGGGCGGTACGTATTGAGGAAAATGAACCCCAGGTCGTGAACCTTGCGGTCGTGCTGGCGAGGTTCCAACAGCTTGGAATAATGCTCGGCATGCTGCCGCCAGGTGGCATCGCCGGTGCGGAGATGGAACTTCCACATCATGCCGGCGAAAAAACCGCCCGTCCAATCGGTCCAGAGTTCGCCATCGTGATGCCAACGGCCGCCCGTGGTGTAAATGGGGAAGTAATCGGGCGTGCGGCGGATGATTCCCGCCACCTGCTCCTGCGCGAAATCAAGTGCCCGATTGTACAAACTCTGGCGGTCAGACATCGTCGCTGCACTCCTGGGGGCGCTGCACACGTCGGCAGCCTTTTCTGGGGAAAGTCTGCTCACTGGGGAGGGGACGCCGATTCACAAGCCGGCAGCGGAGGCCGCCGGCAGAGCGATGGCACAACGCTCACCATCCGGCGATCGACGGAGCGTGCCTTGGGACCGGCACGGGAGGGCCTGGCCAGACCTTCGGCCGATCCCCACCGCGCAGATTGCAACGGCGCAGGTTGCAACCGCGCGCGATCCACCGCGAGTGGGGCGATCGCCCTTGTTGGTAGTTCCCGCCGGCTTGTTGCCCGGCCACGGTCAGATCAGACCGCATTTGGCGGCGGCAATCAACCCACCGCTGCCGCGCCGTGCCGGTGGACCGTTATTCGCGGACCCGTTCGATGTACTCGCCGGTGCGGGTATCCACGCGGATCTTCTCGTTCATTTCCACAAAGGCGGGACAAAGAATCTCGGCGCCCGTTTCCAGCTTCACCGGCTTGGTGAGGTTGGTGGCCGTGTTACCCCGCACGGCAGGCTCGCAGTAGGTCACCTCCAGCACCACGTGGTTGGGCGGCGAGACGGCGATCGGCGCGTTGTTGAACAGCATCATGCTGCAGTTGGTGCCCTCTTTGATCCATTTCCAGGTATCGTCGACCTGCTCGGGCGTCAGTTCGTACTGTTCGTAGGTGGTCGTGTCCATGAACACGTACTGTTCGCCCTGCCGGTACAGGTACTGCGCCTCGATCTCGGTGATATCGGCCGATTCGAGCGAATCGCCGCCCTTGTACGTGCGGTCAAGCACCGTGCCCTTGAGCAGATTCCGCAGTTTGCATTTGTAAAGGGCGTTGCCTTTACCTGGTTTGACGAAATTGCATTCGAGCATCAGGTAAGGGTCGCCGTCGATCTGTACTTTGAGTCCTTTCCGGAACTCACTGGTGCTGTAGGTGGCCACGTTGGTTCCTGCTTCGTTTCGCGGAATCGTTGGAGTATGATTCTCCGGCCGAATGCCCGGCCGGAGATGTGCTGCACGGATGTTGGGCTACGCGATCTCCTGGGGGGGGCGGCTTCCTGGAGGGAAAGACTTCCCGCGCAATGCCCCCTGCACCCCCCATTTGAGGGCATTCGCATAGGCGCCTGCCGATGGGTGTGTGGTGGCGCGACCCGCAGTAGAAGTTTATCGCGTAACCTCCGATAATATCCACTTTTCGGGAATGTTCGTCGAGATGGGAATCAAGGCCGCCGGCAATAAATCCACGCCTGCCCGACCCTGGCGCCAAGCCGTGCGGGCGGCGATTCGCGACCTTCCCACCCTCTGCGCGCGGCTAGGGCTCGACCCGGACACCTTGGACCTGGCCGCCGAGGCCGCTCGGCAGTTTCCCGTGTTCGTGCCGGAAGAATTTCTGGCCCGCATGGAGCCGGGCAATCCGGCCGATCCGCTGCTGCGGCAAGTGCTGCCGGTGGGCGACGAAGATCGACCGTCGCCCGGGTTTGCCGCCGATCCACTTCTGGAGGCCGAAACGGCGATCGTTCCCGGCTTGCTGCACAAGTACCAGGGCCGGGCGCTGCTGATCGCCAACGGGGTCTGCGCCGTCCACTGCCGGTACTGTTTCCGCCGGCACTTCCCTTACGCCGAAGCACCCACGGGCCGCGGCACCTGGGAGCCCGCCCTGGCGGCGCTGGCAGCCGATGCGTCGATCGAAGAGATTCTCCTCAGCGGCGGCGATCCGCTGATGCTGACCGACGAAACGCTGGAGGACCTGGCCGCCGATCTTGCCGCCATCCCTCACCTCAAGCGCCTGCGACTGCATACGCGGCTACCGATCGTGATCCCGCAGCGCGTGACGGGCAGGCTGCTTTCGTGGCTTTCAGACTCGCGGCTCCAGGCGATCGTGGTTCTGCACGCCAACCATCCGGCAGAACTGGACGCGGCCGTGGCCGTGGCCGCCGCCCAACTCAAAGCGGCCGGGGTGCTGCTATTCAACCAGGCCGTGCTGCTGCGGGGCGTGAACGACTGCGCCGAGGTACTGGCGCAGTTGTCGCTGCGACTGGTTGAATTGGGCATCGTACCCTACTACCTGCACCAGTTGGACCGCGTGGCCGGTGCGGCTCATTTCGAAGTGCCGGTGGAAGAAGGCCTCGAACTGATGGAATCGCTTCGCGCCAAGCTGCCCGGTTACGCGGTGCCGCGCTACGTGCAGGAGCAGCCCGGCGCACCGTACAAGACGCCGCTAAGCTAGCTGGCTGCACCCTCTTGAGCCCTGCACACACTTGGCACGTGTCGCAGCACCGTGTGCGTATCGTTACCGCCTTGCGTCTCGACGCACGGCGGTATTACGCCCCAAACAGTTCCATCACCGGCTTCCCTTTGCCGTCTTCCGTGGCATAGAACGGGCGGCGTTCTACGTCGAACGCCGTTTGAGGGCTGACGCCCAGGGCGGTGAAGATCGTGGCATGCAGGTCGCTGACCGAGACCGGGTTCTTGGTCGCCAGGCAGGGCCGCTCAGGAGCCGATTCGCCGTACAAGAAGCCCCGCTTCATGCCGCCGCCAAACATCACCACCGACGATGCCCCCGTGAAGTGCCGGTGCAGCCCGTAGTGCTTGAGTTCCTGGAGCGTATCGACCTTGAAGGTGGCCTGGTCCTTGGCATTGGAACCGGGCACGCCCTCGATCAGCATGTCTCGGCTGAACTCGCTGGCGATCACCACCAGCGTACGGTCGAGCAGCCTCCGCGCTTCGAGGTCCAGAATCAACTGGGCGATGGGACGGTCGATCTCGCGGTGCAGCCGGGCGACGGTTTCGTGGCCCGAGTTGTGCGTATCCCAATGCACGAACGGAATGTATTCCGTGGTCACTTCCACGTAGCGTGCGCCGGCTTCCACCAATCGCCGCGCCAGCAGGCAACCTTGTCCAAAGCGGCCCGTATCGTACCGTTCGTAGCTCTCCTTGGGTTCGAGCGAGATATCGAACGCATCGCGCTGCCGGGACGACAGCAACCGGTGGGCATTTTCCAGCGAACGCAGCATCGACTCCTGCTGATAATCGCTCAGGTAGTCGCGGTGCGGCGAGCGGTCGACCAGTTGCCGGAAGAACCGGTTGCGGTTGGCAAATCGGCCCGGCGTCATATCGCGCGGCGGCCGCACGGCCTGCGCGGCCAGGTTGGGATACGGCAGGTTCATCGGGCCGAACTCGCTGCCAAAAAAGCCGGCCGTGGTGAACGCCTTGATTTCTTCGTTCTCGCCAATGCCTTCCAGCCGCTGCCCGATGTTGATGAACGGCGGCATCACCTCGTTGCGCGGCCCCAGCACGCGGGCGATCCAGGCTCCGAGGTGAGGGCAGGCCACGGTTTGCGGCGGCACGTAGCCGGTGTGCCAATGGTACTGGTGCCGCGAGTGGAGAATGTGCCCCAGGTCGGGCAACACGTGCGAGCGAATCAGCGTGGCCCGATCCATCACGCGGGCGATCTGTTCCAGCCCTTGGCAGATTTTGATGTTGTCCACCGCGGTGTCGATGGCCGGAAACGTGCTCATCACCTTCTCGATCGGCAACCCCACCTCAAACGGATGATACCGCTTGGGGTCAAACGTTTCCGGCGCGGCCATCCCCCCGGCCATCCACAACACGATGCAGGCATCGGCCGTGGGCCGCGGATGCTCCACGGCATTGCCATCGGCCGCCGGCAACCGCCGCGGCTCGCCAGCCATCATCGCGGCCGCGGATGCCGCCGCGAGTTGCCTTAAGAACGTCCGGCGGCTGGACTGGATATCCACCGCGCCATCACCCTGCACGTGAGGTCCCTCAGCCTGGTTCATCGATGACTCCACTTTATGATCGCTCAAGCAGCGCTGGCGTTCTTCTTGCCGGCGCCGCGAGGAAGGATCGCGCTACCGGATCAGTTGAAACTCCGGCAACATGAATATCGACCACATCAAATCTTCCACCGCCTGGGCGGTCGGCTCGCGGGCCAGCAGTTCGCCGCACAAGGCCAACTCGTCGCCGGTAGGCTGCCGCGCGAGCGCGTAGGTGAATAGCCAACGCACCAGGCCCTCGGTGACCTGCTCACCCTGCTGGCTGCTCCACGCTTGCCAGCGCCTTGGGGCGCCGGCGGCGATGGCGTCGGCCAGAAGCTGACCGTTGGCCAGGTCGATCGCTTCCAGCGTGGTCAACTCGCTGGGCCGCATGCTCACGACCTGGTCGCGGGTTGGTCGCCCCAGTGCCGTCAGGAAGGCGTTGTTCTTCAAGAGCGAAGCCCGAACCATCCGCACCGGCGCCGCCGACGCCGCGGCCAACAGCCGGACCGCTTCCTGATCGACATTGGCACTCCAGGCCGGGTGCCGCACCGGCACGGCAGCCTGCCAATCGCCGGGAGGGGTAGGGAATTGCCCACGCCCATCGGGCACGCTGGCCGTCCACTGCCATGAAGCATCGGCCGGCAGCGATTGCCACGAGGTGCCGGGCGAACCGCCATCGCCGGCCGCTTCTTTACCAACGGCGGTTTCCCAGGCCGCGGCGAACAACATGCCGGAGGGGTTCTGGCCGCTGCCGGCATTGCGAACGACCATGATGAACTCGTTCTGGCCGGCTTTCAGGTAACGCGCCAAATCGATCAGTTCGACGGTGGTCCAGTCGGTATCGGCCGCGACGCGCTGCCCATTGACGAAGAGCGTGTACTCATTATCAGCCGTGACCACGGCCGCAGCCCGGCGGGGCGCCGCCTTCAGATCGACCTGGCGGCGAAACGTGATCGTCTGTCCGGCCGGCGCCGCGGGATCGGCCTGCGACCAGATCCACTGCACGGCCGGCATGGAGGCGGTCTTGTGGTGAGAGCTTTCCTGGCCCTGTAGATGAAACCGGTGGACGGGCGCATCCCAGCGCAGCGGTGCCGAACCGGTGATCTGCCAGATGGCATCCATAAACTGCTCAGCGGTCATCCGCCGAGCGATCGGTCCTTGAAAGACGAATTCTGAACCCTCGGCCGGGGCGTCGCGTGCCGGCGTGGCCGCCTGGTATGCTTGCGAGGTGCAGATGTAACGGATAATGGCCTTGAGGTCGTAGCCGCCGTCGGCAAACGTCACGGCCAGGTGGTCGAGCAGATCGGCGCTCCACGGCGGGGTGTGCATAGCATCGACCGGGTGAACGATCCCCCGCCCTAACAGCCGGTGCCAGATGCGGTTCACCATGGTTCGCGTAAAGCGACCGTTTTCCGGATGGGTCATCAAGGCCGCCAATTGCGCCAACCGCTGCGGCTGGGGAGCAGCCGCGTCGATTTCGCCCAACTGCGGAAACAGCCAGGCAGCACGGGCCACCTTATCCACCGGTTTTTCGCACCGGTGCAGTGTCAGCGGCCGCTCGGCATAGACGGCCGCCAGGGCGTACGTCTCTTCCAATGTCCAGTGATCGACAAAACTGTCGTGGCACGAAGCGCACTTGAGATTGATACCCAGGAAAACCTGGCCCACGTTCTGGGCAAACTGAATCTCCGTCGCCTGGCTGGCCGATACCTCACCGCGCCAGCGGATGCCCCGGGCGAAACCGTCCGATTTCGAGGTGGGGTTGATCAACTCCCGGGCGAACTGGTCGTAAGGCTTGTTGGCCAGCAGCGACTGGTAGAGCCAGGCGGTAATCTGCTTGCGTCCGCCGGTGATGAACCCGGTACCGCTGTAATCGTTCCGCAGCAGGTCGTTCCAGAATGTCAGCCAATGCTCGGCGTAGGCCACATCGTCGGCCAGCAGTTCATCGATCAACCGTTTGCGCTTGTCCGGCCGCGGATCGTTGAGGAACGATTCCAGGCGGTCGGGCGGCGGCAGCAGGCCAACGAGATCGAGCCACGCCCTCCGGGCAAAGGCGGCATCGGTAATGGGCTCCGGCCGCGGCAAGCCGCGCTCGGCCAGGTAGTGGTCGATGATGCGGTCGATGGGGTGATCGCGGCCATCGGCGGCCGGTGGAAGCTGAGGCCGGCGGGGCTCCAGCGGCGGTTCGTAGCGCCCCTTGGCTAAGGTGAACCCGGCCTCCCAGACCAGCCCACCGTCGATCCAGCGCTCCAGCGTTGCCAACTCGGCGGCGGTCAAACGCGGCCGCCCCTGGGGCGGCATCTGCATCTGGGGATCGGCGGATTTCACCAACTCGATCAGCCGCGAATCCTTCGCGCTGCCAACCTGCACCGCCGCCGCGTCCAGGATCAGTTCGCGGGTATTCATCGAGAACGCGCCTTTGGATTCGTCGCCCCCGTGGCACGCCGCGCAATGCTTGCGCAGGATGGGAACAACGTCGTGCGCGAAATCAATCTTAGATTCCTGGGCCGGCGCGCTGGCTGGAACTGCGAGCATGCAGGCGGCGAGCACCAGGCCGCAAATGTACGCACGACGAATGTCAATTTGCCATCGCGCCGCACGACAAAGGAAGCTCAAGGAAGCCAACATCATGATGCGTTGCATCGCGCACCCCTTGCTGGAAATCGTGCCTGCCAGGAATCAATCGGAGTGAGAATGCTTTCCCCACCACATGGTACCGAAACCACGGGGTGATGGAACCTTTGCGCGGCACGCGGGAAGTGGCAGGCAATCGCCTCGATGCCGGAAATCGGCACGGGGCGCGGCCTATTCATTGACCGTTGCGGCGCCGCAAGGTTTGTAAGGCGTCCCAATCCATCACCCCGCAGCGTGCAGCCCAATCCTGCCAAAGCCTGGCGAGTTCGTTCCGTTTGTCCGGATGCTGCGCGGCGAGGTCGTTGAGCTCGGTACGGTCTTTGTCCAGGTTGTATAGTTCCCAGTCTCCGCCGTGGACGGCAACGGCTTTCCAGGCCCCCAGCCGAACGGCCTTGTTGCCCTGGTGCTCCCAGAACAGCGGCCCACGCCGGTCGCCCACCTCCCCTTGATTCAGCAGCCACGGCTTGAGGCTCTGGCCCTCGGGCGGCAGCACGGGCTTGCCGCTCCGCTGGCTGGGATACTTGGCGCCGGCCACGTCGGCCAGGGTGGGCATCAGGTCGATCACGTGGGCCGGCGCATGGACCAGGCGGCCCGGTTCAATCGCCGCCGGCCAATGGGCGATACAAGGCGTGGCGATGCCGCCTTCGTGCGTGGACATCTTGAACTTGCGGAACGGTGTATCGGCCGCGTTGGCCCATTCCAAGCCCACGCTCGCGTAAGAAAGCGCGGTGCCAATTGGCGCATCGGGCTGGCCGCGACTGAACCCGCCAGGGCCTCCTTCCGCCGAGCAGCCATTGTCGGACAGCAGCAGGATCAACGTATTGTCGAGCTGACCAAGTTGCTGCAACGTATCGACCAGGCGGCCGACATTCTGGTCGATGCAGTCGATCTGTGCCGCATAGATTTCCATGCGATGCGCCAGGTCGGCCTTGGCCTGCGGTGGCATCGCCTCCCAAGCTTGGGCCTGGGGATCGCGAGGGCTGAGTTGCGCATCGGCGGGAACGATCCCCAGTTCCTTCTGGCGGGCAAAGCGATTCTGCCGCACGGCGTCCCAACCGGCGCTGTAATGACCTTGGTACCGAGCAATGTCTTGCGGCTTGGCCTGCAGCGGCCAGTGCGGAGCGATATGGGCCAGATACAGGAAGAAAGGCTGCCGCCGCTTCTGGACGGCTTCTTCGACAAAGGCAATTGCGTGGTCGGTAAAGGTATCGGTGACGTACAGGTCGTCCGGCGGATCAACCTTCTGGCCGTCGGCCACAAAGAACACGTTGGTGCGAATCTTAAGCGTGTCCTTGAAATACACACCGCCGCCCGTTGGCGTACCCCAATAGCGATCGAAGCCGCGATCCAGCGGCCATTGGCCTGGATTGGTGCCCACGTGCCATTTGCCGGCAGCCAAGGTAGCGTACCCGGCCGGCTTGAGAACTTCGGCTAGCGTGACGCAGCGATCGTTGAGATAGCCCTGGTATGAAGGCACGCGGTCGTTGCGGGTCATGTGACCGATGCCAGCCTGGTGCTGATACAAGCCTGTGAGCAGCGCGGCCCTGGTCGGGCAGCACCGGGCCGTATTGTAGAACTGTGTGAACCGCAGCCCACGGGCGGCCAGGCGGTCGATGTTCGGTGTACGAATCTCGCCGCCGTAGCAGCCCAGGTCGGAATAGCCCAGGTCGTCGACCAGGATCACCACGATATTGGGCCTGGCCGAGGCTGCCGCTGGCTCAGCGGCCTGGCATGCCATCTGCGGCCATGGTCGCTGCTCGACAAGGATCGCCAGCAGCGCGATCGACCACGCGCCCCATCGGCACGATGCGGTTCTCATGGCTGCGCCCCCTACGATGGTGAAATGATGGCCGGCAGTTTAGGGCCGCTCGGGCGGAAGTTGTGGCTTGACCGGTTTCCCCTCTTCGTCCACCGGGTACACGGCATCGTGCGTCTCAAGCTGCGCCACGAGTTTTTCCATCATGGCGCGGAGTTCCGCAGGATGCGTTTGGGCGAGGTCCTTCTGCTCGAACGGATCATCGACCAGGTTGAACAACTGGTAATGCGACCCTTCCGAAACCTTTGTCGGAAAATAGTGATAGATCACCTTCCAGGGACCGTCGCGGAAACTGGTCCAATAGTCGCTGCGGTGCGGTGCGTGCGGATAGTGCATCAGGAATGTTTCCTCGCGACTCCTGTCGGCCTTACCGGTCAGCAGCCCGTTGAGCGGGCGGCCATCGACCGCGTGCGATTGCGGAATCGCCACACCGGCCAATTGCAGCAGCGTGGGAAACAGGTCGCACACCGACGCCACCTGGGTCTGAATGGCACCGGCAGCGATCGGCAGTTGTTGCTGCACGCGGCTAGCGGGGCTGGCTTTCGCCCAGGCGGCAATGAACGGCACGCGCATGCCGCCTTCATAATGGGCGCCCTTCTTGCCGCGGAGCGGAGCGGCACAAGCGACCTCATGCTGGTGGCCCAGTGGAGCGTCGGACCCGTTGTCACCCAGGAATATGACGAGGGTGTTGTCGGCGACGCCCAAGCGGTCGAGTTGGTCGAGCACGTCGCCCAGCGACTTGTCCATGCCTTCGATCATGGTAGCGAAAGCCTGTGCCGGCGGCGATTTGCCGGAATCGGCATAGTTTGAGGCGAAGCGCGGATCGGCCTGGAAGGGCGCGTGAACCGCGTAGTGCGGGAAGTACAGGAAGAACGGCTTGCCGTCCTCCACCGCTTGCCGCACGGCTTTGCCCGCCTCAAGGGTCAAGGCTTCCGTCAGGTAGATTTCCTGGCCGTGATACTGTTCCAGGTGGGGCACGGCGGCGCGCTCGCGGGGCGTTCCCCAACCGAAATTCTCGCGGCCGTAGTAACTGCCGGGCGCTCCAATCGAGGCCCCGCCGATGTTGACGTCAAAGCCCAGGTTCGTGGGATCGGCGCCTTGGGAATTGCGCGGCCCAAAGTGACCTTTGCCAACGTGAATGGTGCGATACCCTCGGCCTTGCAGCAGCCTGGCGAGCGTGACGTCGCTGGACGTGAGTCCTTGCCAGTTCCAGTCGGCAGGCCCGTTGGGACCGGCGTTATCGCGATCGGGATTGATCCAGTTGGTGGTGCGATGCCGGGCGGCGTTCTGCCCGGTCATGATCGATACCCGCGTCGGCGAGCACACGCTCATCGCGTAGAACTGATTGAACCGAATGCCCTGGTTCGCCAACCGCTCCATGTTCGGCGTGCGATAGAACTCATTGAGCGGATAGCGGCGAGGGTTGCCGTTCTCGTCGGTGAGAAACGGCACCGATGTATCCATCATGCCCATGTCGTCGACCAGGAACACTACGATATTGGGCAGCATCTGCCTGGCCGCCGGCGCATCGCCAGTTTTCGGTGGGGCCGGCTTGGTCTGATTGGGGCTGGCCTGCTCATCGGCCGTGGCCAGCGTGGCCCCGGCCATCAGCAGCGCCCAAGCGGCAACCAACGGCAACGCGGTATGAAACAATCGGTTCATCGGTTCCTCCCGGCAGCCGGCCACCGTGGCTGCCACAGTTCGTTTTCACTGCGCGCGGTAGACAGATACTGGCCGATCTTGGCGACAATATCGGGGTGCTGATCGGCAACGTTGGTTTTCTCGGCGATGTCGTGCTTCAGGTCGTACAGCACCACAGGGGCCTCGGCACTGCCGCTGCGGATGCCTTTGAACCGGCCCTGGTACAGCGCCGCCTGCCGAAAGCGGCCCTCGTGAAATTCCCAGTACAGAAACTCGTGCGACGCCTGCCTGGACGCATCGCCTTGAAGCGTCGGCACGAAGCTGATCGAGTCGCGATCGGGCGGCAGGCTGGCCCCGGCCAATTCAGCGGCCGTGGCCATCCAGTCGCCAAAATAGGCCACATGATCAGTGACGCGGCCGCCGGCAATCGTACCGGGCCACCAGGCAATGGCCGGCACGCGAATGCCGCCATCGGTCAAGCTGCGCTTGGTGCCGGTCAGTGGCCCTGCCGGCTTGAAGCGCTTGAGGTCATGGCGACTCTCGTTGTGCGGGCCGTTATCGCTGGTGAAGATGACCAGTGTATTCTCGGCCAGACCCAGTTCGCGGAGCTTGTCCAGCATCCGTCCCACGTAACCATCGATCCGGTGAATCATGGCGGCGTGGCCTTGATCCGGTTCGGGCCAATCGCGGTCGGCGTAGGGTCCAAAGTCGGGCACGTGCGCGCCGTTCCCCAATACGCGGCTGCGCTCGTTGTTCGCATGAGGGATGACCATCGACCAGTACAAGAAGAATGGCCCCTCGCGGTGCTTCTCGACATACGCCAGCGCTTCGTCGGCAAACAGGTCGTCGGCATAGACCTTGGCCTCCGTGGCATAGCCGCCGCCGTTGTTGCCCACCGGAGTCACCACGTTGGGCAGCGGCACACGCTCATCATTGCGCCACAAGTAATCGGGGAAATGGTTGTGGGCGTGGTGCTGGCTGAGGTAGCCAAAGAAGTACTCGAAACCTTGCCGATTGGGAACGCCTTCGTCGCCGGGCATCCCCAGCCCCCACTTGCCGATCAGGGCCGTGCGATAGCCGGCTTCCCGCAGCACTTCCGCCACGGTGAGATCTTCGTCGCGAAGCATTTGCGGACCGGAACCCTCGGGGCTGGCGTTGCCGCGGACGCGGGTGTGCCCTTGGTGTTGCCCGGTCATCAGCACGCTCCGCGAAGGCGCGCATACCGTGGCGCCCGCGTAGAACTGGGTAAACCGGAGCCCTTGCGCGGCCATGCGGTCCAGTTGCGGTGTGGCAATCACTTGTTGCCCGTAGCACCCGAGCTCGCCGTAGCCGAGGTCATCGGCCATGATCCAGATCAGGTTGGGGCGTGGCCGCTGCTGGGCACGGCCGGGCTCGGCCCAAGCCGCGTTGGTCAGCCACAGTACCGCGGCCCAAACCGCCGCGGTGCTCCACAAAACACGCATGACTCAACGGCTCCCAAACGGTGGAAATGCAGTGTGAGGATTCGTCCTGATGAAGATGGATGGTTGCGCCGCGAAGGTTCGGCCGCCGAACGGTCCGCGTCTCAAGTCTTCCGCTTTCCAGCACATTGGGCTGCCTATCGGCAGACCGGCATGACATCAGGCGGCCTTCGGTTGCGCAGGTATCAAGAATCGTTTCCCGGAAGCGGCCCGGCCAGGGGCGGCGTTTCGAAAAACCGGCCATCGTCGATCAAGCGCGGATCGCCGGTTGCCTTCAGTTCGCGCATCAACCGGGTTTCCAACTCCTCGCGGACCTTGGCATAGGCCGGGTCGGCGGCCACGTTCTTGGTCTGGTGCGGATCCTGCTTCAAGTCGTAAAGTTCTTCCCGAGGCCGGCGGCCGTACACCCACGTAAAGTGCTCTCGCCACTGCGGATCGTTGCGCACGCCCACCAGCCAGGCTTTGGTTGGCCCGGCGTCCTCGTCTGGCAGCGTGACGCGGGTGTTCTCAGTGACTTCTCTGGCCGTCGGAGGGTTATCGCCATCCAGGCGGTACGGGTCGCCCAGCGGCCAGCGGTCCGGCCGGAAGTTGACAATATAAAGAAAATCGGGGGTGCGAATCGCCCTCTGCGGATACGGGGAGAAGTCGGCCCGGGCATTTTCGACGTGCCGCTCGCGGCCAATGAATACGGCCGAACGTTCCGGGTCCACCTGGCCGGAGCGGCCCGACTTCAACAGCGGCACCAGGCTGCGTCCGGTCATATCCTTGGGGATATCCGCCTGGGCCAATTCCAGGAACGTGGGCGCCAAATCGGTAAGGCTCACCAGGTCGTCGACCACCCGGCCACCCTGGACCTGGCCCCAGCGAATGGCCAGCGCCACGCTGGAGCCAAAGTCGTACAAGTTGCACTTGCCGTGGGGAAAGCCCGGTGCGCCGTGGTCGCCGCTGACGACGATCACGGTGTTATCCAACTCACCGATGGCTTTCAGCCGCTCAACCAGCAGTCCCAGCGCCGTATCAAACGCGGCAATCTCACCGAAGTAATCCGCGAGGTCCTGGCGAACCTCGGGCACGTCGGGCAAGAACGGAGGCATCTTGCCTTTCAAGTCGTCGGGGTCGATGCCCCAGAGTTTCTTGCCCGATCCCTTGATCCATTGGCGGTGGACGTTGGTAGGCCCGAACCAATAGCAGAAGGGCTGGCCGTCTTTACGGTCGGCGAGGAAGTCGTTGAAATTCGCCAGCACTTCGTCGTAAAGCGTTTGCTTGGCGGCCTGCAGGTCGGTGCCCTGGTTAACCATCGCCGTAACGTGTTGGGAGAACTGGTTGAATCGCCTGCCGGCCTTCTCGTAGCGATACTTGCCGGCGCCGAAGGGGGCATCGTTGGGCGTACCAGGACTCCATACCTTGTACGTTTCGCCAATGTGATAACCGGCGTCGCGGAGCAGCAGCGGGAAGGATGGCAATGAACCGTCCCAAACGGCGCCGCGCAGAATGGCGGCCCGGCCCGCCCGCCAGAAATGCTGCCCTGATACCAGCGCGCTGCGGCACGGGGTGCAGCTTGGCGCGGAAACAAACGCGCTGCGGAACAGCACGCCATCGGCCGCCAGACGGTCGAAGCTGGGCGTTTGAACCACATCGTTGATGGTGCCTGGGCCGTCCACCTTGGCATAGGTACTGGCGAAGCGGCCCCAGTCGTCGGCAAAGGCGAACAGAATGTTGGGCCGCCGCGACGGTTCGGCATCCAATGTGCCGGGAAGTGCCACCACGATCGCCAGCAGTGCGTACCCCAAAGTCCAGGTTCTCATCATGGTGGAAACCTCTTTGACATGGTGGATGCGTGGGCCAACAACCCCGGTTGCGGTGGAAACGTGCGGCAGCGGACCGTTCCTGCGAAGCCGCTGGCCGCATCTTGGAGTTTCCCAGATTACCATGCTCAACCGTCCAAGACATCTAATTCCGCTGGCAGTTGGCTCTGCGCGCGACGCGGCGCCGGAGGCTTATCATTCGTTTTGGGCTGGCCGCGCGGGTACAATTACCCACCGAGGGATTGCACGTCGCCCGCCATTTCAACCCAGGTGAAAGGGGCGCCGGTATGCCAGCACCTCCTGGCGATTCGTCCAATCGGCCTGAACGGCCAGCCTCTGGCAGCGCTGCGCCGCAGCAGGCGGAGCCGCGCACGGCCCCGGCGGTCGCCAAGGCGTCGTCGCACACAAGCCTTCCGGCCAGCCGGCCGGAGGCGCCGATCATTGCCCCTCCCTCGTGGCGGCAATCGCTGCTTTGCAAGCAGGCGGTGTTCGTGGCCTTGCTGGTGGTGTTCACCGCCGGTGCGGTAGGGCACCTGGCCTATCTGCTCGCCCGCGACATGCTTCGCGATGCCATTGATGAACAACTCCGCCTGGTGGCCGTGGAACGGTCGATGGCCTTGGAGAATTTTGCCTCGCAGCAGTTCGAGCGGGCGGCCTTGATCACCAGCAGTACTCAACTGCGGCAACTGCTGCGAGCCCGGGCGATTGGCACCGTCGATGAAGTTCTCTTCCAGGACACCACGCGGCAAATTCTCCGCGATGCCACGCTCGCCAGCGACGCCTTCCACAAGCTTTGGATCACCGACCTGTCGGGCACGGTGATCGCCGCCACCGATCCCATGCCATCGGGCACGTTCGCCGAGGACGAAGATTTTCTGGCAGGCCGAACGCTGCCGCACCTGGGCCTGCCGCGGGAGGTCGATGGCGAGACCGTAGCCCTGCTGGCCGCGCCGATTCAAGACAGCGAGGACCAGTTCGTCGGCGTGATGCTGGCCCAAATCGACGCCTCGCCGGTCGTCGAACTGCTCGGCAATCCCAGCGGCCTGCGCGAAAGCGGTCAAGTGGTGGTCGGCAAACAGGTGGATAACTCCGTACATCTGTTGCTGCCGCAAGGCGAAGGGTTGCCGCGTACCATCCCCCTGGAACACGCCCCCGCCTTGGTGAAAGGACTGGCCGGCGAATACGGAACGGAAGTCACCGTCTATGGCGGGCGGGAAGTCCTGGCCGCCTATCAACCGGTGGCCTATCAGCCCACCGAGAATCGGCCATTTGCCCTGGTGGCCATGGTCGATCTGCACGAGGCCTACGCCCCGGTGACACGGTTGCGCCGGCTGCTCCTGTGGGTGGAACTGGCGCTGGTGGCCGTGGGCATCGCCTTGGCGCTGGTGGTCACGCGGCGCTTGACCCGCCCGCTGCGCAAACTGACGGACACGGCCACCTCGCTTGCCGGTGGAAACCTCGATGCCCGGGTTCCCATTACGTCGCGCGACGAAGTCGGCGTGCTGAGCGAAGCCTTCAACATCATGGCCGCGCGGCTCAAGGAACTGCTGGACGCACTGGAGCAGCGCGTGGAGCGCCGGACATCACTGCTGGTCGAGTCGCAACAAGCGTTGAGGCGGCAAAGCGGCATCATGCGGTCCATTCTCGACAGCATGGCCGATGGCGTGATCGTGGCCGACCAGGAAGGCCATTTTCTGCTGTGGAACCCGGCCGCCGAACGGATCATCGGCATCGGCCAACGCGACGTATCGCCCGAAGAGTGGTCGCGGATCTACGGCTGCTACCTGCCCGATGGCGAAACGCCCTGCCCCTCACACGAACTTCCGCTGGCCAAGGCCATTCGCGGCGAATCCGTGGATGGCAGTGTGCTGTACGTGCGCAATCCCGACGTTCCCGACGGCGTCTGGATCAGCGTCAATGCCCGGCCGCTGCGGACCACCTCGGGAGACCTGCGGGGCGGCGTGATCGTCCTGCGCGACATTACGGAAGGCCGCGCCGCCCAACAAGAACTGGAAACCCGCGAGGCCAAGAACCGGGCGATTCTGGCCACCGCGCACGAAGCGTTCATTGCCATCGACGAGCAGAGCGTGATCCGCGAGTGGAACGAACAGGCCGAAGCCACCTTTGGCTGGACGCGCGAGGAGATCATCGGCCAGCGGCTGACCGAAACCATTATTCCGCACCGTTTCCGCGAGCAGCACCGCCGCGGTGTGGAGCGATTCCTCGAAACCGGCGAGGGGCCGTTCTTGAACCGGCGGCTGCGGCTGAGGGCGCTGCACCGCGAGGGGCGCGAATTTCCGGTGGAAATTACCATCGCCCCGGTCCGGCAGGCATCGTCGTACCTGTTCGCGGCGTTCGTCCACGACATCACCGATCGCGAGCAGGCCCAACAGGACCTGGAACGGGCCCGCGACGCGGCCGAGGCCGCCAGCCGTGCCAAGAGCACCTTCCTGGCCAACATGAGCCACGAAATCCGCACGCCGATGAACGCCATCATCGGCATGACCGAACTGCTACTCGATACGCCGCTCAACGCCACGCAACGCGACTACGTGACGATGGTGCAGGAATCGGGCGAAGCGCTGCTGTCGGTCATCAACGATATCCTCGATTTCTCGAAGATCGAAGCGGGACGGTTCGACCTGGAGTTCGACCGCTTCGACCTCCGCGAACTGATCGGCGACACCATGAAGGCCCTGGCCGTTCGGGCACACCGCAAGCGGCTGGAACTGGCCTGGCACGTGGATGCCGACGTGCCGGGATACTTCATCGGCGACCGGTTCCGGTTGCGGCAAATCCTGGTGAACCTGGTCGGCAATGCGATCAAGTTCACCGAGCAGGGCGAAATCGTGGTCGAAGTTTCGCGGTCTCGCGAAGGTGGCGCAGAGCCGGCTTCCTCAGCTCAAGCGGCGCATCAGGACGCCAAGGAAAACGGCGCCCCGGCGGCACCCGAAGCCACCGGCGAAGAAGTCGAGTTGCATTTCGTGGTGCGCGATACGGGTATCGGCATCCCCAAGGACATGCAGGACCGTATCTTCGAAGCGTTCGAACAGGTCGACGAGTCGCCTAACCGCCGCTACACGGGCACCGGCCTGGGGCTCACCATCTGCTCACGCCTGGTCGAACTGATGGGCGGCCGCATCTGGGTCAAAAGCAAACCCGGCCAGGGCAGCCGCTTCCACTTCACCATCCGGCTGCGGGCGGCCGCCGGCGAACCCCAACCGCTGCGCACGACCACCTACGAGCGGCTGCAGGGGCTGCCTGTGCTCGTCGTCGACGACAACGAAACCAACTGCCAGATTCTGAAGGAGATGCTCCACAACTGGGGCATGCAACCGGAGGTCATTACCGATCCGCGCGATGCAATCAAGACCCTGCGCGAGTTACCCCAATCGGGGCGCCCCTATGCCTTGGCGCTGATCGACGCGCAAATGCCGCAACTGGACGGCTTTTCGCTGGTCCAGCAGATACGGCGGCACGCCGAGTTGCAAAACCTGGTCTTGATCATGCTGACCTCCAGCGATCAGCCCGGCGATCTGGCGCGGTGCCGCGAGCTCGACGTAGCGGGCTGTCTCACCAAGCCAGTCAAGCAATCGGAACTGTTCGACGTCGTGACCGAAGCGCTGGGGGTCGAGGTCGAATTGGCCGAGGCCGATTCGCACGTCGCGCAATTGGCCCGGCGGTTACCGCCGCTGCGGATTCTGCTGGCCGAAGACAATCTGGTGAACCGCAAGCTGGCCTTGGCGATGTTGCAACCGCGAGGGCACGAGGTCGCCGTGGCCACCAACGGCAAGGAGGCCGTGCAACTCTGGGAGGAGCGGCCCTTCGACCTGATCTTGATGGACGTTCAAATGCCAGAGATGGATGGCTTTGAAGCCACGGCCGCCATTCGCGCGGCCGAGCGGGTAAGACCGCCCCGCGAAGGCATGCCAGTCCACACGCCGATCATCGCGATGACCGCCCACGCCATGAAGGGCGATCGCGAGCGGTGCCTGGAAGCTGGCATGGATGGCTACGTGGCCAAGCCGGTGCGTTCCGCCCAACTGTTCACCGCCATTGCTGACGTGCTGCGTCTGGATGAGCAGGCCGACGAGCAGGAGCCATCCGGCAAGCCGGACATACCCGAACCGCAAACCCCTGCGGCCCTGCCCGCGGGGAATGTTTCTGAGCCATCAGCGCCGCCTGCCTCCGGCCGGGATGGGCAGCGCGAATTGGATTGGGCCACCGCGCTGGAGCTAACCGATGTCAACGAGGAAATGCTTCAGGAACTGGCGGCGCTGTTCTTGCAAGAATGCCCGAAGTTGCTGACCGAGTGCGAAGAGGCACTTCGCGACGGCGATGCCCGCAAACTGCGCCGCGCCGCGCATACCATCAAAGGCTCGGTGGCCACGTTTGGCGCCAACCGCGCCGCCGATGCCGCGCTGCGGCTGGAAAACCTGGCCAAGGAGGAGCAGTTGGAGCAGGCCCGGGCGGCACTCGCTGAACTGCAAGCCGAGCTGGACCACGTGCTGCCCGTGCTGGCCCGTCACGCCAGCGGCAGCACAGATGCTTCCACCGCAGCCGAAGAGGCGCCCCCTACCACCCACACCGCCACAACCGCTCGCGCCGATCACTCCAAGGCCGAAGCGGCCAAAGCCAGCCCAGCCAAGGCCGATCGCACCAACAACATCGGCGGCAACACCGTCCAGAGCGATCACAACCAGGATGCACCTCGCCCAGGAAAGGACTGAACGATGAATCAACCGTCTGGCCGCCCCGTCAATGTTTTGCTGATCGAGGATAACCCGCTCCACGCGCGGCTGGTGCAACAACTGCTGGCCGATTCGCGCAGCCCGGCCTGCAGCTTGGAAATCGCGGACCGTCTCTCGACGGGCTTGGAGCGGCTCGCCCAGGGCGATATCGAACTGGTTCTGCTCGACTTGACCCTGCCCGACAGCCAGGATCTCGATACGTTTGTCCGCGTGCGGGCCAGGGCGCCGCATCTGCCGATTGTGATCGTCACCAATCGCGACGATGTAAAGATGGCGGCCAAAGCGGTGGAGGCCGGCGCGCAAGACTACCTGGTTAAGACGCAGCTTTCGCGGACGGCCTTGACGCGCGCGGTCCGGTATTCGCTGGAGCGTACCCGGGTGCGCGATGCCGAATGGGATTCGCCCATGTTCCGCCTGGCGCAGCGGCAGTTTCTCAAGGCCGCGCAGCTCATGAGCCTGGACGACAACATCCGGCAGCGGCTGCTGTTTCCGCAGCG
>CAZEEG010000035.1:0-48070 GCA_964511065.1 uncultured Pirellulales bacterium | reverse complement strand
GAAGAAGGCGATCGAGGTCCGGGCCGAGATGATCCGCCGCGAGATCGAAACCACCGACAGTGAGTACGACCGCGAGAAGCTCCAAGAGCGGTTGGCCAAACTGGCCGGCGGCGTGGCTCAAATCAACGTGGGCGCCGCGACCGAAACGGAAATGAAAGAGCGGAAGGCCCTGATCGAGGACGCCCGGGCTGCCACCCAAGCCGCCCTGGAAGAAGGCATCGTTCCCGGCGGCGGCGTGGCCCTGATTCGGGCTGGCAAGGCGCTCAAGAACGTCAAGCTGGAAGGCGACGAAGCGCTGGGTGCCCAGATCATCGAGAACGTGCTGGACTACCCGCTCCGCTGGATCGCCGAGAACGCCGGCCTGGATGGCGCGGTGGTGGTGAACCGCGTGAAGCAGCTCAAAGACAAGAACGAAGGTTACGACGCCGACAAGGATCGTTACGGCGACATGCTGAAGTTCGGCGTGATCGATCCGGCGAAGGTGGTCCGCACGGCCCTGCAGAACGCGGCCAGCGTCGCGGCGCTGCTGCTCACCACCGATTGCATGATCGCTGATATTCCTGCGGACGAGGACGACGACGACCACGATCACCATGACCACCACGGCATGGGTGGCATGGGTGGCATGGGAGGCATGGGCGATATGGGCGGCATGGGCTTCTAAGTACCCGCCAAGTAGTTACCCCCGAGTAGCTGCTATTGTGCCGCGCGTTCGCCAGCTGGCGACCCGTCAAGTAACTCCTTGGCAAAGGCCGGCAGAAACGCGGCGCACGGCCGGGTGGCCCTCCCCGCCTTACAAGGCCGGAATCGTTTCCTCGTTTTGAAAAATCACTCCTGGTACATCTACTGCATTGAAGGAACACGCCATGAATTTGCGTCCTTTGGAAGATCGTGTCGTTGTCGAACCCATGGCGGCTGAAGAAAAGACCGCCGGCGGGATCGTGCTTCCCGATGCCGCTCAAGAGAAGCCTCAGCGTGGCACCATTGTGGCCACCGGACCTGGCCGCCTGCTGGACAGCGGCGAGCGGGGCCAGCTTTCGGTGTCCAAGGGCGACGAGGTGATCTACGGCCGCTACGCCGGTAGCGACGTGGAAGTGAACGGCAAAGAGTACAAGATCATGCGGGAATCCGACATCCTGGCCAAGATCGTCAAGTAAGCCGGGGCCGTCCCAGGAACCCAGGTTTTCCCGTTCCAACGACAGCAGATAAGGAGCCGCTAACCGTGGCCAAACAATTACTCTTCGACATCCACGCCCGCACCAAAATGCTCCAGGGCGTGAACAAGTTAGCCGACGCCGTGGCGGTGACGATGGGCCCCACCGGTCGCAACGTCATCATCAATAAATCGTTTGGCGGTCCGACCGTCACCAAGGACGGCGTCACCGTCAGCAAGGAAATCGAGCTGGAAGACCGCTTCGAGAACATGGGCGCCAAGCTCGTCAACGAAGTGGCCTCCAAGACCTCGGACGTGGCTGGCGACGGCACCACCACCGCCACCGTGCTGGCACGCGCCATCTTCCAGGGTGGCCTTCGCAGCATCGCCTCGGGCTGCAACCCGATGGCGGTCCGCCGCGGCATTGAGAAAGCTGTGGAAGCGGCCGAAAGCACGCTCCGCGAGCTGGCCAAGGCGGTGGAGAGCAAAGAAGAAATCGCCCAGGTTGGCACCATCAGCGCCAACAGCGACCGGGTGATCGGCGACCTGCTGGCCGACGCTTTCGAGCGCGTGGGCCGCGACGGTGTGATCACCGTTGAAGAAGGCAAGGGCACCGAGACCACGCTCGAACTGGTCGAAGGCATGCAGTTCGACAAGGGCTTCATCTCGCCCTACTTCATCAACAAGCCGGCCTCGATGGAGTGCGTGCTTGAGGACGCCTACATCCTCATTCACGAAAAGAAAATCAGCAATCTCCGCGACCTGATCCCGATCCTGGAGCAGGTCAGCCAGGTGGGCCGGCCGCTGCTGATTATCGCCGAGGACGTTGAGGGCGATGCCCTCACCGCGCTGGTGGTGAACAAGCTCCGCGGCGTGCTCAACGTGTGTGCCGTGAAGGCGCCGGGCTTCGGCGACCGCCGCAAGGCCATGCTCGGCGATATCGCGGTGCTGACCGGCGGCACCATGATCAGCGAAGACCTCGGCCTGAAGCTGGAGAATCTCACGCTCAAGCAACTGGGCCAGGCCAAGCAGATCACGGTCGACAAGAACGCCACCACCATCGTGCAGGGCGCCGGCAAGCAGGATGAGATCCAAGCCCGCGTCAAGCAGATTCGCAACCTGCGCGAAGCCACGGACAGCGAGTACGACCGCGAGAAGTTCGACGAGCGGCTGGCCAAGCTGACCGGCGGTGTGGCGATCATCTCGGTGGGCGGCAGCACCGAAGCCGACATGAAGCAGCGCAAGGCCCGCGTTGAAGACGCCCTGCACGCCACTCGGGCCGCCGTGGAAGAAGGCATCCTGCCCGGTGGTGGCGTGGCCCTGCTCCGCTGCCAGGATGCCGTGGCCGGCTTGAAGCTCAAGGGCGATGAAGGCGTGGGCGCGGAGATCGTCCGCAAGGCGCTCGAGGCCCCCATGCGGCAAATCGCCGACAATGGCGGCATCGACGGTTCGGTCGTCGTGGACGAGGTTCGCCAGAAGCCCACCAACCACGGCTTCGACGCCAACGCCGGCCAATACGTGGACATGGTCAAGGCGGGCATCATCGACCCGCTCAAGGTGGTCCGCAGTGCGCTGTCCAACGCGGCCAGCATCGCCGCCTTGATGCTGACCACCGAGTGCATGGTCACCAACCTGGACAAGGACGACAAGGCCCGCCGCGTGGAAGGCGTGGTGCGGTAACTTCGCCCGGCTTGGTGCCACGGCCGCATGCGGGTGCCGCCGCATCCCCCTTTTACCAGAGATGGCCGCGGTGCCGCGCTTGGCGGCAAACAGTTGCTTCCCACGGGCCACTTCGGGCAACCGCTCGAAGTGGCCCGTTTTTCAGCGCCGTTTTCCAACGCCGTTGCCGCCGCAGCGGCGACAACGTCCAAAAAACAGGGGCATACGTATCGTTCCCCGCCGAGTATAAATAAACAGCTAGAGGGCGGGTTTTCGCGCCTGTGGCGGCCGGCAAATGCCTGCTGGCTGCCACAGCCGTCGGCAAGCCGCCCGGTCAACCTTCAGCCAGTCACGAAACCATGGCGACAATGTCAGCCAAACGCTGTTATTACGAAGTGCTCGGCGTGGAACGTACGGCCTCGCTCGATGAGATCAAGGCCGCGTACCGTAAGCTCGCCATCAAGTTCCACCCCGACAAGAACCGCGGCGATGAAGACACCGCCAAGCGGTTCAAAGAAGTCTCCGAAGCATTCGAGGTCCTCAGCGATAGCGACAAGCGGGCCCGCTACGACCGTTACGGCCATGCCGGCGTGGGCGCCGGGGCCGGCCGGCAGGTGGATCCCAACGACCTGTTCCGCAGCGTGTTCGGCAGCTTCTTCGGCGGCGATCTCGACGATTTCTTCGGGGGCGGCGGAACAACGCGCGTCCATCGCGGCGCCGACGTCAGTTGCCGCGTGCAGCTCGAACTGTTGGAAGCGGCCCGGGGCGTCAAGAAGACGGTCCGGTTCCGCCGCCGCGAACGGTGCGGGGAGTGCGACGGCAGCGGAGCGGCCCCCGGCACCTCGCCGGAAACCTGCAGCTATTGCGGCGGCCAGGGCCGCGTGCGGCAGCGGTTGGGCATTTTCGACATGACCACCGACTGCCCCGCCTGCCACGGGGCCGGCGAAGTCATCCGGCAGAGTTGCAAGGCATGCCGGGGTCAAGGGCTGGTCGAGCGAACGGTCGAGCAGGAGGTCCGCATCCCCGCCGGCGTCGATGAGCAGACCCGATTGCGTTTGGATGGCGAAGGGGACGCCAGCCCCGATGGCGGCCCCAGCGGCGATTGCTACCTGTTCTTCCAGATCAAGCCACACCCGCTGTTTGAGCGCAACGGGCAGCATTTGGTATGCCAGGTGCCCATCACCTATCCTCAAGCCTGTCTGGGAGCCACGCTGGAAGTGCCCACCCTGGAAGGCAAGGAGGAACTGAAGATTCCCGCAGGTACGCAGTCGGGCGAGGTGTTCCGGCTTCGGGGCCGCGGTATCCCCAACCCTCGGGGTGGCCGCACCGGCGATCTGCTCGTGGAAGTGATCGTCGAGGTTCCCAAGCATGTGTCCCCGGAACAAGAGGAACTGCTGCGGCAACTCGATCAGTTGGAAGAACAGCACGCTTCGCCCAAGCGTAAAGGATTTTTGGAAAAATTACGTGATTTCTTCGTCCCCGGCGAAGAAGAAGCCACCCCTTAGCAACGGAATTCCGTGATCCCGCACGCCATTGCGGCAAGCAGGATCGACCACGGTTTGATGTCCATCAACAGCGGTGAACCCGTTCGCCGCTTTCCCGCTTCCGTCCACACATGGCCGTCAGAGCAATGCAAACCCCCGAGGAGCAGAACCACACCGACGCCCGGCAGGCCGACCAGGCATCGCAACCGCAGAGCGATCAGGCGGCACAGCCGCAGAGCGATTCGTCCGAGCAGGTCATTGCCCAACTGCGCGACGAACTGGCCGCGGCGCAAGATCGGGCCTTGCGCCTCCAGGCCGAACTGGAGAACCTCCGCCGCCGTCACGCCCGCGAACAGCAAGAGCTGCAGAAGTACGCCACGCTGCCGCTGGCGAAGGACCTGTTGGGCGTGTGCGACAATCTCCAGCGGGCCATCGAAGCCGCTGAGAAGGTCGACGATACCAGCAGCCTGTTGGAAGGCGTACGGATGGTAGCCGACCAACTCATCAGCACCTTCCAGCAGCACGGCATCCAGGAGATCGCGGCCGTCGGCGAGCCGTTCAATCCCGACCGGCACGAGGCCGTCAGCACGCAGCCCAGTACCGAGCATCCCGCCGGCATCGTGATCGGACTGGCGCAAACCGGGTTTGTGCTGCACGACCGGGTGATCCGGCCGGCCCTGGTGCAGGTATCCAGCGGACCGCCTGAAGGATCGTAGCCGCGCAGGCGCTGCTCCGCCTGGGGGGGCGGCCTCTGCGCGACCCTCTGGGGGGCAATGGCGGCACGAGCGCTGTCCCTGCGGGTTTCCGCGCCAGCGGGATGGCTCCTGTGCCGGCGCGCATGCAATGGACCTTGCCGACGATCCCTCCCCCACGCGCGCGGCCAGGCCGCGACCAGCCGGCCGACAACCTTCCTACCTCCCGATCACACCAACAGCATCCCCATGCGTTGCTGCCAGGCAACGACCGTTGATTCCCTGAGGTGATTCATGCCGACTTACGATTATGTTTGCGATGCTTGCGAGCATGAGTTCGAGCTGTTCCAGAGCATGAAGGATGATCCCATCCGCAAGTGCCCCAAGTGCAAGCGGCTGAAACTGCGGCGGCTCTTTGGCACCGGCGCAGCCGTGGTGTTCAAGGGTTCGGGCTTCTACCAGACCGACTACCGCAGCGAGAGCTACAAGAAGGCTGCCGCCGCGGACAAGCAGGCGCGATCGTCCGGTTCGTCCGATAGCTCGTCCTCGGGCAGCAGTTCGTCCGATTCCAGCAGCAAGAGCAAATCGTCGGACTAGAAACTCGCCAGGCATCTCATCTTTTCGTGGTGGCACGGCGGGGGCGGTTGCATCGCCCCCGCGCCCCAGCTAACAATGGCGCCGTCTCGCCCTCAACTTCGATGGGAAGGGGAACGCCATGAATCGAAATGCCGCTGCTCCGCGCTCCGCCGGGCTGTCTGCCCGAAACCTGGCCCCCAGTCTGCTGGCCTGCTTCATCCTGGGGCTGGTGCTGCCGCAGTTGCAAGCGGCGCCGCTATCCGGCACTCGGCCCAACATCATCCTGGTGATGACCGACGACCAGGGATACGGCCAAATCGGCGCGCACGGCCACCCGTTCCTCCAGACGCCCAACCTCGATCGTCTCCACAAGACCAGCACGCGGTTTACCCGGTTTCAGGTGAGTCCCACCTGCGCCCCTACGCGGTCGGCCTTGATGACCGGCCGCTACCCTTTCAAGAACGGTGTCTCGCACACCATTCTGGAACGCGAACGGATGACGCTGGAAGCCACCACCGTGGCCCAGCTACTCAAGCAGGCCGGTTATACGACCGGTATTTTTGGCAAATGGCATCTGGGCGATGAAGCCCCGTACCAGCCCGAGAAACGCGGCTTCGACGAAACCTTCATCCACGGAGCGGGCGGCATCGGCCAGGCGTACGACAGCAGTTGCGCCGACGCGCCGGGCAACTCGTATTTCGATCCGGTCATTCGCCACAACGGCCGCTTTGTCAAAACCCGTGGCTTCTGCACCGATGTTTTCTTCACGCAGGCGCTGGGCTGGATCAAGCAGCAAAGCCAGGGCAAGCAGCCCTTCTTCGCTTACATCACGACCAACGCCCCCCATAGTCCCTTTGTCGCGCCAGAAAAATACACGCAGCGGTTCCTGGACATGGGGCTGAACAAGAACGCCGCCGGGTTCTACGGCATGATCGAGAACATCGACGACAACATCGGCCGCCTGGTCGCCAAGCTCGACCAGTGGAATCTCAACGAAAACACCCTGCTGATCTTCCTCTCCGATAATGGAACCACCGGCCTGGGGCGCGGCGCCCTGGGAACCGGTCGCGACGGCAAACCCATCCCCCTGTACAACGCCGGCATGAAGGGCCTCAAGGGTTCGCCCGAGGAAGGCGGAACGCGCGTGCCGGCCTTCTTCCGCTGGACAGGCCGATTGCCCCAGGGACGCGACATCGACACCTTGGCCGCCCACATCGACATGCTGCCCACGCTGCTGGAGTTGGCGGGCCGCCCGGTGCCCGAAGAATTGGCGATCGACGGTCGCAGCCTGGTACCGCTGCTCGCGGGCGAGAAGAGCGATTGGCCTGATCGTTACCTGTTTTTTCACGTGGGCCGGTGGCCGAAATTTGCCGATCCCCAGGAATACAAGTACGCGAACTGCGCGGTGCGCAACCAGCGGTTCCGCTTCGTGAACAACCAGCAGTTGTTCGACATGCAAGCCGATCCCGGCCAGACCACCAACGTGGCCGAGCAGCATCCGGAGGTTGTAAAGGCGATGCGCGCCGCCTACGACGCCTGGTGGCAGAGCGTGCAGCCACTGCTGGTCAACGAGAAAACGCCCAATGCCGGTAGCCGACCTTACCACCAGTGGTATGAGCAACAACGGCAATCGGAAGGCATTCCCGACTGGCAGCCCCCCGAGTTGTAGCGTCCATCGGCGGAAGCCAAGGATCGTCGCCAGGTGTCTCACCGCCGTGTGCTTTGGTTGTTTGAGTTTCCCACGCTCCTGGGCGGCGAACGTTCGCTGCTGTCCAACCTCGCAGCGCTGCGCCAAGCCGGTTACCAGATCGAAGCGGCCGCACCGCCTTCCGGCCCGCTGGCCGATCGGCTGCGGAGCTTGAACATCCCGCTGCATCCGATAGCTTGGCGCGACGCCGGCTCCCACCGCCGCCGCGAACTGGCCGTGCTGCGCCAGGAGTTGGCCACGCTGCTGGCATCGTTACAGCCCGACCTCGTGCATGCCAACAGTCTTTCGATGAGCCGGTTGGCTGGCCCGGTGATTCGCGACAAGGGACTGCCCGGCCAGGGGCTTCGCGGTCTGGGGCACCTTCGCGACATCATCGGAGTCAGCGGCCAGGCAATGCGCGATCTCAATGCGATGGATCGGCTGTTGGCCGTCTCAGCGGCGACGCGCGATTTTCATATCGCCCAGGGACTGGACGCCACGCGGTGCCACGTCGCCTACAACGGGGTGGACCTGGAGACGTTCCGGCCACGCCCCCCGAGCGGCTACCTGCACCGGGAACTGGGCCTGGCCGCCGACGCCCTGCTGATCGGGACGGTAGGCCAACTGGTGATCCGCAAAGGCCACGACGTGCTGGCCGCTGCGGCGGCCCGTTTGACTACAGCCTGGCCGCAGGCCCACTTTATCTTGGTGGGCGAATGTCCTTCACAAAAAGCCGAATCGCAGGCGCACTACCAGGCGCTGCGGGCAGCGTTCACCGCCGGGCCACTTGCGGGGCGGGGACACTTCCTCGGCGTGCGCAGCGACGTACCGCAATTGCTTAACGAGTTCAACCTGCTCGTCCACCCGGCCCGGCAAGAACCCCTGGGCCGTGTGTTGCTGGAAGCCGCGGCATCGGGCACACCGGTGGTGGCGACCGCGGTGGGCGGAACCGAAGAAATCTTTCCCTCGGCCAGCCAATCAGCCCTGCTCATTCCGCCGGACGATCCGGCCGCCATGGCCGCTGCCATCGACCGCTTGCTCGGCGACGCTGCTGCCCAAGCACAACTGGGCATGAACGCCCGGCACAGGGCAGAAGCCGCCTTCTCGCAGCAGCAGGCCGCGGCGACCCTCTGCGCCCACTACCAGGCACTCAGCCAGTAGCGATTTCTGGCTTTCTTGTCTCCGGCCGGCACGCCGCGACCGTACTTAGGCCTCTTGGTTGGCGTGCTGCCGGGAAGGCCAGCATCCGGGCAAAACGGCATTTTCCGGAATCCCGCCGGGGCGGTCCCTCTACCGGCAACAAAGTGTCGGCAAGACGCGCAAGCCCGGCATAACCGGCCGTTTCTCGCCGGCAGTCAACGGCAGTCGCGGTTTGGGCCGATGAGGATAGGCGAGCTTTTTCCTTCCTATTCCACCCATTTTAACTAATGTGAAGCAGGCGGCAGACAGCACCGGGGGGGGGAATACCGGCGGGCTATAGGGTTTGTGGCAGGAAGGCATACCACGGCCACGCCCGAGGGGGCGCTGGAAATCGCCGCGTTGATTCCATCACAGCAATCGTCCGACTCCAGTTGGGCAGGTGCCACGGAGGTTGCCCTGAGCCGCGGATGTTGCGGGCAGCAATTAGGGGATTGGTATGTCCACGACGACATCTTCGAAAGCTAAGGCAGCGGCCACCTTCAAAGCTGAAACCTTTTCGATCCGGAAGGCCCGGCTGATCATCGGCGACCTGTTCGTGCGGCGTCGCCATGTTTACGCGGCCGACCTGGCAATCACCTTGGCCATCGGCTACCCGGCCGTGATCTACTTTCTGATGCCCGGCTGCCACTGGACGCAGGTGCTGGCGTTCATCGTGGGAGGGTTGGCACTGTTTCGCGCGGGCTCGTTCATTCACGAGATCGTGCATATGGGACAGGGGGTGATGACTCCCTTTAAGGTGATGTGGAACTTGTGCTGCGGCATTCCGATGTTGATGCCGTCGTTCCTGTACGAATGCCACATCGACCACCATGCCGTGCCTCACTACGGAACTGGCCGCGACGGCGAATACCTGCCGCTGGGACGCGGCCCGCTCCGCCGCATCTTCGGCTACTTGATGCAGATTGCCCTGCTGCCGGGCCTGGCATTCGTGCGGTTCTTCCTGCTCACGCCGATCAGCTTTCTGCATCCCAAGTTGCGCCGCTGGGTGCTGGAGAACGCTTCCAGTTACGTGATGAATCCCGAGTACCGCCGCGAGCTCCAACCGGGTCAGCCGCACCGCTGGTGGGCCTGGGCTGATTGGGCCTGCTGCCTCCGGGCCTGGGCCATCTTCCTGGGCCCATTCCTGGCGATTGCGCCCTGGTCGCGCTGGGGCTGCTTGTACCTGGTGGCGATGTATGTCATCGGCCTGAACTGGACCCGAAACCTCGTCGCCCACCACTATCGCAACGAGGGCGAGCCGATGAGCCACGAAGAACAACTCACCGACTCGATCAACATCACCGGCCACCCGCTGTGGACGGAACTGCTGTTCCCGCTGGGGCTGCGGTACCATGCGTTGCACCATTTGTTCCCCGGCATCCCTTACCACAACCTGGGCAAAGCCCACCGCCGATTGGTGGCGGAACTGCCGCCTGGCTCGCCCTACCACGGCACCGTGCGGCCCGGCTTCTTCGCCGCCCTGAGGGAACTATGGCACGACGCCAAGACCGGCGGCCCACCGTCGCCGCACTCCCGCATCGCCTAGCATCCGGCCAGCCAAACCGGGGGGCGCGCGAGCGCGTGGCTCGAAACCGGCGTCCCCGGGGCTGGTCCGCGCTGCGCTTCCCCGTAGGATGACTCAGAGCCTGCAGAGGCGATCCTGCCGGGTGGCGACGCGGTTGCAGCGCTTCCGCCAGGGAGTCCGCCACGTCCGCCGGGGAGATATCATCCGTCTTGGAAGCTCGCGAACCTTACGCGCGACCGCAGGCGCCGCCATCGGCGCCCCAGCACGACACCAACCCTTATCGCGCTCCGCGTGCGACGGGCGAGGGTGAGCGACCGCCACAGCAGGCCGCTCGCTGGGGTTGGGCCGTAGCCTGGGGAGTGCTGCTGGCCAACGGCGGCTTGTTGCTGGCCATTCCGTTCCTGGGACCGCTGAACGCTACCTGGCGCTCGGTCCTGTCGCATTGGTTGACCTGGGGGCTGCCGGTCAGCGCTGGCGCGGCCTGCTTCTGGGTGCTTCTGAGTACGCATGTCTCCATCAAGTCCCCCTGGCGATACCGGTATTTCCTGGCGGTGATCGCCCTGATGACGCTCTGGGGCTTGACGCTGGTGCAATTTGCGGTGCAGGTTCTCACCAACGTTCGTTAGCCCGGTGGCGGCGCTCGCGGAGTGTTTGGTGGCGGCTCAGCCGGCGGGGAACATTTCTTCCCGGCGCAGTTCCTGGAGCCGCCGCGTTCCGCCGCACACGGCCAGGTAATCGTGGAAGTCGCTCACGCCGAAGATGTACTGGTCGAGAAACTTCTGAAAGCCGTCCAGGTCGCGCTCGGCCAGCAGCCATGCTTTCAAATGCTGCTCGTCCGAAAAGTATTCGTACGGCATGTTGGCCGGATAACTGCCAAAGGGCACTTCGCAGACGGCATCCACGCAGTAGTAAGGGATGATCGTTTGCGAAGGGTCGCGGCGAATCTCCTCTTCATCGATCAGCCGTTCGCAGGTGATGATGACCTTTTTGGCCGCCCGGGCCAGGTCGAAATCGGCCACGGTCGTCCCGCGAATGCGGCAGTTGCCGTAACGGTCGGCCTCGTGAACGTGGATGATCGCCAGATCGGGTGACAGCGCCGGCAGGGCCGCCAGTTCCTGCCCCGTGAAAGGGCAAGTGACCACGCGGGCCGCGCTGCGGTTGAAGGTATCGGTCCCCAGCATGACGCGGACCGGCAGAAACGGCACCCCCATGGCCGCGGCCCGGAACCGCACGGCCAGGGCATAGTTGGACCACTCGGTGGTTTCCAACTCGCCCGACTCGATCACCCTGCGGGAGTGGGGCGAGAGGCCCCGCGCTTCCAACCCCACCACGTAGGCGATATCGACTTTCGCCAGCAGTTTGCCGCGGCCGGTGAGATTGCCCGCGCACAGAATCTGAAAATCGTGCGTGGCCGTGTGGCCGGCGAACGACAACTGCTGCGGGTTGCGGCGGACGATCTCGTGCAGGGCGGCGGTGGGGATGCGGTCGCCGCCAAAGCCGCCAATGGCCAGGTACTCGCCGTCGGACAGCAAACGCGAAACCGCCTCGGAAACGCTGGTCAGTTTGTCCACCATGCCGCGCGGCCGCAACCGCATGGCATCGCGAATCGCTTCGCAGTCGGGACTGGAAAACAACTCGCCGCTGCCCCGCCGAGCAGAGCCTGGTACCGGTTCGGCGTGCGACATGCGTCAACTCCCTGGACTGGTTTCGCGGGGGGGGCGGCAACGGATTATTGGTCTTTGTCCTGCAATGCCTTGAGGGCTTCGATCACTTGATCGTCGTGCCCTGCCACTTGGACGCGCTTCCAGACCTTTGCCACGCGGCCGTCGGCGTCGATGAGGAACGTGCTGCGCTGGATGCCCATCGACTTCTTGCCGTACATGTTCTTTTCGCGCCAGGCGCCGTACTTCTCGGCCACGGTATGATCGACATCGGCCAGCAGCGGAAAGTTGAGCTGGTACTTGTCGCGAAACTTGACGTGGCTCTCCACGCTGTCGGTGCTGACGCCCAGCACCTTGGCCCCCAGGGCTTCCAACTCCGCGCTGCGGTCGCGGAACGCGCAGGCCTGCTTGGTGCAGCCCGGCGTGTTATCGCGAGGGTAGAAGTACAGCACCACCGGTTGCCCCTTGAAGTCGGAGAGCTTGATCTTGCTGCCGTCGTCGGCCGGCAGCGTAAACGCCGGCGCCTTCTTGCCTTCTTCGACCCATTCGGCCATGGGAGCATGCCCTTTCTGCTGGCGTGTGTCGCGATCGTGATGAACAACGAATTATTTCGTTCGGAGGGGCGATTCTGTTTTGGGGGGGCGATGTCGCCCCTGACAGCGATGCCGTGCCGAAGAATCGCCGTGAGCCACGGGCCCAGCAGGGATTGTAACAACGCGGCCCGCGGATGCCATCGCGGCACCATCGCTAACGCCCGGCGGGCCTTACCGACCCCCGAACCGCCGCCAGGATGCTGCGTTACAGGTCGCCACCCGCTACGTTGAGGGGGGCGCCGCGGGCGGCAGTTCTCCGTCTTCTCATCAAGCCGGGGGAGGCAAGCCCGCCAGGCGCGCCCTTTCCGGCGGCATTTCCCCCTTTCTCTCCGGCGGTATGTCATGAGCGAATGCACGACGACCTGCGACGGTTCGGCCGATCTGCGCCTGCCCGATGAACTTCGGGCACCCCTGCTGGCCCATTTGCGGGAGTTGCGCCAGCGGTATCTGGAGCGCGGCTGGGGTAGCCCGGTCGGTTTCGGCCAACGGCCGGCATTGCTGGTGATCGACCTGGCCCGGTACTGGACCGATCCCAACGAGCAGATTGGCAGCCGGCTCGACGGCGTGGTGGCCAACACTGCGGCCGTGTTGACAGCGGCCCGGCAGGCGGACATTCCGATCTTCTTTACGACCTTTGCCTACGACCCCAACGACCCGCCCAGCCCTCACGATATCAAGCAGCAGTTACAGCTATCCCCCGGCGATAGTGAGAAGTTTGAACTGGATGCGCGCCTTCAGCGGCGGCCGGGCGAGAAGCTGATCCGCAAACGGTATGCCTCGGCGTTCAAGGGAACCAATCTGATGGAGATGCTGGCCGCGGTCTTGGTGGATACCCTGATCGTCACGGGCTGCAGCACCAGCCACTGCATCTATGCCACGTGCCGCGACGCCACCGACAGCTTCCGCGTGATTGTCCCTCGCGAGGCCGTGGGCGAGCGCTGCGAACTGCTGCACGAGGTCAATTTGCTGGATATCGAGATCGACCTGGGAGATGTGCTGCCGGTGGGCGAAGTGGTGCAGAAACTGGCGTCGCTGCGTAACTCGGCTTAGAATCGTTCCATGCTGCGGAAACGTGCCACACGCACGTGGCAGCGTGCCTGCCGTCTTTCGGCCCGCCTCGTACTAATACCCCGCGAGACTCGCCATGCCTCGCCTGTTTGTGCCATTTGAAGGTTCCTTGGTCCGTTGCTCCGGCTTGCGTGCCCGCGCTGGGGGCCGCGCGCCCTGGCAGGCCCTGCTGCGCTGCTTGCCGGCCGCCGCGCTTGGTTGGGCGCTGGTAGCGCAGGCGGCACGGGCACAGGAAGCCGACCCCAAACCGCCCGCCGAGCCACCGCAAACGCCGGCAGAGGCCATCGCAGCCATGGAAGTGGCGGCCGATCTGACCGTCGACGCCGTGCTGGCCGAGCCGGTGATCAAGCAGCCCGTCTCGATGTGCTTCGACGAGAAAGGCCGGCTCTGGGTGGTGCAGTACCTCCAGTACCCTTACCCGGCCGGTCTTAAGATGGTCAGCCGCGATAAGTACTGGCGGGCGCAGTACGACAAGATTCCGCTGCCGCCGCCGCACCATACGCCGGGGCTGGACAAGATCACCATCCACGAAGATACCGATGGCGACGGCATTTTTGACAAGCACAAGACCTTCCTCGAAGGCACCAGCATCACTACGGCCATTGCCCTGGGACGCGGCGGAGCCTGGGTGCTCAATCCACCTTACCTGCTGTTCTATCCCGACAAGAACCACGACGATCAACCCGATGGCCCGCCGGAAGTCCACCTCACGGGCTTTGGCATGGAAGATACGCACTCGGTAGTGAACAGCCTGCGGTTTGGACCCGATGGCTGGTTGTACGCTGCGCAGGGCAGCACCGTCAGCGGGCAGGTCAAGCGGCCCGGCGACAAGGGATCCGTCCACTCGCAGGGCCAACTCATCTGGCGCTACCATCCCGAGCGGCGCGAGTACGAAATCTTTGCCGAGGGCGGCGGCAACGCGTTCGGCGTGGAGTTCGACGAAGTGGGCCGGGTGTACTCGGGCCACAACGGCGGCAATACCCGCGGCTTCCACTACGTGCAGGGCGGCTACTACCGCAAGGGCTTTGCCAAGCACGGCCCGCTTTCCAACCCTTATACCTTTGGCTTCTTTGAATCGATGCGGCACCACGACGTGCGCCGCTTCACGCATACGTTTGTGATCTACGAGGAGAATCGGCTGCCGCAGACCTATCGCGGAAAGCTGCTGGCGATCGATCCGCTGCAGAACCACGTGGTGATGGCGGAGATAGAGCCGGATGGTTCCACCCGCAAGACCACGGATCTCAGCCATCCGCTGCAAAGCCTGGACAAGCGGTTCCGGCCCGTGGATATCAAGACCGGGCCCGATGGCGCCGTCTACGTAGCCGACATGTACGAAGCCCACATTGCCCACCGCGATCACTTCACAGGCAACATCGACAAGTCGACCGGCCGCATTTATCGCCTGCGCGGCAAGGAGGGCCAGGCGGTGAAGCCGTTTGATCTCTCCAAAAAGTCCAGTGCGGAACTGGTCGAACTGCTCAAGCACGACGGCAAGTGGTGGCGGCAAACGGCCCTGCGCTTATTGGGCGACCGCCGCGATGCTTCGATCATTCCGCAATTGCGCACGATGCTGGCCGAGGAACAAGGCCAGGCAGCGCTGGAAGCCCTGTGGGCGCTGTACCAATCGGGCGGTCTGGACGAGGCCACGGCTACTTCGGCCCTGGAGCACGGCAACCCCCATGTGCGCGCCTGGACCGTACGGCTGCTGGCCGATGATCGCACGCTCGCCCCGCCGCTGGCGGCGGCCATGGCCGCGATGGCCGCGCGGGAACCGCACTCCGAAGTTCGCAGCCAACTGGCTTGTTCGGCCCGGCGGCTTCCGCCCGAGCAGGGCCTGCCCATCGTGGCCCAACTGCTCCAGCGCGACGAGGACGTCAACGATCCGCATATCCCGCTGCTGCTGTGGTGGGCCCTGGAAGCCAATTGTGCCGAGCATGCCCCGCACGTGGTGAACCTGCTGCAAGACAAGTCGCTATGGGGCCGGCCGATCGTGGCCGATCACATTCTGGCGCGGCTGATTCGCCGGTTCGCGCAGGCCGGTAGCCGCTCCGAACTGCTGCACTGCGCGACACTGTTGAAGGTAGCGCCCAGCGAGGCTACCGCAGCCAGGCTGCTCGAAGGATTTGAAGAAGCGTTCCAGGGACGCTCGCTGGCCGGAGCACCGGCAGAACTGCTGGAAGCACTGGCCGCGCGCGGCGGCGGTTCGCTCATCCTGCGGGTGCGGCAAGGCGATGCCGACGCGGTTTCCCAGGCCCTGGCCACCATTGCCGACAGCAAGGCCGATCTCGAGAAACGGCTCCAACTGGTGCAGGTATTTGGCGAAGTTCGCCAGGAAGCAGCGGTCGGCAGCCTGTTGCAACTGGTCAAGCTGCCGCTGCCCGAGGGAAAAGCGGCCGAAAGCGTCAAGCAATTGCAGCAAACGGCCCTGACCGCACTGCAATCGTACGACCAGCCGGAAATCGCCCAGACCGTGCTGGCCGCCTATGGGCAGTTGCATCCCGCGGTGCGCGAGGTGGCCCAGTCACTGCTTGCCAGTCGTGCCGCTTGGACGCGGGAACTGCTGGAAGCGGTCGATGCCGGCCAGGTCGCCAAGGATTCGCTGCCGATCGACGTGGTCCGGCTACTGACGATCCACCGCGATCAGCGCATCGCGGCGCTGGTCCGCAAACATTGGGGCAGCATTGCCGGGGCCACCACCGAAGAAATGCAGGCCGAAATCGAGCGGCTGAAGAAAGTCATCGCCGCGGGCGAGGGCGACCCGTACCGCGGCAAGGTGCTGTTCAATCAGCACTGCGGCAAGTGTCACGTGCTGCACGGGAGCGGTGGCCGGATCGGGCCGGATCTCACCTCGTACAAGCGCGACGACCTCGACAACATGCTGGTTAACGTGGTCAACCCGAGCGCAGAAATCCGCGAAGGCTTTGAGACGATGCTGGCCCTCACGGTCGATGGCCGCGCCGTCACCGGCTTCCTGGTCGATAAGGACAACCGCGTGGTGGTGCTCCGCGGCAACGACGGCCAAGACGTAGTGCTGCCGGTCGATGAAATCGACGAACTGGAGAAACAGCCCAAGTCGCTGATGCCCGAGAACCTGCTGAAAGAACTGGATGACCAGCAGGTGCGCGACCTGCTGGCGTACTTGAAAAGCTCGCAACCGCTCAACGATTAAGCGACTCGCGGCATCAGCGGGACGGGGGCGCTAGCGGTAAGCGAATGGTGGTCCGTGCCTGCGCGCCGTTATCTCGTCGATTGCCGGGTGACGAACAGCCGATTCGATGGACGCCTGCGCAGCGAATGTCCGCTTCATTTCAGACCGTTCCCCTGAAATAACGCGGATTGTGTTGCAAGACGGTAGATATGCGGCGCCGATCGTTTGACAACCCGAAACGGGCGGCGCAACCATCCGTAAGGGCTAGCTGCTGATCCATGCCCCGCTCGCTCCGCAACCAGATTCTCGTTCCGCTGGTCACGCTGCAGGTGCTGGCGATTGCGGCCATCGCCATCACCACCGCCACGCTGGCCGCCCGGCGTACGGAACGCGAGATCGTGGATCGGCTCAACGGCGTGGTGGCCTCGCTGGGCGATGCCAGTTTCCCGTTCACCTCCAGCGTGCTGGCCCGGATGCAGGGCCTCTCCGGCGCGCACTTCATCGCCTACGACAACCAAGGCCATACGACGGCCACCAGCTTTACGCAGCTCCGGGATCGGCCGCCCGCGATGGAGTCGCCCGGTACGGTACGGCTGGAAACCCTGGCTGATTCGCCCACCGTCGAGCTGGACGGCGTGCGCTATATCGCCACACGGATCGACTACAAGGCTTCCAGCGACCGCTCGCTGTTGGTGCTGTACCCGGAAACCTCGTGGCGGCAAGCATGGTGGGATGCCGTGCTGCCGTCGCTGGTGCTGGGCGGTGCCATCCTGGGGCTGATGATCGTCATCACCGCCTGGATCGCGCAGCGGACCAGCCGCCGCATCGGCGAGGTGCAGCGGCAGGTGGCCCGAATCGCCGGCGGCGATTTCCGTGAGATGGAAGTCGGCGACAGTGCCGCGGAGATCGAGGCCTTGATCCGCTCGGTCAACCGGATGTGCCTGGACCTGCGCGCGATGCAACAGACCATCCAGCGTTCTGAGCGGATGAAGGTGCTGGCGCAATTGGCCGCCGGCATGGCGCACCAGTTGCGCAACGCCCTCACGGGCGCGCGGTTGAGCGTGCAGCTATACGCCCGGCGGCACCCTCCACCCGAGGGCGACAACAGCCTCAACGTGGCGCTGCGGCAACTGGCGATGATGGAAGAACAGGTTCGCGGGTTGCTGGCGCTGGGAAAGGCCGAGCAGCGCAGCCGCGAAGCCATCGACGTGACCGCCCTGCTGCAGGACGTGTTCTCGCTCGTCGAACCGGCGGCCGAGCATGCCCGGGTCACGCTGGAGCTGGCCGCGCCTTCGACACCGCTGGAAATTATGGGTGAGGCCGCTTCGCTGCGCAGCGCCGTATTGAACCTCACGCTTAATGCCATCGAAGCGGCCGGAAAGACTGGGCGCGTGGCCCTGGCCGCCGCAAACAGCAACGGTGCCTTGGCCAACGGTTCCACCGAACCGGACAAACAGGCAGATGGCGCCAATCGGCGGTCGGTTACCATTACGGTCAGCGATAATGGTTCGGGGCCGGATCCGGCCCTGGGCAATTCGCTTATCGAACCGCTGGTCACCACCAAGGCCGAAGGCGTAGGGCTGGGGCTGGCCCTGGCCCACGAAGTGGCCACCGCGCACGGCGGCCGGTTATCGTGGGGTCGCCGCGACGGTTGGACCTGCTTTGAACTGACCCTGCCTTGCACGAAGGCGCCTGCATGAGCCGCATCCTGATTGTCGACGACGAACAAAGCATCTGCTGGGCGTTCCGCGAATTCCTCACCGATGAAGGCCACGAAGTCGATGTCGCCTCCACGGCCGAGGAAGGACTGCAATGCGCGGCGAACACGCGGCACGATGCCTTGCTGCTCGATGTTCGCCTGCCGGGCATCGACGGCCTGACCGCCATGCAACAGTTCCAGCAGGCATCGGCGGATATGCCAATCATCGTGATGACGGCGTTTGGCAACCTGGATACGGCCGTCAAGGCGATTGAAGGCGGCGCGTTCGACTACCTCACCAAGCCGTTCGACCTGGACCAGGCCGGGGCCGTGATTCAGCGCGCGCTGGCCGCCAAGGCCAACCGGCCCACCACGGCTGAGGCAGCCGAACCCAGCGGCGAAACGCTGGTCGGAGCGTCACCTGCCATGCAGCAGCTTTTCAAGAATATCGCCCTCGCCGCGCAGTCCGACGTACCCGTCCTGATTACTGGCGAAAGCGGCACGGGCAAGGAACTGGTTGCCCGGGCGATCCATCGCCACAGCCATCGCCATGCCGGTTCTTTCCTGCCGATTTGTCTGGCCGCGTTGAGCCCGGGCCTGGTCGAAGGCGAACTGTTCGGCCACGTGCGGGGTTCGTTCACCGGGGCCGTGCAGGACCGGGCGGGCCTGCTGGAACTGGCCGCCGGCGGAACGGTGCTGCTGGACGAAATTGGCGATGTCCCGCTGCCGCTGCAAGTGAAACTGCTGCGCACGATCGAACATCGCGAAGTGACCCCGGTGGGCGATGCAAGGCCGCGCCCTACGAACATTCGGATTCTCGCGGCAACGAATCGCCCGCTGCAAACCATGATCGCCAACGGCGAGTTTCGCGAAGACTTGTTCTTCAGGCTGAGCGTGTTTCCCATCCATGTACCGCCGCTGCGCGAGCGCCGCGAGGACATTCCGCTGCTGGCCGAACATTTCCTGCGGCTTTCGCAGGTGAACGGAACCGAGCGGGCGGAAATCACGTCGGCCGCGCTCGATGAACTGCGGCGCCGGCACTGGGTGGGCAATGTTCGCGAACTGCGCAACGTGATCGAGCACGCGGCGATCGTGTCGCGCGGCCATGCCATCGGTCCCGATCATTTGCTGCCGCCACTGGATGCGGGCGCGGCCCCGCCGCGGGCATCGCAACCGTCCACGGCTTTACCCGAGGCGCTGGCCGCGTGGACGCACGCCCAATCGCTGCACGAGGGCGATGGCGAAAGCAGCACTCTCTACGAACGATACCTGGAACTGGTTGAACCGCCGCTCCTGAAGGCCCTGTTGGAGCGGACCGGAGGCAATCGGGCTGCCGCCGCGCAGTACCTGGGTATCCACCGCGCCACGCTGCGGCAGAAGCTCAAGCGGTACGGGATTGAATAGGGGGTTTCCCCCCCGGCGGATCACGGCCCGAGCTTTCACCGCTCACGGTGTGTCACGCGCCGCTTTCCTCGTCTTCGCGCATCAGCGGGATTGTGCAGTTGGTCAGCAGCCACGTGAGGCCGCCCAGCGCGTACACGCATGCCATGATGAGGAACACCTCGTACCAGCCTACGAATTGCGCAACGGCGCCGATCAGCAGCGGCGACACAATCTGGGCGGTCGCGGCCACGGAGTTATTGAACGAGAACACCGAGGCCGTGGCGGGGCCGGCGATATCGGTGACGGTACCCCAGCGGGTAGCCACCTCCATGTCGGCAAAGAACTTCACCAGGATCAGCACCAGGCAGAAGTTGTAGGGGTTATCGTAGAAGATCATGGCCACGCCCAGCCATACGGCGGCGCCGCACTTGCCGATGAAGCCCACCAGGCTCCGCGCCCAGCGGCGCCGCGTCAGCTTGCGGAGCAGCAGGTCGTTGAAGTAACCGCCGACCACGCCGCCGATGGCCCCGCCCAGCAGCGGCAGGGCCGAGTAGATCCCCATCTCCGTGAACTTCAGCGCATATACCTGGTACAAGAACAGCGGAATCCAGTTGGAGTACAGGTTGTCGGCCAAGGTGCTAAGAAAGGCCGAAAGGCTTAGCGCTCCCAGGTTTGCCACCGAGCGGGGACTCATCCGCTTGAACATCTCTTTGAGTGGCATCTTACGGCGACGGCTCTTGGACTCGCCTGCCTCGATCAGATCGGCTTCGGCCTCGTTGACAAACGGCGATTGCCGGGGCGAGTTGCGGAACAAGGCAAAGAACAGCACGGCCAGCACAATGCCGCCGCCAGCCAGCAGCAAGGCGCCGGCTTGCCACGAGATCGCCAAGGTGCCGATGATCACCGTACCGTAGATCAGGTTGGCGCTCATGCCGCCGATGCGGCCGCTGAACACGCCCATCCAGCCTTGTACCTGGGTCCGCACCGATGCCGGAAACCAGGTCCGCGTTACCCGGCTGATCGCCGCAAAGACGCCCGCCTGGGCCCCGCCCATCAACCCCCGGGCAAAGCTGAGCGCCCCAAAGCCGGTGATCGTATGCAGGGCCAGCGCGATCGACCAGACCGCGATGGCCACCGTCAGGTACAGGTGCGCGCCGAAGACATCGGCCACGATGCCCGAGGGAATTTGAAACAGCACATAACAGGTCGAAAAGACGGAATCCAGCGCGCCCAATTCGGTCTCGCTGTAGCCGGCATCGATGAGCCTGGGCTTAATCAATGAAAAGGCGTAGCGGTGCAGATACATCATCCACGAGACACCGCATCCCAGCACCAACACCGTCCAGCGAAAGTGTGTCGGCCGCTGGGGCTGTAAACCAGCGGGCAGCGGTTGAATCCCGCCACGCTCCTGCGGAGGGCGGTTTGGATTCGCCGGATCGTACTGCGACATCGCAAATGGCCTTGTTGCTGGATGGAGCGGGACTGGCGGAGCCGATGCCGTGCGGCCTGGCCCCCGTGGCCCGGCCCGACACCGATGCGTGGTTGTGAAGCCTAACGTGCCCCGCGCCCGCTGTCATCTCGATTGAGCAAGAACGCCTTGCCGCCCGGCGTGCGTGCCACGGGCTCGGTGAGTCTGTGCAGCGGGTCGGCCAAGGCCAGATTTCTTTGAAACACTTTGGCGGCTGGCTCGTCTCAAGGTTGGGTCCCGCCGAATGCGCAGCCGGTTTCACCCAGGAAAACAACAGCAACCGTTGATTCTCGTTAGACTTGTGTGCGTCGGGGGCTCGCCACCTGACCGGGGTACATCTCGATCCTTCTCCTCCGCGTGACGCACATGCACTCGCCCGAGGATCGCTCGCGCCATCGGCATTGGGTTTTGGCCGCCCTCGATGCGCACGAGCGCGAACTGCTGCGATATGTCGGCCGGATATTGGGCGATGCCAACCTTGCGGCCGATGTCGTCCAAGACGCCTTCATGCGACTGTGCGGCGAATCGCCCGCGTCCGTACTGCACGTGCGGCAGTGGCTTTACGCAGTGTGCCGCAACCGCGCGATCGATTACCTGCGAAAGGGAAACCGCATGGAACCCCTCAACCCCGGCCTTGCCGATGGTCAACTCGACCACCAGGCCGATCCGGCAGCGACCGCCGAATTGCACGATACGGCCAGCCAGGTACGGAGCATCCTGGGCTCACTGCCGCAGCCACAACGCGAAGTCATTGACCTCTGGGCCGAAGGCTTCAGCTATCGGGAAATTGCCGAGGTCACTTCCCGCACGGAAGCCAATGTCCGTGTGCTGGTTCATCGCGCGTTCAAAGCACTGCGGGCCCATCCGCTGGCGCGCCGCTTACTGGCCGCTGGCCAGACCAGCACCACATGAGCCTGGCACGCCCACCGCTGATACATGGCCGGTGTGTGCTGAGAACAGACCAGCGACACTCCGTTGCTGGAGATCAACCAACCCTTTGCTCGATCCAACGCAACCCAACTGCGACCAGGAGTCCTTTCGATGGACGCCAACGATCCTCGCTTGACGGCATACGCGCTCGATGAATTGAACGATCCAGCATCGCAGGCGGAAGTGGAAGCCGCCCTCTCGGCCAGTCCTGCGCTGGCGGCCGAGGTGGACGAAATCCGCCGCCTGGCTGTCTGCTTGAAACAGGCCATCGCGGCCCAAGCTCCCCCGGCCTCGTCCACCATCCGTTCGGCCGTGGAAGCCACGCTGGCCAACGGACAGGCGGCACCGGCGGAACAACACCATTCCGCGGGCAACCGTTCCGCGGCGGCCGAAGCCGGGCCCTCGGGCAACACTGATCAGGATGGCCCCCGGCAGCCAACGCCAGCCACCTGGGTCTGGACCCGCGCTCGCAACCGGGCGGTGGCCGCGGTGGCGGCCATCGTCGTGTGTGCTGCCGCTCTGACGTTGATGTTCCTCCCGGGCATTACGGAACCATTGGCCTCTCGAGATAGTGCCCGGACCCTGCAACGTACGGTCATGCCCGATCACGGAGTACACTCATCCCGCCAACACTCGTTACGCGAACTTGGGGAGCACGTACCTTTTGGCGAGTTGCCGGGGCCGGCGAGCGCTCCCGAAGCGGCTCCAACATCGCGTTTCGAATCGGCCGCACCGACCGCGGCAAACCCGCTGGAAGCCGCTGCTCCAAGGAATATGCCGGCGCCTTGGTACATGAGCGACGAATCGATCGGCTTTGGTGGAATGGGAGGAGGCGGGAGGTTTGGCCGCGGGATGACGTTGGAAGGCCTGGGCGTTAATAGCGATGCGGGTGTCGCAGGTAATGTTGTTACCGATACAACGGCCAACCCCAAAGCGGCCGAGCCTCATTCCGGCGGTCCTGCCGCGACCTGGCGGCGTTCCGAAGTAACGCCCAATGCCAGCCGGCTGATGATTGGTGAAAACGAGGAACTGCCGCTGCAAGCCATGGAAGCCAATGTGCAGGTCGATGGCTTCCGAGCCCGGGTGCTGATCGACCTCTACTACTACAACGACCGCGACCGGCGATACGAAGGCACGTTCAAGATTCGGCTACCCAGCGATGCCTCGCTGTATTTCCTTGCGTTTGGGGAAACGGTTTACAAGACACCGCATCCGCCGGAACTGACCAGCCAGGCGTTCTTTAGTGTGGAGCGTACGCGCGACCTGGGTAGCGACCCGGCCGAGATCATGCTGGCCCGGAGCGAAACCTGGAAGGAGCCCAAGGAAGCCCGGGTGGTGCCCAAGGAAAAGGCGGCGCACTCGTACCGCGAGACAGTTCGCCGCCGCGTCGATCCGGCCTTGGCGGAGTGGGCGGGGGCGGGCGTGTTTTCTGCCCGGGTGTTCCCGCTGGTCCCCAAGGCATGGCACCGGATCGTGATCGGCTACGATGTGAACCTGCTTGCGGTGGGCGACGAGCTGCTGTACCGCCTCGACCTTCCCCGCAGCGTACCTCAAGTTCTGGTCGATCTGCGCGCGACGGACTATGCAGGGCGGCCTCCGCAGGTCACGCCGGCGCGGCGCGGCGAAAAGCCGTCCCTGGTTCGCGGCCAGTACCACTACCGCTTTGAGAATCCCACGGCCCCGGTCATCGAACTGCGGCAATCGGCAAGCGAACCGCTGCTGTTGACCGGGCGGGACGACAAATTGGGCGATTTCTTTGCCGCCCGGCTCCGCGTTCCCGAGACCGATGCGCCGAAGGCCGGCGCATACGCGGGACGCGCCGCCAAACGGGCCCTGTTCATGGTCGATACGTCGCTGAGTGCGGCGCCCGACCGCATGAACATCTACCTCGATCTGCTCAAGGCCATGTTGGATGGTAACCGCGATACCATCCAGTCGTTCCAGGTGCAGTTCTTCAATGTTGAATCGCACACGTGGCGGTCGGGTTGGGTGCCCAATACGCCCGGGAACGTGGCTGCGGCCGTCGAGTATGCGCAAAGCCTGGCCTTGGAAGGCGCCACCGACCTGGAACAGGCTCTGCGGTTTGCCGGTTCCCTCCTGTCGCAAGAGGGCGATAGCGGCAGCCCCCGCAACGTGCAATCGGCCACTGCGCAACCGGCCAATGCGCAGCCGGCTGACGTGTTTCTGCTGACCGATGGCTCAGCCACCTGGGGGGCAACCAACACGAACGATCTGATCGCCCTGGTTCCCGCGCAAGCCACGCTGTTTGCTTACACCACCGGCATGTCGGGCGATGATACGTTGCTGCTCTCGCGGCTTACGCAGGCCACCGGCGGGGCTCACTTCGCGGTGACCGGAGAGAATGCCGTGGACAGCACGGCCCGGGCGCATCGCTCCCGGCCTTGGTTGTTGAAAGGCATTACCATCCCCGGCGGAACCGACCTGTTGGTTGCCGGCAGGCCGGTGGCCGTGTATCCGGGGCAAACGCTGCTGGTTGCTGGGCGCGGCAATCCCGAAGATGCTTCGATCACCCTGCACCTTGCGCGCGACGGCCAGGAGGAAACCATCTCGCTGCAATCCAGGCAGGTGGCCAGTGAATTGGCGCCGCGCATCTACGGCCAGGTGGCGACCGACTCGCTGGAAGCCATGCACACCGCCGTGGAGGACGTGGCCGTAGCGTATGCCCGGCACTTTCGCGTTCCTGGCCAGACGTGCAGCCTGTTGATGCTGGAAACGGAGGCAGACTACCAGCGATTTGGCATCAAGCCGGAAGAGGATGCTTTGGTGGTGCAGTTGACCCCGGCGATGGAGGCCATTCGCGCCGCCGAGCAGCGGCACGAGGAACTGCAACGCTCGGCCAAGGCCGCGTTTGAGGCATACCTGGATCGGCTGACGAAGATGCCCGGCATGGACCTCGAGGTTCCCCCGGTATTGCGCATCGCTATCAACCGGTTGCCGGAGGAAAGCTTCCGCCTGGTGCGCCGCCCGCTGGACTGCAAACAACGGATGTGGCGGGACTTGCCGGCCGCGCATCAGGACGAGGTGCTTTCAAGCCGCCCCCTGGATTACTCCCAGATTACGAAGGAAGCCGACCGGCGGTTCAGGGCGGCCTCGGCCGATGATGCCCTCAAGGCCCTCAGTTCGCTGGTGGAACTGGACCCTGGCAACGTGGCACTCGCCCGCGACATTGCCTACTCGGCCATGGAGTGGGGGCTGGCTGACCAGGCTTACGTACTGTTGCAGCGAGTAGCCGCCGCCCGGCCCTACGAGCCGCATACGTACCAGGCGATGGCCCAATGCCTGGCTGCTGCCGGCAAGGCCGACCTGGCGATGGTGTACTACGAGTTGGCCGTAGGCGGCCGTTGGGGCAACCGATTCAGGGAATTCAACTCCATTGCCTCGTTTGATTACCTGCGGTTGTTGAAGCAGATCGACCGCGGCGAGTCCCCGGCCCAATTGCGGCCCCTGGCCCAACAGCGCCAGCAAGCCTTGCAAACCCAGCACGGCCTGGACCAGGCCGACCTTGTGGTGATGATCGCCTGGAATACCGATGGCACCGATGTCGACCTGCACGTGACCGAACCCACCGGCGAAGTGTGCTACTATTCCCATCCCCAAACCCGCATCGGTGGCCGCCTGACCCAGGACGTGACAGAAGGCCTGGGCCCTGAGATGTATGTGCTTCCCAAGGCGCGGCCCGGCGAATACGTCGTTTTCGCCCATTACTTCGCCGACGACACGAACCGGGCCAGCACGCGAACCCGAGTCTTCGCTACCGTGTATCGCAACTGGGGCACCGAGCGCGAAGTGGTCGAGCGTGCCACGGTCACGCTGGAATCAGGCCGACAGATGCACCGCCTGATGCGGATCATGGTGAAGTAAACATGGCGAAATAAGGTCGTAGCGCCGCGCTGCTGGCCACAAGACCGGGAACTACCGGTTATGTCGCTAACCAACGACCCCTGGGCGTCAATACGGGTAAGACCGAAAAGGTCCGGCCGCTTACCTTCGGCGATGGGAGGTCCACCATGTCACGCGATGCAATGCGCGGTTTCACCACGGGCCTCGCGCCCCTGGCCGCATGGCTGCTGTTGGCTGCGTCTTTAGCGATCGGAGCCGATCCTCCCGAGGGCGATGCGCCGCTGGCCGGGTTGCCTTCGCCGCCCGGCCCGCATGTGGAAAAGATCAAGGCCCTGGGCGATGGCCAATGGCTGGTGCTGGGGGAACCGGCGCCGGACCCGCAATGGGGGCCGGCACCGGGCCGGGCTTACACCAACAAGATGGCCTACGCGCCCGACCTGGTGGGCGCCTTTCTGGTGGGCGAAGGCGTCCACGGCGCCCACGGCACCGGTCCCCGCGAAGGCCACTACAACGACGACGTTTTCTTCTACGATCTGATGGCGCACCGTTACATCTGCGTCTATCCCGGCACCAAGACCGAAGATTTTGAAGTCTCCGCAGACCGCAACGGGTTTCTGACTTCGCCCGACGGGCAGCACCTGCCCATCGCCATCGCCGTGCATGGTTACGAGTGTCTGGAGTACATTCCCGGCACGCGCGAATTGATGGTCTTGCAAACCGGCAGCCCCTACGCGCGGAGGATCAAAGGCAGGGTAGAAAAACTACTGGGCGACCGCACCATCCACTTCACCACGGAAAGCCAGCGGCATCCGTACTTTTACAGCGTGGATAAGCACCGTTGGCTGCGCCGCCTCGCCGCGGACCAGGGGCCGCGCACCCGATTCGCCGATTCGCTCTTTCATCTGCCCGGCCGAAACCAGACGGCCCTCTACCAGCGCAGCGGCCACTTCTGGCTGTACGATCACGAGGAATCGTCGTGGCAGCGCGTGGAGGCCGAAAACGGCCCGCCGACCACGGCGACTGGGCATGGATCCTTCGAGGGCAGTCTCTGCTACGACACCAAACGCGACCGTGTGTACATCAACAACCGCCTGCAGGCATCCATCCCTTGGATATACGATCCCAAGACCAACACTTTCAGCGACCTGAAGGCGAAGCACCAGCCCTATCCGGCAACCAATACACTGGAGGAGGGTCGAATCGCCATTGGCTCGACCACATCGAACATGCATTACGACACGGTGGCCGATGTGGTCGTGATGCGGCTGGCCATCCGGCAAGGCAGCGGCGACCCAGTCAACCTTTTCCCCAAGACGCTCGGTCTGCTGATCTACGACCCGGTGGAAAACGCCTGGAGCGAAAAGCCGGTGCCGCTGCCCGAGGGCATCCGCTGGCGCGAATGCTGGAACGGTTGCTACTCGCCCGAGTTGAACGTTCACGTGTTCCATATCGCCGGCGACAGCCGGACCAACGGGGTGGTGGCGGTGTATCGGCACCGCCGGGAAGCGGCGCAGTGAAGACCCAGCGGCGGTATGAGGATGCCGCCCCGGCGCGCCAGTTGCCATTCAACTTCGCTCGCCCGCGGTGATATGATACTTAGTGGGGGGGCGGTACACCGCTGGCGCGCTGCCCCCCCTTCGACCGTGTCGGCAATCAACCCAGGCAGCAAGTCCAGGCAGAGGAACGGCCATGAGATGGCGCAGTAAGCTTTCGGCGATGGCCGCCCTGGCGGCAATGGTTGCCTTCGCGGCGATCATAGCCGTGTTGGCGATCGTTGCCGTGCCGGTTTGGGCCCAAGATGCCCCCAAGGCAAGCAAAGCGCCTGCGCAGAATCGACCGGCCAAGGCCGCCCCGGGGCAGGGCCTACCGCCAGACGAGAGCCTACTGCCAGACGAGAGCCTACTGCCAGACAAGAGCCTACTGCCAGACAAGGGCCTACTGCCAGACGGGGGCCTACTCGATGAACTGACGGGCGACCTGTTCGAAGGCTTTGACAAGGAAATCCAACAGGGCCTCAAAGAGGCCGCCCCCCAGCCCAAGGAAGTCCCCAGGCCCGCAGGCCGAGCCCCCGAGGACGGGCCCAGTGACCGGGCACCTGCCCCCGGTGACACAGCCCCCGGTGACACCGTACCCCTGCCCGGCGAAGATATTGGTGAAGCATCCAATCCGCTGTTGGAAATTGGCCGCTTGATGCAACAGGTCGAACGGCGGTTGGCGGGCGAAGACCCGGGCGAACAAACGCAGTCGCAGCAGCAGCAGATTCTGGACCAGTTGGCCAGGCTGATCGAACAGGCCCAGCAGCCTTCGCAGCCCGACGGTTCCAACCAGCAAACGCCCCAAATGGCCGAAGGCAACCGCCAAGAGCAGGACCCGCAGAACCAGGAAGACTCCGGTGGCAAACCGCAGGAGAACGCGGGCGAAGGCAACATGGCCGGTTCGCGCCCGGCGGGAAGCCCACTGGATAGCGACGAAGGGATCCGCGAGCGGGAGATTGAGCAGGCCGACCCCATCAGCCGCAGCGCCCTTATCAAGGACACTTGGGGCCATTTGCCGCAGCATCTTCGCGAGGCGATGCTGAACGTACCGACGGGTGAGTATCTGCCGCAGTATGCCCCGGCAATTGAGCATTACTTCAAAAGACTGGCGGAACAGTACCGCGCAAGGCCATAATGAGGCCGGCTTGCGCAATCGCCGTTTGGGCCGGACTGTCGCGGGGCAGGTTTTCCGCTGGCCGCCGACCTGCCGCCCCCCGGACCATGCGGCGCGCCGACGGCCCTCAGCAGGCAGGCCCGGAAGCCTGCCGACCTCGACCTTTCGCTGTGGAGAGGGAACGTGATGCCGCGATTCAGCCGACGCAGTTTCCTGGCCGGCGCGGCCGGCACCCTGGCTTGGGGCGCCCTGGCGCCTGGTATCTGGCCACGGATGGTCCGCGCGCAGGGGTTCGATCCTGAACACTCCGCGGCCGACCTGATCACCGACCGGACCCAGGCCGCAATCGATTCCGGGTTGGCTTACCTTGTCGCCCGCCAGAACGAAGACGGCTCGTTCGGCTCTGGCGGTTACAGCCGCAACGTAGCGGTCGTGGCCCTGGGCGGCATGGCGTTCATGGCCTCTGGCAGCACGCCCTCGCGCGGCCCCTTGGGCGAACCGTGCGAACGGGTCGTCAACTTTCTGCTCAACCACACTCAGGACGATGGATTCATCATCCTGCCCGAGAGTGCCAGCCACGGCCCGATGTACGGGCACGGCTTTGCCACGCTGTTCCTGGCAGAAGCCTATGGCATGACCATGCGGCCCGACATTCGCGAGAAGCTCAAGAAGGCCGTTCGGCTGATTATCGACACCCAGAACGACGAGGGCGGATGGCGTTACCAGCCCCAACCGCGCGAGGCGGATATCTCGGTCACCATCTGCCAGATCATGGCCTTGCGGGCGGCGCGTAACGCGGGCATCTACGTACCCAAGACCACCGTCGATGCGTGCATCGACTACGTCAAGCGCAGTCAGAATCCCGATGGCGGCTTCATGTACCTGCCGACGGGCGGCCCGAGCTTGTTCCCTCGCTCCGCGGCCGGCGTGGTGGCCCTGTACAGCGCAGGCTACGATGGGCCGGAGATCAAAAAGGGCCTGGAATACCTGATTAAGGAGCGGCCGCGAGGGCGTTTCAATCGCCACGGCCATTACTTCTATGGCCATTACTATGCGGTGCAGGCGATGTGGCACGCGGGGGGCGAGTATTGGACCAAGTGGTATCCCGCCATCCGCGATGAACTATTGAGCTTGCAGCGCGACGATGGCTCGTGGACCGATGACGCCATCTGTCCCGAATATGCCACGGGAATGGCTTGTATCATCTTGCAAATGCCCAATAACTACCTGCCGATTCTGCAGCGTTAAGGCAGGCATTCACCAAGGCACTGGCTCGCAATCCTGGGGGGGTGCCCCCCCACGCGGCCGGTACCCTGCCCTCCGGCAACGCGGCGCATCTTGGTATCATACCGAAGGGATGATGGGGTTCAGGCTGCCCCCCATGATGGCCCAGACGTAGCAGGTCTTTGCCCGCTCGTCGGCTCCCTCGCCCTATGATTTGCATACCGGGAGAACGTTCTGGCCCACGGTTCAGGCCGTTGGCACGTGGCCGCTCCCGACAATCCCTACAACCTGGTTCCTTCGGCATGCTCCCGTTCGTTTGTGAGGTGGTTTTGTGAGAATTGCTATGATCGGCACCGGGTACGTCGGCCTGGTGACCGGCACGTGTTTCGCCGAATCGGGCAATAATGTTACGTGCGTTGACATCGACGCTGACAAGATCGCCCGGCTCAAGCAGAACGATCTCCCCATCTACGAACCGGGCCTTGGCGAGTTGGTCCAGCGCAACCAGGCCCAGGGGCGGTTGCATTTCACCACCAACCTGGGCGATGCCGTCAAGCGCGCCCACTTTGTCTTTATCGCGGTGGGTACCCCCCAATCCGACGATGGCTCCGCCGACCTCACCAGCCTGTGGAAAGTGACCGATGCCCTGGCCGATGTGCTCCAGGAACCAACCGTGGTGGTCATCAAGAGCACGGTGCCGGTGGGAACCAACACCGCCGTCGCCAAGCGCCTCCGCGAGCGGACCGGCCGAGCGGTCGAAGTGGCCAGCAATCCCGAGTTCCTCAAGGAAGGCGCGGCCTTGGACGATTTCATGCGCCCCGACCGCGTGGTGGTAGGGGTTCGCAACCACGAAGTGGCCGATACGCTGCGCGAGTTGTACAGCCCGTTCCTGCGCACCGAACGGCCGTTTCTGGTGATGTCGCCCGAAAGCGCGGAGATGACCAAGTACGTGGCCAATGCCATGTTGGCGACCAAAATCAGCTTCATCAACGAGGTCGCCAACCTGTGCGAACGGATGGAGGCCGATATCAACGAAGTCCGGCGAGGGATCGGACACGACGCCCGCATCGGCTTCGCCTTCATGTTCCCGGGCCTCGGGTATGGTGGAAGCTGTTTTCCCAAGGACGTGCGGGCATTGCAGGCGATGGCCCGCGAGGCGGGCGTCGAGCCTCGTATTTTGGCGGCCGTCGACTGTGTGAATGACCATCAAAAAGAAGTACTGATGGGAAAGATCGTGCAGGAGTACGGCGAGGACCTTGCCGGGAAGCGGTTTGCCGTGTGGGGACTGGCGTTCAAGCCGCGGACCGATGATATCCGCGAGGCGCCGTCGGTGGTCATGCTCAAGCAGTTGCTTGCCCGGGGCGCCGAGTTGACCGTCCACGATCCGGTGGCCATTCCCAATATCCAGCAGCAGTTTGGCGATCGGCTGCATTACAACAGCGTGCCGCTGGATGCTCTGCGCGACGCCGATGCCCTGGTGATCTGCACGGAGTGGAAGGAGTTTCAAAACCCGGACTTCGAGGCGATGCGCAGCCTGATGCGGCGGCCCGTGGTATTCGATGGCCGCAACCTGTACGAACCCCACACCATGCGCGACGCCGGGTTCACCTACTACTCCATTGGCCGAGCCACCGTCCGGCCCGAATAGCGCTTGGATGCCAGGCCATCCGCAGCAGGTTGGCAGGGCGGGCCGCGGCTTCTTGAATGAGTGCGGTGCGGCCGGCCGAACCGTTGGATAGAATGAGGTCCGCGGTGCTGCCCACCGCTTCCCGCGATGGCCCGGCCACCTTCACTGGCGCGTCCGCCTTCGATGACTCTGCCGCGCCCGGTGGTGCGGTCGCGGCAGCGCGCAAGCCGCGAGTGACCGTTGGATTCTGGTTCGCATCGTTTGCTTTTCGCCTCCACATCGCCCTGGTATGCCCACCGATACCCCACTGCTTTCGCCCGACTTCCTCGCTCAGCTTGAGCGGTTGGAACTGGTAACGCGGAAGGTCTTCCGAGGTCGGATGAAGGGCGAGCGGCGCAGCAAGCGCAAAGGGCAGAGTGTCGAGTTCGCCGACTTTCGCAACTACGTGGCGGGCGATGACCTGCGGTTCATCGACTGGAACACCTACGCCCGGCTCGATCGGCTGTTCCTCAAGATGTTCCTGGAGGAAGAGGACCTTCACTTTTACGCCCTGGTCGATGCCAGCCGCTCCATGGATTTTGGCCAGCCCACCAAGCTGCAATACGCCAAGCAGTTGGCAGCCGCGCTGGGCTTCATTGGGCTGGTCCGTGCCGACCGGGTACGGATCGAAGCCCTGGGCGCTGCCACGGCCCGGCCCGGGCCCACCCTCCGCGGCCGAAGCAGCGTCTGGCGGATGCTGGATTATCTTGAGCAGATCACGCCGGGCGATGGCGCGCCGCTGGCGCATGCAGTCCGCGACTTCTGCCTCCGCAACAAGGGCCAAGGCGTCGTGGTGCTGATCTCCGACCTGATGGACAAGGCCGGTTACGAAGACGCCCTGCGGTACCTGGTCGCGCGACAGATGGATACTTACGTCATTCAGGTGCTTTCGCAGGAAGAACTCGACCCCGACCTGGCCGGCGACCTCAAACTGGTCGACAGCGAAGACGGCGACGTGGCCGAGATTACCGTCAGCGCGCCGCTGCTCAAACGATACAAGGAAACCCTCAACGCATTTATTGGATCGGTGCGCGAGTTCTGCGGGCGGCGGGGAATGACCTACATCCTCGCCCACAACCAGCTCCCGCCCGAGCAACTGGTGGTCAACTATCTGCGGCGGCGGGGGCTGGTGCGCTGATGGATAACGTGGGCACGCTGCTGGCTCCCTGGCAATGGGCGATCATGGCCGCCCTGCCCGTGCTGCTGGTGCTGCTCTATTTTCTCAAGCTCAAGCGGCACCCGGTCGAGGTTCCCAGCACCTACCTGTGGAAGAAGTCGATCGAGGATTTGCACGTTAACACCATCTGGCAGCGGTTGCGGCGCAACCTGCTGCTGCTCTTGCAACTGCTCGTACTGCTGCTGGCGACCTTGGCGCTGCTGATTCCCTACTGGGGCGAAGGCACCACCTCCGGCGAACGATATATCTTTCTGATCGACAACTCGGCCAGCATGTCGGCCGTGGACACCGCTCCCTCGCGGTTGGAAGCCGCCAAGGCCCAGGTCGATAAGTTCCTGGCCGAGGAAAAGCGGTCGCAAGACGCCGTCATGGTGATCAGCTTTTCCGATACCGCCCGCATCGTGCAGGAGTTCACCACCAGTACCGCCGAATGCCGGGCAGCACTGCGGCGGATTCAGCCCACCAGTCGGCGGACTTCCATCAACGATGCCCTCAGTTATGCGGCCGGGTTGGCCAATACCCCCCGGGCTTCGTACGATCCCGAGGACGAACAGGCCCCCGAGCCGCTGCCGGCCAGGCTGTGGATTCTCTCCGACGGCAACTTTACGGCCCCCAGCTTTTCGCTGGGCAACCTGGAGGCCAGCTATCTGCCGATGGGTAGCGCCGAGGTCTCCAACCTGGCCATCGTGGCCTTCAGCGCCAGCCGACCCGATGAACAGTCCGACGAACTCCAGATCTTTGGCCGCGTGGAGAACCACGGCCGCAACGATCAAACCGTGCTGGCGGAGTTGCATGTCAACGGGCAGCCCCTGGATGTGCAGCAAGTGGAGGTTCCCGCCGGCAAGAGCGCTGGCGTGGTATTCACGCAGCGGGCGCTGGATACCGCGGTGCTGGAAATGCGGCTGGACGTGGACGACGCCCTCGCAGCCGACAACCGGGCCTGGGCCGTGGTAAACCCGCCACGCCGCGGCAACGTGCTGCTGGTGACCCCCGGCAACCTCCCGCTGGAGTTTGCCCTGCAAACGCCGAGGGCGCAAGCAGCCGCCGATCTGCTGATCGAGTCGCCGGCCTTCCTCCAAACCGAGGAGTATCGGCAGGCGGCATTGGCCGGCCTGTTCGACTTGATCATCTTCGACCGTTGCCTGCCGGAACCGGCCGCCGGTTCGGCCGATGCGCCCACGCCCATGCCGCAGTCGAACTGCTGGTTCATCGGGCTGCCACCCAAGCTGCCAGAGTGGGGCTGGAAAGCCGGCGAAGCCTGGCCAGCCAGGAACCTGGCAGGGCCGCAGATTATCGACCTGGAGCGGGCCCACCCGTTGATGCAACTGCTCGAAGTGGAACGGCTGCTGATTGCAGAAGCCGTACCGCTGACGCCGCCCGCCGGGTCGGTGGCGTTGATGGACGCCATCGCCCTGCAGGCAACCGACGACGGCGAACCGCAACGGGTGCAAGTGCCCGTGTTCGCCGTGGCGCCGCGGCGGGGCTACGAAGACGCCGTGCTGGGCTTTAGCATCTTGGACGACCAGGGGGCCAATACCGACTGGTTCAAACGGCGAAGCTTTGCAGCCTTGGTGCTCAACGTGCTGCACTACCTGGGCGGAGGCGCGAGCCAGGGTGGGGCCGAGAGCTTGCGGCCCGGCCAACCGCTGGAACTGCAAGTTCCCACTGCTGGCGAAACCCTCACCGTGGTAACCCCCGGCGACCGTGAGGTGGCCGTCGCGCGTTCGCCCGGCAACGTGTTCCGGTTTCTCGATACCGATGAACTGGGGGTCTACGAGGTACGTAATGCCGATGAAACGGTGGAGCGGTTCGCCGTCAACCTGTTTGACAGCCAGGAGAGTCGCCTGGTCCCCCGGCAGGAACTGGATTTCGACTGGAACAAGGTCCGGGCGACCGCCGATACACGTCCTCAACCGTGGGCGGGCTGGAAAATTCTGCTGCTGTTGGCCCTCTTGGTCCTGCTCATCGAGTGGTATATCTATAATCGTCGTGTATATTTGTAGCCTGCCGCGGTCCCAAGCGGCGGACGGCACTTGCCCTGCCTCGGCCGGTTTTTGCCCCCGGCCCCAGTAGGGAACCCCCAGCCGCCGCGAGATTGGATCCGGCAAAACTTCCATCAAGGCCCCGAAATTGCAGCAATTGGCGACCGCACGGAATCTCAGGTCGCCCGGTGTGTTGTTTGGCTCGAAAGAGGTGCAATGGGCATTCGCATAAAAGAGCAACCGCCGAAATCGTCGGCGGACGGTCACCAACCCAAAATCAAGAAGAAGGTGCTGAACCGGATCGTCGAAAATCGGATGATCGACCGGCTCAGCTATAAGGAATACCGCGACCGCGTCCGCGAAGTGTATGACGGCCGCCAGGGTTCCTTCCTGCTTACCTGTAGCACGCTGTCCCTGCATGTTTCGTTGGGCGAGCGGTTGTTCCGCCAACGCAAGTTCGACCTGCGCGGAGCGCGCCGCATCCTGGATGTGGGCAGCGGCGCCGGCCAGATCGCCAGCCACTTGCTGAAGTACGCTGATCCCCAGGCCAGCATCACCTGTTTCGACTTGTCGCTGGGAATGGTGCGGCGGGCTATCCGCCGGTTGCGCAGCAATGTGCCCAACTTCCTGGTGGCCGACGTTACCCGGTTGCCGTTTGCCGACGGCAGCTTCGACTGCGTCACCTGCGGATACGTGCTGGAGCACCTGCCCGATCCCCGCCTGGGGCTGACCGAACTGGCCCGCGTGCTTACGCCTGGCGGCCGCATGCTGCTGATGGCCACCGAAGACAACCTCGGCGGCGCCCTGACCAGCGCCCTGTGGCGCTGCCGCACCTACAATCGGGCGGAACTGCAATCGGTTTGCCACGAGCTGGGGCTGCTCTGGAAGAAAGAGCTGTGGTTCACCGCCATGCACCGGTTTTTCCGCGCCGGCGGCATCTGCGTGGAGATCGTCCGCGACGCCTGAACGCATCACCAACGGGGCCCACCCCACAGGCTTCAACGTCCCAAGGCTTATGGTTCAAGCACGGCGTTTCACCCTGCTCAACGTCCTGGTGGTGTTGATCGTCCTGTGCTTTGGGCTGGTGCTGTTCCTGTATTACGTCGCCAAGCAACGCTGGGCCGCTCAACAACAGGCCACTGCCCGGCGGATGACCGTGCTCTACCAGGCCATCGACCAGTTTGCCACGGTCCAAGGCGTCTATCCCGGCTATCGCACGGTGCAAGCCATCGGCAGCGACGGCCATCCCCGGCCCGGTAGCTGGGGCTTCTCCATCCTCCCCTACCTGGACAGCGAAGAGGCCCGCCGGGTGTACACGGAATTCGGGCCGGAAGCCCAGACCGAGAAGCGGGGCCAAACGCCCGACGTGCGGTTGCCGGAGTTCATCGCGCCGGGCACTTCCGAACCGGGTCCCGTGTTGAGCTTCGTGGTCAACGCGGCCCTGCCCGACGGCCGCGCCACACCAACGATCCCTGCCGACTGGCCGGCCAACGGCATATTTCACGACGCGTTTCCCCAGCAGGTGGACGGCGAACTGGCCGCGCGCAGTACGGTCAGCAAGGCATATGTGCAATCGCACGATGGGCTGGATACAACCTTATTGATGGCGCAGAACACCAACGCCGGCAAGTGGACCGACACCGAGGAACCGCTGGTCGGTTTCGTGTGGCTGCCGACGCTGGACCCGCCTCCCGCCGCCAGGCTCAACGGCAGGGCCACCGGCACCGTGGACAACCCATATCTGCTTGCGCGTCCGTCGAGCCCGTTTCCCAAGACGGCCCCGGTGCTCTATGCCAGCGGGCGTTATGAATACATGTCCGCCCAGGTTGATTACCTGGTGTACATGCGGCTGATGTGCGCGGCCGACGACCTGGCGGCACCCGCCGGGGCGGACCCGGACTATGAACTTCCTTCGGCTCTGACCGAACTGCCCATGGGCCCAGCCCCCAGCCACTCACCGGCAGACGAGTAGCCGCAGCAAATCGATATCCGCTACAGCTCTGAGGCCCCGCAGGCACGGCTACTTGCCGGACGCAATGCGGGTTGCATGGCCATAGACCGTTCGCCTCCCTTCAATCAACGCCGCCAGCCACGCCCAAAGCCCGGTGTAATCGGGCGGCATCAAGCGGCCGGTAGAACCGGACCTGCGCGTGCCAGGGCGCTGCAATTGCCAGGCGGCCGGTAGAACTGGCCCGAGGAACCCGTGCCCGGACAATCTGCCAAACACACGGTGCTGTGCGCCGCGCGTAGCAGGTATCATCGAACCAGGCCACAACCGCATACATCTCCGCAATTGTCCAGTTCCGCTTGCCCTATAGCTGCTGTCAACGGGGGGCCACTTGTGAACACATCGCACGCTATAACCTGGCTTCGGCCGACATGGTGGACCGTATGGCTCACACTGTTGGTTGCCAGCCCCGCTTTTGCCCAGCACGACTACAAGGTTTCACGTAAATGGATTCGGGCCGGCAACTACGACAAGGCCGTGGAGATTCTGCAGGAGCAACTGAAGAAGTATGCCGACGACTGCGAGTGGCATTATCAATTGGCCATTGCGGAGGCGCAGCGGGGAAACAGTCTGGCGGCTGAAGCCGCCCTGAAGGATGCCCTGCGGTTGGGCGTAACGCCCGGCCGTGCTGCCGCCGATGCACATCACTGGTTGGCGCCGCTGCGCGACCGCCCATTCTTCCGAGAACTGCTTGAGGGCCAGCGCTACCTGCCGGCTCAAGGTCCCATGCTGGGGCACGTGACCAATACCGCGGCCAGTATCTGGCTTCGCACCGCGCAGCCCGCCGAAGTCCGCGTGGTGGTCACGCCGGTTGATGGCCAGGCCCAAGGCAAACCCGCAACAGCAACTGCCCATACGACGGCCAGCAGCGATCACACGGCGGTGGTGCGCGTGACCGGCCTTGAGCCCAACCGTGAGTACCGTTACGCACTCCAGATCGATGGCCGGCCGGTGGAGTTGGCTCAGCAGACGCGGTTTCGCACCTATCCACCGCCGAGCACGCCGCTGAGGTTCTCGCTGGCGTTTGGCGGCGGGGCAGGCTATGTCACCGAATACGAGTCCATGTGGGAGACGATTCGCAAGCAGCAGCCCGATTTGCTGCTGCTGCTGGGCGACAACATGTACAGCGATGATCCCCAGAGCACCGCCATGCAGCGGTTTTGTTATTACCGGCGGCAGTCGCCGCCCCCGTTCCGCAACCTGGTGAGCCGCACGGCGGTGTACAGCATTTGGGACGATCACGACTTTGGCACCAACGATTGCGAAGGCGGCCCGGACCTGGATAAGCCCGACTGGAAACGGCCCGTTTGGGAAGTGTTCCGCCAGAACTGGGTCAACCCGGGCTACGGTTTCGGCGACCGCCGGCCCGGTTGCTGGTACGACTTCCAGGTGGGCGACGTGCAGTTCTACATGCTCGATGGCCGCTGTTATCGCCATCTCAAAGGCAAGACCATGCTCGGCCCTCATCAGAAACAATGGCTCAAAGAACGCCTGCGGGCATCGCAAGCCACGTTCAAGGTGATCTGTTCGCCCGTGCCGTTTGAGTACCGCACCAAGGGCGACTCGCTGGATACCTGGAACGGCTTTAAGGAAGAGCGAACCGAGTTGTTCGACTTCCTCACCCAACACCACATCGCGGGCGTCGTCCTGATGAGCGCGGATCGCCACCGCAGCGACGCCTGGAAGATTGAGCGACCCGGCAGTTATGCCCTGTACGAATTCAACTCATCGCGGCTGACCAACCACCACAAGCATCCGGAGATGAAAGAGGCTCTGTTCTCCTACAACAACACACCGTCGTTTGGTTTGGTGGAGTTCGACACCACGCTGGACGATCCCACGGTGCGCTACACGGTGATTGCGATCGACGGTACGCGGAAGTATTCCCTGGAACTGAAGCTGAGCCAGTTGAAGTGAGGGCGCCGCTCCAATCGGCACTGACCGCCTGTCCCCCGCAACTGTCGCCTGCAAGAATGGTAGTTGGACAGGCTGCTGCCCGGCAGGGGTTGGTGCCGCGCGCACGCCGCAGGCAGCAGCACGGTTGAATCCATTCGGCGGGCGTTCCTTCCCGCGCGCCGGATGGCCTTGGCTCGAAGGAAGCGCCGGGTAGCTGCCATGTTGGAATCGCAGAAACGCTTGTCACCGCGCCGCAATTCAACAACGGCCGCTACCGTCGAAGCCTTGGTTGCGGAGCAATTGGCGCATTTCGGCATTGATGGCAGTAGCGAGTTCGGCCAGGTGATGGCGCGGATCGCAACGCGACTTTACGAGAACCAGGGCGACCTGGAGCGGCTCTGGCAACTGACCTTCGACACCGCCAGCCGGCTTAACCGTACCGAGCGGATCGCCTACTTCAACGCCAAGAAGTTTCTCTCGTTCCAGTTGGCCAAGTCGCTCGATACGTTGCAGAACCCCTTCCGGCGCGCCTACCAGAACTTGGGTTACAGCTCCACCACCCAATACGCCAAAGGGCCGTACGCGGTTTTCGATAACGTGGCCGCGATCTTCTCCGCCAACCCGGTCATTGCCCGAACAGCCACGTATATCTATGCCTGCGCGGAATGGATCGAGGATGCATTCAAGGGCAAAGAACTGTTGCTGGAAATCTATTCGCGGTTGCTGAATCCCACGGCCATCGCCCTGGCCAATCACATTGTTGACCTGGAGGCCGGGCCATACGCGCACGAGTATTTTGCCTGGAACTTTAACAGTGGGATGGCGGCCATCGACGCCGTGCTGTCGCACCTGCTGGGCCACGGCGACGTGCTGATGGTCAGCCGCAACATCTATGGCGGCGCCCATCAACTCATCCACGACTGGTACGGCAAATCGGCCAACTTGAATATCGCCGTCGAAAGTTTCGACGGCTACGATGCCGACGCCTTCGATCGCTGCTGGCAACAGGTGCAGCAACAACATGCCGACCGCTTCGCCGGAGGTTTGAACGCTTACCTGTACCTCGAGTCGCCCTGCAACCCGCACGGCTACGTGCTGGATGTGCCGGAGATTTGCCGCCGGGCGCACGAGGCGGGCGTTCGGGTGATTCTCGATGCCACCGTCGGCACGCCGTTTCTCGTGCAGCCCTTGCAGCGCGAGGACCCGGCCGAGCGGCCCGACTTTGTCGTCCACAGCTACACCAAGGACATCTCGGGCACGGGATCCGTGATTGCCGGCGTGCTGATCGGTCGGGTGGAAGACATGTTCCTCCCCAAGGGCAACAACCAGAATGGCCGCTCGTGGCAGGAGACCGTTTTCTGGAATGTGTACTATGTGAAGGGCGCGTTTCTCAATGCCGACGCCGCCTTTGAAGTGCTGCAAGGTATTCACACGCTCGAAGTGCGGATGCTTACCAAGTGCATCAACACGCGGATCCTGGCGCGGTTTCTGGCCGCCCATCCCGACATCAACGTGCATTGCAATGAACTGCCCGACGATCCCAACACATCGCTGCGCGAGCGGCACCTGTACCTGGGCCTGCCCGCGCCGCTGTTCACGTTCGATTTCGAGGGGGCCGGCATTCCTCATGTCGCCTTCCAGCGGTTCTTCGACAACTTGGCTCCGACCTTCGATCACATGATCAGCCTGGGGCAATCGAACACCATTGTCAGTTGCCCGGCGCTGACCACGCATTCGGAGCTTTCGGCCGAGGACCTGGCGAGGGCGGGCATCGGGCCGACGATGATCCGCGTGGCGGTGGGCGATGAAGACCCCCGCGACCTGTTGGGGCATCTGGTGAACGCGGCGAAGCTGGCAATCGATCCGGAAGTGCCCGGCTTCTCGGCCAAGTTTCCCCCGCCCCGCGAGGCCCGGGATTTGGTTCACGAGTGTTACGTGGACAGTCACCGCCGATATATTGAAGCCAAGACGGTTGAGCGGTGGTGATTGGGCCGCGGCGGAAGCAAGCCGCGGCGGCATCCGGCGGCGCTTCATTGCATGGAAGGTAGCTCCATGACATCCTGGCGTCGCAAAATCCGCACGCTCGGTCCTGGCCTGCTGGTCACGGCGGCCTTTATTGGCCCTGGCACCGTCACCACGGCCAGCGCCGCCGGGGCCCGGTTTGGATACGCCCTGCTCTGGGCCATCGTCTTTGCCGTGGCTGCCACGATCGTGCTGCAGGAAATGGCCGCACGGCTGGGACTGGTCAGCCGCCAAGGGCTGGGCGAAGCCATCCGCGCGACGTTCACTTCGCCTGGCGCCCGGCTGGCATCGTGTGGATTGATTGTCGTGGCGATTGGTTTCGGCAACGCCGCCTACCAGACGGGCAACGTGACCGGGGCCGCCGTCGGACTGGAGATTCTAACCGGCATTCCCATCGCCACTTGGTCGTGGCTGGTGGGTGGCGCGGCCGCCGTGCTGTTGCTGAGTGGAACCTATCGCGCGCTGCAACGGGGGCTGATCGTGCTGGTAGTGGCGATGAGCCTGGCATTTGTCGTGACCGCCGCCCTGATTCAGCCCGACCCGGCCGCGGTGCTTTCCGGTTCGCTGGTACCTCGGATTCCGCCGGGCTCGCTCACCACCATTGTCGCCTTGGTAGGTACCACGATTGTGCCGTACAACCTGTTCCTGCACGCTTCCAGTGTGGTGCAACATTGGCCCGATGATGTGCCGGCAGACGAGGCGCTTTCGCAGTCGCGGTTCGACACGGTGCTGGCCGTGATGATTGGCGGACTGATTACTGCCGCTATCACCACTACGGCTGCGGCCGCGTTCTTTCCCCAGGGGCAACTCAACACGGCCGCGGACATGGCGCGGCAGCTTTCGCCCACCTTGGGCGGGGCGGCGGCCAAGGTACTGTTTTCGGTTGGGCTCCTTGCGGCAGGGCTAACCAGCGCCGTTACCGCGCCGCTGGCGGCCGGGTATGCCGTGGCGGGGGCGGCGGGTTGGCGGGCCGACATGGCAAGCTGGCGCGTGCGCGGCATCACCCTGGCCGTGCTGCTGATGGGAACCATCTTCGCTGCCCTGGCAGGCAAAAGCCCGACCGAAACCATCCTGGTAGCGCAGGTGGCCAATGGGCTGCTGCTGCCGCTGGTCGCCGTGTTCCTGTTGGTGGTGGTGAATCGCCGTGCGATCCTGGGCCGTTATGCCAACGGATGGTTGGCGAACTCGGCCGGCATCGTGGTCGTGGCGATTGCGACAGCGCTGGCCGTGTGGAAGCTGGCAACGCTGTAAACGTTGCGCTGTGAACGTTGTGCGGTGACGGGCGAAGCGGCCAGCGGCCTCGGCAGCTTGGCGCATTGAACGCATGTTGCAATCTTGCCTGCGTGACGGACTCTGCCGCCGGCCCCCGAAACGGCGGCTAGGCCCCCAGTACGTCGTTGAGTACGTCTTCAGAGACGTAGATCGGCAGTACCGGTTCGCAGGTAACGGCCACGGCGATGGCGTCGGAAGGGCGGGCATCCACCTCGATCAGTTCGCCGTCGAGCATAATGCGCAGCCGGGCAAAATACGTGTGTTCCTTCAACTCGTTGATCACCACGCTGTGCAGTTCACCGCCCATCTGCTCGACCGTGTTCACCAGCAGATCGTGGGTGAGCGGGCGGGGCGAGTTGTAGCCCTTCACGCGGCGGTCGATGCTCGTCGCCTCGAAGATACCAATCAGGATTGGAAACGAGCGATCACCATCGACCTCTTTCAGATAGATCACCTGCTGGTCGTTGATCTCGCTGATGATGATTCTCGCCAACTCCATCTGGACGGGCATGGCCGCAAAACCTTGTGTTTGACGCCGGAAAATCAGGGGCAAAACGCCGGCAACGGGCTGGCAGCGCCGGGCAAGACCGATTGCCGCAGGCTGGCCCCCCGCCTGGTGGGATCAGTGAAAGGCAACCTTCTTCGATTATAGTTGGCCGGGCTGCCCTGCAACCAGTGGGAGACGGCGGGAAGTCGCCCCCCCAAAGAACGCTGCCGGGAAGGTTTCAACGCGGAAACCGGCTATCGTTTGTGTCGATATCGCACTTCAGACGTTGCGCGATCGCTCGAATAAGACAATCGACCAGGTCGCGTGGGGGAGTCTGGCCGCGATGCCGCAGTTCTGCGGCAAGATGTTTGGCGCGGATTACATCTTGTTCCGTGATGTGCCCTTCGTCGATGACGCGGAACTTGCTCAAGAAGACCCGAGTCAAGTCCAACTCGTGTTTCTGCCGCGTCCCACAGAGCATTTCGATGACCGTGGGGCTGGTAATCGCATCGGAACCGCGAGCCTCGATCAATCTCGCGGCCCATCGCCTCACATCCTTCCGGGCAACTTTGCGAAGCGCAACCCGCTTTGCGCTCTGTCACCCATGGTCGATCAGGATGCAGGCATCGAGGATGCGATTGTTCATCCGGAGCTACACCGCGGATGGATGCTGCAGCTTGTTCACATAATCGTTCCACTTCTTGGCGATCTCGGCCAAGACCCGCGCCATTTCTCTTGCCGTGATCCGCCGCGCGGCCGATGCCACTACGGCAACCTGCGCACCGCGCACCTTGAATTCCCGGCGAAACGGTTCGAGCCCGACGCCAAAGCCTTGGGGGTCGATGTCCTGTGATGCCTGAGCGACGAATTCCGCAATACGATTGCCTTCGTTCAGCAGCCAGTCGCGTGCAGCGTCGGGATCACTGGGTACGTTCTTCCCTTCACATCGCACATCGACCCACCAATTCAGGGCCGGATCGGCTTCGCCCTTGCCGGCCGTGAAATGATGCCACGCCGTCTGACCATCAATCTCGATGCCTGTCCGGAAGCCGCCGTCCTGTCGCGCATTGCGGTAAAAGACAACCTTGGCCACGGTCTACCTCGCATCCCATTGAATGACGGGCCGGCAACACTCCCTCTGCCCCCCTTTACAGCTCGTACTGAATCCGGCCGTGGGTCTGGCTCCGCGAGATGCGATCCGTGGCATACAAACCGGCCAGTACAAATTCCACGCAACTTGCCCGCACGGCGTCGTCCGTGGCAGCATTCACTTCAAACGCTTTATCCCAGGCCGGGGGCACGCGCTTCAGCCGCTGGGCATAGACGTGCGAAGGGAGCATATCGCCCACTTCCACGCGAATGCCCTTGGAGAAGATTTCTGCGATTTCGGCCAGGCCATGCTGCTCGACGTATTCCTCGAACACCGTACGGATGGCTTCGGCCACCAGGGCATCGAGCACTTGCCGTTCCGACATCTGGTGGCTGCCCATCATGTCCAGTTCCAGCTTGCCGAGGCTGGAAGAGTAGAGGTGCCCCAGGTCGCTGATCCGTGGAACCGCGGGCCTTTCGCCCAGCACCGCGGCCCGGTGCCGCGCGCTGGCCACCATCGTCCGGTAGTTGGCAATGCTGAAGCGGGCACTTACGCCCGACTGCTGATCGATGTACTTGCTCCGCCGGGCGGCAATCGTGATTTCTTCCACGATCTGCTTCATAAAGTAGGGCACCGCGACGGGATACTCGCCATCGAGCGAGATTCCGGCCTCCTGCTCCATGATCTGCACGCCCTGATCCCGCTCCAGCGGATAATGCGTATGAATCACTGCCCCGATCCGGTCCTTCAACTGCGGGATGACCTTGCCGCTGCGGTTGTAGGTGGAAGGGTTGGCCGAGAACAGGATCAGCACGTCGATATCGAACTTGATCGGGTAGCCGCGAATCTGGACGTCGCGTTCTTCCAGAATGTTGAACAGCCCCACCTGCACCAGTTCATCCAGTTCTGGCAATTCGTTCATGGCAAAGATGCCGCGGTGCATCCGGGGAATCAGGCCGAAGTGCAGCGCATCCTCCGCCGACATGCTCGTGCCACCGGCCAGCTTGGCCGGGTCGATCTCGCCAATGATGTCGGCAAACTTGGTGCCCGGCGCCAACCGCTCCGCGTAGCGGTCCTCCCGCTTCCACCAGCCGATGGGCACTTCTTCCTCGGGATGGCTGGCGACGAACTCCCGGCATACTTTGCTGATAGGCCGATAAGGGTCGTCGTGGAAGGGGGCCTCGGGCAGGTCGATGTAGGGAATCTCGTCGTCGAGAAAGCGGACCAGCGTCCGCATCAACCGGCTCTTGGCCTGGCCCTTTTCGCCCAAGAAAAGCATGTCGTGCCCGGCCAACAGCGCGATGTTGATCTCGGGAATGACCGTGTTTTCGTAACCCACAATACCGGGAAACAGGTCCTCACCGGCGGCAAGCTGGCGGAGAAAATTATCGCGGATTTCCTCCTTCACCGTCTTGGACTTCCAGCCGCTTTCGCGCAGTTGGCACAGATTGGTTGGCTTGGCAGCGTGATGGGTCATGAGCAGATGATTTCGTCGGGAGAGGTCGTAATGCTCGTCGCATTATAGCGCGCCGGCAGGGGCGGCCCAGCCCCGCCGTCGTATCCGCCTGCGGCGTGTAACGGCACGACAGTCGTTCAGGCTTCCCGCGCCGCTACTTGAGCGGGCCGGGCTGATCCATCACCCGCCACAAGTACCAGCTTGCGACGGACCGGAACGGTCGCCAGGTTTCGCCCTGACCGGCCAGCTCGTCGGCCGTGGGCAACTCGGCGGTGCCGTACACCCGCTGGAAGCCTTTGCGAACGCCCAGGTCGGCCAGCGGCAGGACATCGGGCCGGCCCAGGCGGAAGATCAACAGCATCTGCACGGTCCACACGCCGATACCGCGAACAGCCACCAGCCGCTGAACGATTTCTTCGTCGCTCATGCCGCGCAGCTTGCGGAGCGAGGGAATCGTGCCGTCGATCGTCTTGGCGGCCAGGTCTTTCACGGCGGCCGTCTTGTTGCGCGATAGCCCCGCGGCCCGCAGCGTGGTTTCATCCAGTTCGAGCACCGTCTGCGGCCATGCGGACCGCCGCCGCTTGGGCAGCAGCGCTTCCACCCGGCCATAGATGGTGGCGGCCGCCTTGCCCGATAGCTGCTGGTAGACGATGGAGCGCAGCAGGGCCTCGAAGGGGCTTTGCAAAGGTTGCGGTTGGAGCGCAAACGGCCCGGCCGCGTCGATAGCCGCCGCCAGGTGAACGTCGGCCCGGCGAAGGTGGGCTACGGCAGTCTCAGGGTCGTAAGCAAGCGTCATGGTGCGCGAAATCGTGGTGTGGTTGCTTGCTCCATTTGCCAGGTAGCCACTAGCCCAGTACTGAAAGCGATGGCAGCGGCGGCGGTTCCTGCCCACCGACCATCTTGTCGGCCATGTTCCGCACCAGGCGATACGTGATCTGCTCGAAGCCTTCGCGCGTGGACGCTACTTCAAAGTTCTGATCGGTCTTGCCTTCGTCGCCGTGGACGCGAATGGCCATGTTGATCGGCACTTCGCCCAAAAACGGCACGTCCAGTTCTTCCGCCCGCTTCTTGGCGCCCCCGTGCCCGAAGATGTCGTACCGCTTGTTGTTATCCGGGCAGAGGAAGTAGCTCATGTTTTCGACCATGCCCAGCACGGGAATGTTCACCTTGCGGAACATGGCGATGGCTTTTTCGGCATCGATCAGGGCCACATCCTGCGGCGTGCAGACCACCACCGCGCCGGTGAGCGGCAACAGTTGCGAGAGCGTCAGGGCGATATCGCCGGTACCGGGCGGCATGTCGATCACCAGGTAATCGAGGTCACCCCACGCCGTATCGCGAAGGAACTGCGTGATAGCGCCGTGAAGCATCGGGCCGCGCCATACGATGGCCTCGCCGCGCGGCACCAGAAAGCCCATCGACATCACCTTCAACCCATCGACCGTGATCGGAATGATCCGGCCGTCTTCCGTCATGGGCCGCTGGTTGACGCCCAGCAGATGGGGAACGCTAGGGCCGTAGACGTCGGCATCCATCAAGCCCACTTTGCAACCGGCCCGTTTCAGCCCCAGGGCCAGGCTGGTGGCGATGGTGCTTTTTCCAACGCCGCCCTTGCCAGAGCCCACCGCGATCACACTCTTGGCCGTCAGGCCGATTTGGCCCAGCTTCATGGGCGGGCGCTCATGCACCGCCAGCTTCACTTCCACGGCCTGGGCTTCAGGAAACCTCTCGCGCAACAGGGTTTCGGCCGCTAGGCGCGTGTCTTCCCAAATGGGGGCCGAATGGGTCGTCAGCCCCAGCGTGACCGCGATGCGGCCATCGCCCGCCTCGATGCCTTGGACCTGTTTCTGCTGCACGACACTGCGGCCCGTCTCCGGATCGCGAAAATCGTTCAGCACCTGCTCGACGTTGGCCTGGTTGATCTCCATGAGCGTTCCCGTGTTGGCGAAACTCGGCGCGCCGCGCCGAGAAAAAGCATGCTTTGTCGTGCCGCCGGCAAGCAGCCTGGCCGACGAAATACTGCCAGGCTCCCCCATTCGCGCAGCGGCCAAACGGCCATCATTGCATTCTACCGAATCATTGGCCCCCGGGGCGGCCGTTTTACGTGCCAGCCCGCGAAGGTAGCCGGGCGAGCAACGCATCACGGAAGCTGCGCGGCGGATCAGCAACGCGGGCCAGTCGCCGCCGCGCGGCAAGCACCAGGTGCCGGACCTGGAGCATCGACGTCGTAAATGCCATGCAGCCCAACTCGCGAAATGGCCGCTCGTACAACTGCCACTGCCGCGAGGCCACTACCATGGCGCGGGCCAGCGGAAAGCGGTACAAATCGCCAACCAGAGCCGCAATCTCCCCCAACTGCGGCTCCGTCAGCTCCAGCACCAGGACACTGGCCGGGGCTTCCGCCAGCCGGGCACGGCACTCGGCCAGCGACCGCGTTTCAACCAGCGGCAGGTCGTCGCCGCCAGTGGCGCGAAACGTCACCGCCCAATGGCCCTCGGCCTCGCACACAATCACATGACCAGCCGGCATGGCACCCTGGGGGAATCGGCAAGTGAGAACGGGGGGCTGCATCTCCGGCTGCCGCAGCCTGGCATGGTTACTCCGGCTGCTATCGTAGGAGTCGCCCGCGGCAGTGGCAAGTAGACGCTGCCGTGGCCGACTGGCGCGCTGCCGAGCTTCCTTGGCTTGCCATCGAAAGGGGTGGTGAGCCGGACTGCCTGCCGGGCTCCTGCGGCGTTGCGAATGGGCCATCCTTGACACGCCCCGGCGGCGCGTTAGCTTGACCACTTCACGCCCGCGGGGGGATGGGTCAACAGCCTTCCCCCTCCCGACAGCGCCGACCGCCGCGGATCCGTGCGGACCGCCGCGGCACCGCCAAAGCTAGTGCCGGTTCTCAACTGCGCATCCTCCCTCCACCAGTCTCTTGCAAGGTTCAAACTGCCATGAGCATTTCGCAGGCCACGCTCGACCAGCTCGCCAAGTTCGATACGCCGACCATTTGCAATGTCATTGAGCTGTTTGACATTCGGCCGCGCAACGTCGGCTACATGGACCACCGTATCCAGTGCAACTTCCCCGAGTTTCCGCCCATGGTGGGCTTTGCCAGCACGGCCGCATTCCGCAGCGATGCCCCGGCCGTGGGTGGCGATGCTTACGGCAGCATGGACCAGCAGGTGGCCGGCTTTGCCGAACTGCCCGGCCCAGCCATCGTGGTGTTCCAGGACCTGGATGATCCCCCGGTGGCGGCCACGTTCGGCGAAGTCATGTGCGCCACCTACCAGGCGTTTGGCGCGGCCGGACTGATCACCTCCGGCGGTGGCCGCGACCTGGAACAGGTTCGGGCCCTGAATTTCCCGGTGTTCACCGGCAGCA